>CAXTEP010000218.1:0-4615 GCA_964243125.1 uncultured Lichenihabitans sp. | reverse complement strand
TCCTGGCGGATCAGCGGGGCGGCGTTCACCGACATCCGCACCCGCACCCGCCGGCCGTGGTCGAGCCCGACCAGCGGCTCCACGTCGGCGAACTTGGTGGTGAAGCGGAGTTGCACGGGCGCGTCCCAGGCGCCGAAGAAGCGCACCGCCTCGCCCAGGCTGCCGGTCAGGTGCTCGATCCCGAGCGGGTCGGCGTAGCAGGAAGCCTCGAAGGTCGTGCCCTCGGCGGCGCGCGCCGCCGAGGCCGACGTCACGGCGCCCTTGCCCAGGTAGTCCGCGAGCCCGCCCAGGATCTGCTCCACGTTGGCATAAACCCGGGTGACGGGCGGCCCGGCCAGCGAGCCCGCGAGGTAGCAGTACTGGCAATGGGCCGGGCAGCCTTCGGCGAGGTCGAAGCGCCAGTCGGCCGAGGGCGGGATCGGCTGCAGGCGGCGCTTGGCCTCCGACGCCACCACGACCGCCAGGGTCGACTTGGCGATCCGGTAGTCGGCGCGCGGGTCGTCGCCCGGCACGAGGCCGCCCAGGCGGTCGCTGGGGAGTTCCACCACCTCGGCCCCGAGCGCCGCGGCGCGCCGCGCAATCGCGCGGCCCCGCTCCCACTCGCGCGCCGAGCGCGTGATCAGCACACGCTTGGGGCGCCACAGGCGCGGCGGTCGGGACCGCTCGGCATCGTCGGGCACGACCGCGGCGGCAGGGGTCAGGTTGGGTGAAAGCGTGTCGAGCAGAACCGTCATGCGTCGTCAACGCCCGAGGGTGATGAGCGCGTTCCGGCCGGGCGCGGGCAATCCGTCACATGGCACGTACGGCTCGCCCGATCGGCCCGACACGGGTTAAGGAAGGAGCGGCATCGTCGCCCTCGCGAACCTTGAAGGACACGGGCTTGCCCGACCAAGAACTCAGGCCGATGGAAACCATGGACACGCCGGAAGCCGCGGTGGCGCGGCTGCAGGTGCTGCACGCGGGCGCCACCCGGGCGCTGCGGACCGCCGTGACCCGCTTTCTCGACGACGGGACCACGCCCGACGGGACGGCCCGCCTGCAGTTCCGCTACCCCGAACTGCGGCTCACCTACGCGCCCACCGGGGCCATGCCGCGGCTCAAGCGCGCGACCGCCAAGTTCCAGGCGCCCGGTACCTACGCCACCACGGTGACGCAGCCCGACCATTTCGCGCCCTACCTCCTCGAACAGCTGCGTCCGCTGGTGGCCGATTACGGCGCCACCGTCGAGGTGGGGCTGAGCGCCCAGGAGATCCCCTACCCCTACGTGGTCGAGCCCGGCCCGGCGCTCGGGCGCGGCGGCCGGGACGCCGCCGACCTCGCCCGCCACTTCCCCACCCCGCTCCTGTCGGCCGTGGGCGACGAGATCGCCGACGGGCTGTGGCAGCAGGAAAGCCGCGACGATCCCCGGCCGCTTGCCCTGTTCGACGCCGTGCGGGTCGATTTCTCGCTGCGCCGCCTGGTCCACTACACGGGCGCCGACTGGCGCGCCATCCAGCCCTGGATCCTGCTCACCAACTACCACCGCTACGTCGACCAGTTCGTGCGGGTCGGGCTGCAGGCGCTGGCCCGGGGCGAAGGCGGCTACGAGCGCCTGATCCTGCCCGGCGGGGTCGCGGTGGAGCGCAGCGAGGCGGCGGCGGCCGATCCGGCTTCCGTGATGGCGGCCTCGGCCTGGCACCGGTACCAGATGCCGGCCTACCACCTCGTGGGTCGCGACAAGGCCGGCGAGTCCTGCGGCACCACGCTGGTCAACATCGGGGTCGGGCCGTCCAACGCCAAGACGGTCACGGACCACCTCGCGGTGCTGCGCCCCCATTGCTGGCTGATGGTGGGCCATTGCGGCGGGCTGCGGCAGTCGCAGACGATCGGCGACTACGTGCTGGCGCACGGCTACCTGCGCCGCGACCGCATCCTGGACGAGCTGGTGCCGACCGACATGCCCGTGCCGGCGCTCGCCGAGGTGCAGGTGGCGCTGCAAGCGGCCGCGGCGCTGGTCACGGGCGAGAAGGCCGACGCGCTCAAGCAGCGGCTGCGCACCGGCACGGTGGTGAGCTACGACGACCGCAACTGGGAACTGCGCTGGTCGCAGGAGCGACGGCGCATCAACCTGTCGCGCTCGATCGGGGTCGACATGGAGAGCGGCACGGTGGCGGCCCAGGGTTTTCGCCTGCGGGTGCCCTACGGCACCCTGCTCTGCGTGTCCGACAAGCCCCTGCACGGCGAGATCAAGCTGCCCGGCGCCGCAACGGCCTTCTACGAGCGGGCCGTGGCCGAGCACCTGCTGATCGGCCTCGCGGCCCTGGACGGCCTCCGCCAGGACCGCTCGGGCCTCCATTCGCGCAAGCTCCGCAGCTTCGACGAGCCGCCGTTCCGGTGAGGTACGGTCAGGTTGATCGCGGCGCCGGCCGCCACAGCGGCATCGGCCGCCAAGACCCTCGTCCTGAGCTTGTCGAAGGACGGGCCGGACGCGAGCTCCCGGATTATCCTTCGACAGGCTCAGGATGAGGATCGGGAACATAGGGCTCAAGGGTCCGCCAGAGCCGACCATGCGTCTTCACGCGACTCCGCCGTCGCGAAGCCGCCGAGCTGGTGGCGCCCGAACGTGACCTGCCGCTTGGCGTAGCGCCGGGTCTGCGCCTTGCCGGCCGCCACCGCGTCCGCGAGCGTGATCGCGCCCTCCAGGTGGGCCAGCAAGGGCGGCACCCCGAGGGCCCGCATCACCGGCAGAGCCGGGTCGAGCCGCCGGGCCCGCAGGCGCGCCACCTCGTCGAGCGCACCGTCCGCCACCATGCGGTCGAAGCGGGCCTCGATGGCGGCGTTCAGGGCCGCGCGGTCGGGCATCAGGACCAGGCCGCGCCAGGTGCCCGGGGGGAGCACCGGGGGCTCGCGCTCGCCCTGGAATCCGGCCAGCGGGCGGCCGGTGGCGTCCCACACTTCGAGGGCGCGCAGGATCCGCTGCGGATCGCTCGGCCTGAGCCGGGCGGCCGTGAGCGGGTCGCACGCCGCGAGCCGGGCGTGGAGGTCGGCCACGGGAATGCCCTTGGCCTCGGCACGGATGCGGGCCCGGACGGAGGCCGGCACGGCAGGAATGGCGCTCAGCCCCTGCGTGAGCGCCTTGAAGTAGAGGCCCGTGCCGCCCACCAGGATCGGCACCCGGCCTTCCGCGCGGACGCGCCCCAGCGCATCCGCGGCCTCGGCGAGCCAGCGCGCCACCGAGTAGGTTTCGGCGCCGTCCACCTGGCCGAACAGGAGGTGGGGCGCGCGGGCGAGGTCAACGGCGCCGGGACGCGACGACAACACCGCCAGGTCGGCGTAGACCTGCACCGAATCGGCATTGATCACCGTGCCGCCGCGCCGCTCGGCGAGGTCCACGGCCAGGGCGGACTTGCCGCTCGCGGTCGGGCCTGCGATGAGGATGGCGCCCTCGTCCCGCCCCACCGGTGTTTCCCGGCCCATGCCGCCGCATCCTTCCACCATCGCCACGCTGGTTGCCCCGCCGGGCTCGGGCCTGCTCACGGCCGCGCGCCTGCGCGAGGCCGTGGGGCTCGCCCCGGCCGGCACGGCGACGCGCTGGCTGGCCGAGGGCGAGGCCGCCGACCTGCTGCTTCCCGACGGTCAGGGCCCCGACGCGGCCCGGCTCGACGCGTGGCGCCACCCGCACGGCCTCGACCTGTTCGTGCAGCCTGCGGCGCACCGGCGCAAGCGCCTGCTGCTGGCCGACATGGATTCGACCCTGATCGGCCAGGAATGCATCGACGAGCTGGCGGATTTCGCGGGGCTGAAGGCGCGTGTGGCGGCCATCACGGAGCGCGCCATGCGGGGCGAGATCGCCTTCGAGCCGGCGCTGCGCGAGCGGGTCGCCCTGCTGGCGGGCCTGCCCGCGAGCGTGATCGGCACGGTTCTCGACGAGCGCATCACGCTGACTCCGGGCGCCCGCGCGCTGGTCCGGACCATGCGGGCGCACGGCGCCTACGCGGCGCTGGTGTCGGGCGGGTTCACGCTGTTCACGGGGCCGGTGGCGGCGCGGCTCGGCTTCGACGAGCACCGCGGCAACACGCTGCTGGTGGTGGACGGGCGCTTCACCGGGCGGGTGGCCGAGCCCATCCTGGGCCGCGACGCGAAGCTTGCCGCGCTGGTCGAGCTGCGCGGGCGGCTCGGCCTCGACCCCACCGAGACCCTGGCGGTGGGCGACGGCGCCAACGACCTCGCCATGCTGGGCGACGCGGGGTTCGGGGTAGCGTACCGGGCCAAGCCCGCCGTCGCGGCCGCGGCGCACGGCCGGATCGACTACGGCGACCTGTCGGCCCTGCTTTACGCGCAGGGGTTCGGGGCGTCCGACATCCTCCCGTAGCCAACCGGGCCGCTCCCCGCGTCACGCCCCCGGATTGCGCTCGAACACGATGCGGTGGCGCGCCCCGACCTTCACGGTGAGGACGGGATGGTAGTCGCGGGCCAGCACGGCGCTCATGAAGGCCCAGCTGGTCAGGTTGGTCTTCTCCTCCGGCGTGTCGCTCGACACGATGACGGCGGGGTGGCGGTCCAGGATGCGCCCGATCTCAGCCACGGGATCGACCCCGATCGAGCCCACTTCCAGCTTGTTGTTGAAATGGTCCGG
>CAXTEP010000217.1:1240-4722 GCA_964243125.1 uncultured Lichenihabitans sp. | reverse complement strand
CTCAGGCCGCGGCATCGATCTCGCCCCGCGCCAGCAGGATCTCGCCGTCCCCGGCGACCGGATCGACGATGCGGCATTCCCCCGGCACCGGCAGGTCGTAGAGCTTGGCGGCGTTGAGGCCCATCAGCTTGCGCTTGACCTCCAGGGTCAGCGGGGTCCCGGCCTCCTGCGCGAGATCCTCGGGGAACTCGAAGGCCATGAACTTCTCGACGATCCACTTCGGGCTGGTGATGCCGTAGTCGGACCCGAAAAGCAGCCGGTCGGGACCCAGGAAGAACAACAGCTCCGCCATCATCTGCGCGAAATACTTGGGTCGCGCGTGGATGAAGGAGGGGATCAGCGCGAGCCCGCCGTAGACGTTGGGCTCCTGGCCCGCAATCCAGCAGAAATCGTCGATGCGCGGCATGCCGCAATGGTCGACGACGAAGTTCAGGGCCGGAAAGGCGGTCGCGACATAGTCGACGTCGCGCACGTCGAAGGCATCGAGGTTCAGGGGGTGGATCGTCGGGCCCTTGTGGATATGGACGATCTTGACCCCGAGCTCGAGACACTTCTCCATGTAGGGGGCGACGATCTCGTCGCGCAGCGTGTAGCCTTTCGACACGCCGTTCCACTCGGCGGTGTAGAGCTTCACGCCCTTGAACTTGTATTTCTCGAAATCCGCTTCGAGGCGATCCAGCCCGCGCTGGCCGTCGCGCGGGTCGCAGCGCCCGTTCAGCACCACCTTGTCGGGGTAAGCGCGCTTGAAGGCGGCGCATTGCTCGGTCGTGTTGAAGCCGTCGACGTAGAAGTCGTGAAGGTTGGTGGGCAGCATCACGGCATGGTCGACGTAACCGTCCTGGAACAGGTCCTTGGCGGCACCCTCGACCCCGTAGTGCAGGAACCGGTCGAAGTCCCAGCGCTGGTCCTTCGGGGTCATGCCAACGTGGGAGCCCCAGAAGCTTTCGATGAACGTCAGGCCGTAGCGGTTGCGCCGGTTCTCGGCCCGGGCATCCCACAGGTGGATGTGGGCGTCGACCACGAAGATCTTGTCGCCTTGGGGGGTGACATACATGACGCTCTCCCTTGATGCGCGTGCCGCTCCGGGCCTGCACGGCCCTGTTCTTCCTTGTCTCCATATGCCATACTGTCCTAATGTCCCACAACTGAAATAATTTACAAAACGCGGGAGCGCGTCATGCTGGACGAAGCGATGCGGTTCTTCGACGACCACGGGGCCCTGACGGCGCGACCTGACCAGGAGCGGTATGCGACCGACTGGTCAGGCGACCTGACCGGGGTTGCCAAGGTGGTGGTGCGCCCGCGCACGACCGCCGATGTGGCGGCAATCGTGCGCTACTGCGCCGGACAAGGGTTGCCGGTGGTGCCGCAGGGAGGCCATACGGGGCTGGTGGGCGGAGCGACGCCGTCCAAGGACGGCACCGAGGTGGTCATCAGCCTCGAGCGCCTCAACCGCGTGCGGGAGATCGACGCGCTCAATTTCACCATGACGGTCGAGGCGGGCTGCGTGCTCGAAGCCGTCCACGCGGCGGCGGCGGCCGAGAACCGCCTGTTCCCGCTCAAGATCGGCGCCCAGGGAAGCTGCCAGATCGGCGGCAACATCGCCACCAACGCTGGCGGCATCAACGTCGTGCGCTACGGCATGATGCGCGATCTCATCCTCGGCCTGGAGGTCGTGCTGCCGGACGGGCAGGTCTGGAACGGGCTCAAGAAGCTGCGCAAGAACAACACGGGCTACGACCTCAGGCAAGTGTTCCTGGGCTCGGAGGGAACGCTCGGGATCGTTACCGCGGCCTGTCTCAAGCTGTTCCCCAAGCCGACCCAGATCGAGACCGCCTTTCTCGCCGTGACGTCGCCCGCCGCCGCCGTGGCCCTGTTCGGGCGGGCCAGGGTCGACCTGTCCGACCTCCTCTCGGCCTTCGAGATCCTGCCGCGGCGCGGGCTCGAACTCTCGCTGGCGGCCGTGCGGGGCCAGCGCGATCCCCTTGAGGCGCCGTCGCCCTACTACGTGCTGATGGAAGCTTCGGCGAGCGGTCTGATCGACGTGCGCGCCCTCGTCGAAGCCTTCCTCGAAGGCGCCATCGAGGAAGGATTGATGACCGACGGCACGCTGGCCGCGAACCAGGCGCAGGCAGCCGCCTTCTGGCAGATCCGCGAAGGCATCATCGAGGCCCAGGCCCAGCAGGGCCGCCACCTGCGCACGGACGTGTCGATCCCGGTCTCCCGGATCGCCCGGTTCCTCGAGGACACTCATGCGGCGCTCGCTCGAACCGAGCCTGCGGCGGTGCCGCTCGCCTACGGGCATCTCGGGGACGGCAACATCCACTTCAACGTCCTTCCCCCGCCGGGCCTCGACGAGGACGGGCGGGTCGCCGCGCTGTACCGCTGCGAGGCCGCGATCTTCAAGGCGGTGGATGCGGCGAACGGCTCGATCAGCGCCGAGCACGGCATCGGCTCGGTGAAGCGCCAGGCTTTCCTCGCGCGCACCCCGGCCATCGAGATCGACCTCATGCGCCGGATCAAATCCGCCATCGACCCGAGCGGCACCATGAGTCCCGGGCGGATCCTCGACTGAAAGCGACACGCCGATGAAATTCGACCCGCTCGATCGGACGCCGCATCTTCCTTCCCGCATCGCCAACGCCCTGCAGGCCGAGATCGACAAGAGGCGTCTCAAGCCCGGCGACCGGCTTCCCGGCGAGCAGGCCCTGGCGGAAACGTTCGGGGTCAGTCGCAACGTGGTGCGCGAGGCGATCGCGCGGCTGCGCTCGGACGGGGTCGTGCAATCGCGCCAGGGCATCGGCGCCTTCGTGATGCGGGACGCCGCTTCGCCGATCCTGCGCATCGAGCCCGACGCGCTGAGCGACCGCGCGTCCTTCGCCAACGTTTTCGAGGTGCGGGCCATGCTGGAAGTCCGGGCGGCGGGGCTCGCGACGAAGCGCGGTACGCCGGCGCAGAAGCAGGCGATCACGGCGGCGCTTGATCGCATGCGTGGAACGGAAAAATGGGCGGACGCGGGCGTCGATGCCGATCTCGAATTCCATCGCGCGGTCGCCCTCGCCACCGGCAACGACTACATCGCCAAGGTGGTGAGCTTCGTCTCAGAACACATGCGGGACAGCATCATGGCGACCCGGCGCCGGCCAAGCGCCCGGCTCGACGCCATCGTGGAGATCACAATCGCCGAGCATGTCGCGATCCACGACGCGATCGTGGGGGGCGCGGCCACGGAGGCGCGCGCCGCGATGCAGCACCACATCATCAATGCGGCCGCGCGGGCCGGTGTCGCGATCACGGCCGATGACTGACGAGCCGGTGGCTGATGCACAGGCCAGAAGGCGAGCGGTGCCCACTGCTGGCCGCGATCGACCGCACGTCCGAAGTCGCCTTTGTCGAGGTCCACGAGGAACTGGCCCGCCGGACAGCCGGCGACGTCCTCCGGCCTGTCATCGTCGTCGTCCCCGACAAGGTCCGTACGGTGC
>CAXTEP010000217.1:0-1140 GCA_964243125.1 uncultured Lichenihabitans sp. | reverse complement strand
TGGCGGCGGTTGCGGGCCTGGCAGGACGCAGGGCCACGGGACCGCATCCATCGGCACATGTTCGACCGCCTCGACCTGGCCGGGCAGATCGACCGATGGCGCGCTTCGGTCGACTCCCCGTCCATCGCCGCAAAAAGGGGGGCGACACGACAGGTCCCAATCCAAAGGATCGTCGAAAGCGGCAGGCACCTTGGCAAACACCGCTGGGTGGC
The DNA here is from genome assembly GCA_964243125.1 of uncultured Lichenihabitans sp. Classification (GTDB taxonomy): domain Bacteria; phylum Pseudomonadota; class Alphaproteobacteria; order Rhizobiales; family Beijerinckiaceae; genus Lichenihabitans. The sequence goes on along the minus strand of CAXTEP010000217.1, from coordinate 928 downwards.
CGAGCGCACCTTCGCGCGGATCAACCAGTTCCGGCGCCTCGCCGTCCGCCACGAACGCCACGCCGACCCCTACCGGGCCTTCCTGGTCATCGCCGCCGCAATCACCTGCTTCCGCACCCTCACCCCAAGGATTTCGTCAGGTGCTCTAAACATATCAGAATGACGCTCGCATCGTATTCGAATACTGCAGGCTCGTCAGAACCGAGTGCCGCCGAGACATCGTCAATCTTTGTTACCGAGGAATTCAAATGACGCATGGTCGTCAAGTCGGGTTCGTGGGCTTCGGTGCCATGGCGCAGAAAATGGCGGGGCGGCTGCGTGAGGCCGGCTACGACGTGATCGCCTTTGATCCCGGCCACAAGGGGAAGGTCGACGGCTTTCAAATGATCGACAGTGCGGCGGCGCTGGCTAGTCAGGTCGATGCTGTCCTTGTCTCAGTACCCGCGGACGCGGCCCTTGAGCAGTCGATGGGCGGGCCCGACGGCGTGCTGGAGAGCGCCCGCCCAGGCCTGCTGCTGATAGACTTCAGCACCGTGTCGCCCGATGCATCGCGCAAGACAGCCGAGCATGCGGTGGCCAAGAAGGTGCGGTTCGTCGAGGCGCCGGTGTCCGGCAGCACACCGGAAGCGGAAAGTGGGGAACTGGTCGTGCTGGCGGGCGGAAGCGCCGCCGACCTTGAAACCGCGTCGCCGATCCTGGGCGTGATCGGTCGCAAAGTCATCCACGCCGGACCAGTTGGTGCCGGCATCGTGATGAAGCTGGCGGTGAACGGCGTCATGGCAATGGGGACTGCGGCTCTGGCGGAAGCCCTCGCCTACGGAATGCGATCTGGTCTCGATCGAGATGTGCTGATCGATATGTTCTCTGACCTCGTTCTCGTGTCGGAGCATCACAAGCGCAAGCTGGCGATGGCGAAAGCCAACTCGTT
>CAXTEP010000216.1:0-4799 GCA_964243125.1 uncultured Lichenihabitans sp. | reverse complement strand
AACAGGTGTTCATTACGACAGCGTCGGGTTGCGCGTGGTTGTCCTCGCGCTGGTGCTGCCCTTTGCGGCCGGCAGCCTGTCGACGCTCGGCGGCGTGCTCGAAAGCGCAACCGGCGGGATGGTGACCCGCGGCACGGCGATCTGGATCACGGGCTGTCCTGTTCCTTTCCGCGGCGATTGGCGGCTGGCGAGCCTTGGTCTATGGCGTGGCAAAAAATCCTTTCTGCCGATCGTCTCGCTCGTTTTCCTCGGCGGCTTTGCCGTGACAACGACCGGCGCGCCCGGCGGCTTGCCCCAGCCTATCGCCGTTCCGCCCGGCACGCTGGCCGACAAGATCCCCCGTGTGCTGCCATACACGCGCGGTTTCGGTAAGCAGGTCTCGCTTGGTGGCTCCTGGACCACGGGTGCCATCCTGTCCTTTGCGGTCGGGCTGATCGGCAACGATTTCTTCGGTCACCCCACCGTCACCGAGAGCGACGCAGCCTCTGGCGTACCCTCTGCTGTTGGGTATCGCAGGTGGTGTTCTGGTTTCTCGGCGTGCTCCTCGTCCGGTGGCCAGCCTGTCCGACCCGGCTGGGGATCCTCGACGCGCCGGTCACGTATACGGTCGACATCACCCCGCCGGTCGGACCGCTGGCGCGCCCGCGCGTGCCCGCCTGGATCGGCCTGCTGCTCGACCGGCTGACCTTGCGGGAGGCCAGCTCGGTTCGGGCCATAGGCAAACGGCATGTCCGATGACGAAAGGCGGTATTCCCCTGCCGGCCGGGCCCGATGCCAAGGTCGTCCTCTCCATCGTCAAGGCGTGCTCATGACCAGCTTCGATCCCACCGCCGCCTATGCCGAGATCCGCGACGGCGTCGCGCAGATCTGCCGCAGCTTTCCCGGCGACTATTGGCGTGACCTCGACCGCAAGCGCGAATATCCGCAAGCCTTCGTCGATGCGCTGATCGCGTCCGGGTATCTTGCCGCCATGGTGCCGGAAGACTACGGCGGCTCGGGCCTGAACCTCTCGGCCGCGGCCGTGATCCTGGAAGAGATCCACCGGCAGGGCTGCAATGCCGCCGCTTGCCACGCCCAGATGTACACGATGGGTACGGTGCTGCGGCACGGCTCGCCCGAGCAGAAGCAAACCTATCTTCCCAAGATCGCCGACGGCAGCCTGCGGCTGCAGGCCTTCGGCGTCACCGAGCCGACGAGCGGCACCGACACGCTCGGCCTGAAGCTGACGGCCAAGCGGGACGGCGACCACTATGTCGTGAACGGCCAGAAGATCTGGACGTCGCGGGCCGAATATTCCGACCTGATGCTGCTCCTGGCCCGCACCACGCCGCGCGAGCAGGCGGCGAAGAAGACAGACGGCTTGTCGGTGTTCCTGATCGACTTGAAATCGCTCGTCGGCAACGGCGTCACGATCAAGCCGATCAAGACGATGATCAATCATGCCACGACGGAAGTCTTCTTCGACCAGGTGCGAATCCCCGCCTCCTCGCTGGTCGGCGAAGAGGGCAAGGGCTTCCGCTACATCCTGTCGGGCATGAATGCCGAGCGCATCCTGATCGCGGCCGAGTGCATCGGCGACGCCAAATGGTTTCTCGACAAGGGCTCGAACTATGCGCGCGACCGCTCGGTCTTCGGCGCGCCGATCGGCAAGAACCAGGGCATCCAGTTCCCGCTCGCCCGCGCCTATGCGCACATGCTAGCGGCGGAAGCCATCGTGTATCGCGCCGCTGCCATGTATGACGCGGGCCAGGACCCCGGCGTCGAGGCCAACAGCGCCAAGATGCTCGCGGCAGATGCCAGCTGGGAAGCAGGCGAGGCCTGCATGCAGACCCACGGCGGCTTCGCCTTTGCCGAGGAATATGACATCGAGCGAAAATGGCGCGAAACCCGCCTCTACCAGATCGCCCCGATCTCGACGAACCTGATCCTGTGTTTCATCGCCGAGCGAGTCCTGGGGTTGCCGAAGTCCTATGGATGACATGGTTTTGACGACGGTTCTGTCCTCGTGCCGGGCCGGATGCGAAGCAGCCGAGTCGAAGCATCGGCAAGCATCGCGTCCTTAGCCGGTCCTTCGACGCGACCGCCGCGGTCGGCTCAAAATTTGGCGAACGAGGCATAAAGAGAAGTGGGGGAGACCGTCATGCTGGCCGAACATACCCTATCCCGCCTGCTCGACCTTGCGGCGGTCGAGGCGGCCGAGATCCCCCCGAACGCCCGCACCATGGCGCGTTTTTCGCTCTTCGACTGGCTGGTCGTCGCGCGCGCCGGCTCGGGCGAGCCGCTGAGCCGCATCATCGGCGACTTCGTGCTCGACGAAGGCGGCAAGCCCGCTGCGACGATCGTTGGCGGCGCCAAGGTGCCGGCACGGGCCGCGGCCCTCGTGAATGGGACGATCTCGCACGCCCTTGATTACGACGATACTCACTTCGCCCATATCGGCCATCTCTCGGTCGGCATTATGCCGGCGGCGCTCGCGGTAGCCGAAGAAACTAATGCCACGGCCACCGCAGCCTGCGACGCTTTTCTCATCGGGGCAGAGGCCGCCTGCCGGCTCGGCATGGTGCTCGGCCGCAAACATTACGAGCGCGGCTTTCATCAAACCGCCACCGCAGGAGCTTTCGGCGCGACCGTCGCGGCGGGACGCCTTCTCGGCCTTTCGCGTGAGCAGATGCGCAATGCCTTGAGCCTCGTCTCGACGCGCGCCTCGGGCCTGAAATCTCAGTTTGGCACCATGGGCAAGCCATTCAACGCCGGTATCGCGGCCTCGAACGGCGTGGAGGCGGCGGCGCTCGCGGCGCGCGGCTTCAAATCCTGCGATGATGGCATCGGCGGCCTTCAAGGATTCATCGACACCCATGCGGAGGAGGTGTCCGAACAGGAAGCCTGGGCCAATCTCCCGCCCAGCCTCTTCCTGTTCGAGGACAACAAGTACAAGCTGCACGCCTGCTGCCACGGCACCCACGCGATGATCAACGCGCTGGTCGAGACCATCCAGGGCGGCGACCTTTCGGCCGACCAGGTGGAACGGATCGCTTTGCGCACCAATCCCCGCTGGATGCGCGTCTGCGACATCAAGGAGCCGCGCACCGGGCTCGAGGTGAAATTCAGCTACGGCTACCTCGCCGCCATGACGCTGACCGGCATCAACACCGCCGCCGACAACGCCTACACGGCCGACCTCTGCGTCGACCCCGTTCTCGGCAGCCTCGCGCGCCGCGTCGAGGTGACGAGCGATCCTGGCGTCAGCGACACGGCCGCCGTCCTTGCAATCGACACCACCGCGGGAAAACGGCTGACGGCCGAGCATGATCTCGCCGCCCGCATCCCGGCCGACCGCCTTGAGGCCGGCCTTCGCAGCAAGGCTCGTGGGCTGCTCGGTGAGGCGGCGGCCGAGCGCTTGTGGGCGGCGGTCGCTAGCATCGACCACCTCTCAGCCCATGACCTCGCCGGCCTGCTTGGAAGTTGAGCCTTCGATGAGCGACACAGGGCAGCATAGGCAGGATCCCGACCTCACCCCCGAGATCGCGGCCTGGATCGGGCGGAGCAGCGAGCGAACCGATGTGATCTCGACCCGCATGGCCGAGTCATTCACCGCGACTCTGGCGCCGTATCTCTCCCTCGAGTCCACCGCGCCGTTGGGTCTCTTCTGGTGCCTCGCCCCCGACGTCGTTGCGCGTGACGATCTTGGCGCCGACGGCCATCCCCGGACTGGTCTTTTCCTGCCCGCCATGCCGTATCCCCGACGGATGTGGGCGGGCGGCGAACTGATGTTTCGAGGCGCTTTCGCGATCGGCGATGCGGTGACAAAGACGAGCACGATCGAAAGTATCGCCTTCAAGACGGGTAGCACCGGCAGGCTCGCCTTTCTCGCCGTTCGGCATCACTACCGTGTTGGCGAACGTCTGGTGCTCGATGAGCGGCAAGACATCGTCTACCGCGAGGCCGCGCCGCGCGACCGCGCGGCTCCAAATGCGGCGGAGGCGACGGCGCCAGACCCGACAGCCTGCTTCTGGACCATCGAACTCGACCCGACCCTCCTGTTTCGCTACTCGGCCCTCACGTTCAACGGCCATCGCATCCATTACGACCGCTCCTATGCGACCGAGGTCGAGGGCTACGACGGCCTCGTCGTCCACGGGCCGCTACAGGCTACGCTGATGCTCAGCTTGGCGGCCTCGGTGTTTGGCAAGATCCCGAGCCGCTTCAGCTACCGGGGACATGCCCCACTCATCTGTGACGGACTGTCGGTTCGGGTCGAAGCTGCCGCCCGGGGCCGTTCCATGCTGAAGCTGAAGGTGCTCTCCGGGAAGGGAACAGCGACGATGGTTGCGGAAGCCGATACGGCTGATGCCGCACGGCAATCGTCGAACGGGTAAGCCTCTCGTCGACTCCTTGAGCAGCCCGTTCGTCGTCACTGACGACACTGGGACGACCTCGATATGGTCTCAGAAACGCCTTGCCCCGTGGTCGGCCAGGCGCCGAAGGGCAAGCAAGTCCGTTAATTCGCCGTGAGGCTCTGACCCGCACGAGCGCGCGGCATGAGTGGGCGATCTTCGGTCCGCTTGAGCCACGGCCATCCGCAAAACCGCCATTCTCCTCTCGACCAGGCCCCCCAGGAGCAGCCATTGGTTGGTCGCCATCTTGCAAATGGTGATGAGCTGTCACTCGGGGCGGCTGCCAAGCTCCAGGAGCCGCTCACTACCGACCTGTTGCAGGTCTCGGGCTTTTTAAAGCACGGTGACGCGATCCGCCGATCCAGTGGACGACGAGGCCACCTCAGCCGTGGTCGCCAAGCCAAC
>CAXTEP010000215.1:0-4800 GCA_964243125.1 uncultured Lichenihabitans sp. | reverse complement strand
CTCGTCCCGGCCCTGACGGCCTGCTTCCGCGCGCCCCCGCGTTCGGCCGGGTCCGAAGTGACGATCCGCTTCAGCCTCACCCGCGACGGCACCATCCTGGGCAAGCCCGCCGTGAGCTTCGCGCGGCTGGTCGGCAGCAACGATGACAAGCGCGCCTTCGTGCTGGCGGCGCTCGGCGCGATCGCGGCCTGCACGCCCGTGGCGGTCACGCCGGGGTTGGGGGGTGCTATCGCGGGCCGGCCCCTGTCGATCCGCTTCATCGGCCGCGGCGCCGACGGCGGCCGGAGCGCCTGAACCACGAATGCCCGGCAGCGCAAGGGCCGAAGCGGCTTCGGGAGCCCCGTTGCCGGCCTGATGATCGACACGAGCACCACGATTTCGCGCCGGGTCACGGTCGCGGTTTTCCCGTGCCGCACGGCCGGGCATGCCGTCAGGGTGTCGCGGCGACGCTCGACGTCGCGGCCGCGACCTGCGGATTGCCGGCGCTCCGGGCCGCTTCCGCCTCGGGAGTTCCGGCGAGCGCCACCGCGAGATCGTCGGCGCTGCGGGCCGCGAGGCTCGCCACGACGGGATCGCTCACGGCGCCCCAGGGGTCGCCGCCGGACGCCGGCATCGTGATCGTGTCGTTCACGCGGCGGATGCGACGACGCAGGGCGGCGTCGAAAACGTCGTAAACGTAGGACAGGTCCGTGCCGGCCTCGCCCGCGTAGGCCGACAGGTAACCACGCACGAGATAGCGCGCCGATGCCCGGTCGCTGACCGTGATCTCGCGGTTGGCGGCCTCGGACGCGAGCGCTTGGCGGAACCGGGCCTGCAGGTCGTCGGGGCCGCCTTCCAGGCTGACGAGCGCGACGGTGGCGGCGCGGGGGCTGGTCATCTCGCCTCGCGCGATCGCGTTGCGGATGTCGCCGCGCGCCACGTGAACGTCGGGCAGAGGACCTTCGCAACCGCCCAGCACCGCCGACGCGACCGCGACGGCGAACGCCGCGCCGCCTGCCCGAACCCAGCGCGCCCGACGATGCCGATCCATACCCGCTCCCGACCCATCCGGTCCGGGACCGAGGCCCGGAACGCGTTTCCTGAGCACGGGTTAACGGGATTTCACCACGAGGTCCAGGTCGGGGGCGTTGAGCGGCGTGGCGCCGCCCGCCGTCACCAGCGAGGTGCGGCCCAGGCACATCGCGGTCTCGCTGCCCGAGTCCATCAGGATCATGTGCAGGAAATATACCTGGCCGGCGCCGATCACCCACGGGTTGCGGGCGTAGAACATGGGCGGGTCCATCCAGGAGGGCGTGAACTTGGCGCCCAGCGAGTACCCGCAGGCCATCAGGCGATGGGACGCCAGGCCGTGGCGGTCGAACACGGCCGCGTGGGCCGCGTAAACCTCCCCCGCGGTGCGGCCGGGCCGCAACTCCGCCTCGCAGGCCGCGAGCGCTTCGCGCGCCGCCGCATGGTAGGTGCGGTGCAGGGGACGCGGTTCGCCCACGACGTGGGTCCGCATCACCGCGGCATGGTAGTGGCGGAACGTGCCCGCGAATTCGAGCGTGATCTGGTCCTGGGCGTCGAGCCTGCGGCGGCCGGCCTTGGAGCGGCACAGCAGGGCGTCGCGGCCCGACCCGATGATGAACTCGTTGCCGGGGTGATCCCCTCCGCCCGCGAAAATCGCGGCGTGCTGGGCCGCCAGGATGTCGCCTTCATCGACGCCGGGGCCCAGCATCGCCACCGCGGCCCGGTCGGCCGCGTCCGACAGGGCCGCGGCCCGGCGCACGAAGGCGAGTTCGGCCGTCGACTTGGTGACCCGCAGCTCGGGGATCAGCCGGGACGCGTCCACCGGCTCCGCGAAGCCTTCGAGCCCGGCCGCCAGCCGCAGGCCGTTGGCGTAGGTGAGGCCGTAGGAGTCGTACTCGACCCCGAGCCGTTGGCCCGCCGCACCGCAATCTTCCAGCATGGCGCGCAGGTCGACCCGCGCCGGATCCGCGTCGGCCCCGTCGGCCCAGACCCGGATGTCGGCGATCGTGGAGGTGTGCCGCGCCTGCCGGAGGTCGGCCGAGCGGGTCAGCAGGGCGGTCCGGCCCTCGAGGCCGACGTAGAGGCACTGGAAGAAGCAGAACCCGAACGTGTCGTAGCCGGTCAGCCAGAACAGACTTTCCTGCGCGAACAGCAGCAGGCCGTCGAGTTGGCGCTCGGCCATCCCGGTCCGGAGCCGCGCCGTGCGGGCCGCGAACTCGCTCGGTTCGAAGTGGATCGCCACCGGCCCGGCCTCCTCAGGCGCTGGTCGGCATGCCGCTCGTGGGCGAGCCCGTGTTCAACGCCCGCATGTGGAGTTCCGCGTCCAGTTCGGCCCCGAGCAGGAAGAACACGGCCGCGACCCACAGCCACAGCAGCAGCACCACCACGGCGCCAAGCGACCCATAGGTCGCGTCGTAGCGGCCGAAATGGCTCACGTAGTAGGAGAACAGCAGCGAGCCCAGCAGCCAGAGCGTGGTGGCGGTCCCCGATCCCCAGGTGATCCACCGCCACTTCGGTTCGCGCCGGCAGGGGGCGTAGCGGTACAGGACCGCGAAGCCGAGCAGGATCACAATCGTCAGGATGGGCCAGCGCACCAGCGCGATCACCGTCGCGAGCCGCGGCGGCAGGTCGAGAAGCGCCAGCGCGGCCGGCAGCACCGCGATGGCGAAGACCACGGCGGCGGTCAGCACCACGGTCGCGAACGTCATGGCGATGGCGGTCAGGTTCTGCACGATGATGGAGCGCCGCTCGGTTTCCTCGTAGGCGATGTTGAGCCCCGTCATGATCGACTGGATGCCGGCCCGCGCGCTCCAGATCGCCAGGACCAGGCCGGTCACCAGGGCGAGGTTGAACTTCGAGCTGCTGTTCGACGTGAAGGACGCGAGCCCGTCCATGATCAGCTTCAAGGCCTCGGGCGGCAGCAGGCCCGAGAAGCTCATGACCTGCCTCGAGATTTCCGATGGGTCGCCGAACAGGCCGTAGAGCGACACCATGGCGGCGAGCGCCGGGAAGATGGCCAGCAGGGCGTAGAACGCGACCCCGGCCGCGATCATGGTGACGTTGTCGCGGCCGATCCGATCCACCACCGACCAGATCAGGCCGACGAAGCCGGGCCGGTGCGTGACCGGCACGGGGTCTGGGTTGACGTTGGCGGCGTGGGAGGTCGGAACGGGCTGCAGCGCCGCGGCCGGAACCGGGGGCGCGGGGCGGGGGGCCGCTCCCGCGACCCTGCCGAGCGCAATGCCGGCCGCGATGGCGAGCAGGAGGCCCGACAGCCGGGCCGGCTGATGTTTGGCAACCGCGTCCTGCATGCCTCTCCACTCCGGGATTCAAATGGCGGGCCGGGCTCAAACGTTCCGCACCCGCGCGATTACGGTCAAGGCGACGCTTCGGTTTCCTCGCGCAGCAGTTCGAGGGCCAGCCACTGGTCCTCGGCGAGCGACAGGTCCGTCTCGGCTTTCGAGAGCGCGGCCGACCATTGCGCGAACTTCCTGGGTTCCCGCCCGTAAAGGCCGGGGTCGGCCAGGGCGTCCCGCAACCGGTCGGCAGTGCCGCGCAGGTCCTCCATGCGGGTCGGCAGGGTTTCAAGCGCGTGCTTGTCCTTGAACGACAGGCGGCGGCGCCCCCCGGGCTTGACGGGGGTGGAGCCTGGGGGCGCGGGCCGGTCGGCTTCGGGTTTCTCCGGCCTGGCCGCGGCCCGGCCGCCCAGCGCCGCGCCGCGCTGAGCCACCATGTCGCTGTAGCCGCCCGCATATTCGACCCAGCGCCCGGAGCCCTCCGCCACCAGCACGCCCGTGGCGACCCGGTCGAGGAAGTCGCGGTCGTGGCTGACCACGATCACGGTGCCGGGATAGTCGGTCAGCATCTCCTGCAGCAGATCGAGGGTTTCGAGGTCGAGGTCGTTGGTGGGCTCGTCGAGCACCAGCAGGTTCGAGGGCAGGGCGAGCGCGCGGGCGAGCGTGAGGCGGCCCCGCTCGCCGCCCGACAGGCGGCCCACCGGCGTGCGGGCCTGTTCGGGTCCGAACAGGAAGTCCTTCATGTAGCCGATCACGTGCCGGGCCTGGCCGTTGATCACCACGGTGTCGCTGCCGCCGCCCGTCAGCGCGTCGGCCAGCGTGGCGGCGCCGTCCAGGCTGGTGCGGCCCTGGTCGAGGGTGGCCAGCGCCACGTTGGCGCCGATCCGCACCGAACCGCTGTCGGGCTCCAGCGTGCCGGTCAGCAGCCCGAGCAGGGTGGTCTTGCCGGCCCCGTTGGCCCCCACGATGCCGAGCCGGTCGCGCCGCAGCACCCGCGTTGACACGTCGCTCACGATCGGCCGCTCGCCGTAGGCCTTGGACACCTCCTCGGCCTCGATCACGAGCTTGCCCGAGGTGTCGGCCCGCGACACCGACAGCCTGACCTCGCCCAGGCGCTTGCGCTCGTCGCGCCGCTCCTGCCGCAGGCCCGCGAGCTCGCCCATGCGCCGGACGTTGCGCTTGCGGCGCGCCGTCACGCCGTAGCGCACCCAGTCCTCCTCGGCCGCGATCTTGCGGTCGAGCTTGTGACGGTCGCGCTCTTCCTCCTCAATCACCTGGTCGCGCCAGCCCTCGAAGGCCTCGAAGCCCCGGTCCAGGCGCCGGGTCCGCCCGCGGTCGAGCCACACGGTGGCGCGCGTCAGCCGTTGCAGGAAGCGGCGGTCGTGGCTGACCAGCACCAGCGCCGAGCGCAAGCCCGCGAGCTCGGTTTCGAGCCATTCGATGGCGGGCAGGTCGAGGTGGTTGGTGGGCTCGTCGAGGAGCAGGATGTCGGGTT
>CAXTEP010000214.1:0-4805 GCA_964243125.1 uncultured Lichenihabitans sp. | reverse complement strand
GGCGACAACATCGTCAGTTCCACCGACCTTTATGGCGGCACCTGGAACCTGTTCGCCAACACCCTCGGCGATTGCGGCATCGAGGTGCGCTTCGTGGACCCCGCCGACCCGCAGGGCTTTGCGCGCGCGACCGACGCGCGCACCCGCGCCTACTACGCCGAAACGCTGCCCAACCCCAAGCTGCGGGTGTTCCCCATCGCGGAGGTCGCGGCCATCGGCCGGCCGCTCGGCATCCCGCTGATCGTCGACAACACGGCCGCGCCTCTGCTGGCGCGCCCGCTCGACCACGGCGCCGCGGTGGTGATGTACTCGACCACGAAATACATCGGCGGCCACGGCACCTCGATCGGCGGCGTGATCATCGACGGCGGCAACTTCGACTGGTCGGCTGTGCCGGAGCGCCAGCCGCTCTTGAACACGCCGGACCGCAGCTATCATGGCGCGGTGTGGAGCGAGGCGGCCCGCCCGCTCGGCCCCATCGCCTACGCGCTCCGGGCGCGGGTGGTTCTGCTGCGCGACCTGGGCGCCGCGCTGTCGCCCTTCAACGCCTTCCAGATCCTGCAGGGGCTCGAAACCCTGCCGCTGCGGATGGAACGCCACACCGCCAATGCCCAGCGCGTCGCGGACTTCCTGAAGACGCAACCCGCGGTCGGGCGGGTGATCCACCCTTCGGTCCAGACCGGCACCGAGCGCGAATGGGCCGACCGCCTCATGCCGCACGGCTACGGCGGGCTGGTCGGCATGGAGCTCAGGGGCGGGCTCGCGGCCGGCCGCCGCTTCATCGACGCCCTGAAGCTCTTCTACCACGTGGCCAACATCGGCGACGCCCGCAGCCTCGCCATCCATCCCGCCACCACGACCCACTCGCAGTTGTCGGCCGACGAACAACTGGCCACCGGCGTGTCAGAGGGCTACGTGCGCCTGTCGGTCGGCATCGAACACATCGACGACATCCTGGGCGACCTGGGGCAGGCGCTGGAGGCGGCTCGGGCGGGGTGATAAAGGGTTCGCCGCCGCTCGTCCGTCCGGACGGGAGCGTGCCGACGCGGGTCGGGATCGACCGGCGGTGCTCGCCCGTGGGATGACCTCAGGCCGCGGCCGTGTCGAGATGGTCCCGCAGATCCCGCATCCGCCGCATGAGCCCCGAAACCTCGCCCGCGTCCAGGCCCACGGCCTGGGCGATGCAGGCCATGACGTCGTCGGCGCGGCTTTGGAGGTCGCGGCCCTTGCGGGTCAGGGTGACGATCACGCGACGCTCGTCGGCGCGCGACCGTGCCCTCGACACCATGCCGGTCGCCTCGAGCCGCTTGACGAGCGGCGTGAGCGTGCCGCTGTCCAGCCTCATGCGCTCGCCGATCTGGCCGACCGTCAGCCCGTCTTCGGCCCACAGGACGGTCATGACCAGGTATTGGGGGTAGGTCAGGCCCAGCTGTTCGAGCGGCTTGCGGTAGACCCGATTGAACGCGAACCCCGTGGAATGAACGAGGAAGCACAGGAGGTCGTCGAGGCGGGGAAGCGACGGGGGAACGGTCGGGCGCTCGGTCATGGCCGCAAAATATCTTGCGCGCAATCATCTCGCAAGCAATTGACAAGGCTGCGGGCAACGAAATAGATCGCCCGCAATCATATTGCTCCCGATATGATCGGCCCTCTTGGAGAACCCCCATGCCTGTGGATGCGAAGTACAAGACCACCGCGACCGCGACCGGTGGCGGCCGCGACGGCAGGACCACGCTGGCCGACGGCACCCTGGCGCTCGACCTCACGGTGCCGAAGGAGCTGGGCGGCCCGGGCGGCGACGGCGCCAACCCCGAAAAACTGTTCGCGCTGGGCTATTCGGCCTGCTTCCTGGGCGCCATGCGGGTCGCGCAGCAGCAGACCAAGATCGATATTCCCCAGGGCACGACCGTGACCGCGACGGTCGGCATCGGCCCCCGCTCCGAGGGCGGCTTCGGCATCACGGCCGACCTCGACGTCTACCTGCCCGGGCTGCCCGAGTCGGACGCCAAGACCCTGGTCGAGACGACCCACGGGATCTGCCCCTATTCCAACGCGATCCGCCCCAGCGTGGACGTGAAAACGACGACGCGCGCGTAAGGCGGTCGTTCGAGGTGGTCGCTGCACTCGCCGCGGCCACCCTGCCTCCATCGACGACGATCGATGGCGAGCCGGGCCGTATCTGGCCTGCGCGCTTGCTGCTTCGGATCAAGCCCGCCCGTCTGCCGCATCGGTCTCGGCGGGGCGCGATTGGTCGCGCTGCCGTTTGGCGCGGCGACGTCGGTCTCAGTCTTCCAACGGCCGGCGACGTCACAACCCCGTTCGACATCCGTGGTGGCCGCTACGCCATCGATGCAACGTGAGCCGGCCATTGCGTTTCGCGCAAAGGTGATCGCGCGTATGACGAAGTCGTAAGGCGGCGTTACTTCGCGGCGTTTCCTTGAACGCGGGGATATGGATGCGAACGGCGGCCCGCGAGCCACCCAGCCCCGCCATTCCCCTCCCCGTTCCCATCCGCTACACCGGTCGCGCAGCCGAGGAGCCGCCATGACCGCCGATCCCACCTCCCGCGCCTTCGCGCCCGCGGGGGACAACAGCACGCATTTCGGCTTCGCGCCCGTGGCGCCGGGTGACAAGCAGCGGCTGGTCGACACCGTGTTCGACACGGTGGCGGAACGCTACGACGTCATGAACGACCTCATGTCGGGCGGGCTGCACCGGGTCTGGAAGGACGTGCTCACGGCCCGTGTGCGACCCTCGCGGGTCAAAACATTCCGCCACCTCGACGTGGCGGGCGGCACCGGCGACGTGGCGTTCCGGGTGGCGGACGCGGGCGGGCCGGGCACGGGCGTCACGGTGGTGGACATCAACCCAGCCATGCTGGCGGTCGGGCAGGCCCGGGCTCTCAAGCGCGGAAAGACCGGCCAGGTCGAGTTCGTGACCGGCAACGCCGAGGCCCTGCCCCTGCCCGAGGCGCGCTTCGACGCCTACACGATCGCGTTCGGCATCCGCAACGTGCCCCGCATCCCGCTGGCGCTCACAGAGGCCTACCGCGTGCTGAAGCGCGGCGGGCACTTCCTGTGCCTCGAATTCTCGGCCGTGGACGTGCCGGGACTCGACCGGCTCTACGACGCCTTCTCGTTCCGGGCCATCCCGGCCATGGGGCGGCTGGTCGCGGGAAATGCCGAACCCTACCGCTACCTCGTCGAGTCGATCCGCCGCTTTCCCGGACCGGACCGGTTCGCCGACATGATCGCGGAAGCGGGCTTCCGCCGCGTCGGCTACACGCGACTGACCGGCGGGGTGGTGACGATCCACGCGGGCTGGAAGCTGTAGCGGCCGCCGTGTTCGCCTTCCTGGGTCACGCGGGGCGCCTGGCGCGGGCCGGATTCGTGCTGGCGCGCGAGGGCGTGTTCGCCGGCATCGACCCGGCTCTCGTGCCGCTGGAGGCCCGCGCGCCTCTGGCGCTGGCGCGGCTCGTGGCCCGGCCCGGCGCCGCGGGCCTGAGCAGGCTCGCGGTCGCGATCCAGCGGCTCGGTCCCTCCTACATCAAGCTCGGGCAATTCCTGGCGACTCGGCCCGACCTGGTGGGGGTCGCGGCCGTGAATGAGCTCGAGAAGCTGCAGGACCGGGTCGCGCCTTTCCCGCGGCACACCGCCGTGGCGATCGTGGAGGCCGCCCTCGGCCACCCGGTCGACCACCTGTTCTCGGGGTTCGGCGAGCCGGTCGCGGCCGCCTCCATCGCCCAGGTGCACCGGGCGCGCTGTCGCCAGGACGGAAGCGAGGTTGCGGTCAAGGTGATGCGGCCGGGCGTCGCCCGGGCCTTCCGGCGCGACCTGTCCGACATGTTCTTCGCGGCCCGGCTGGCCGAATCCCTGCTGCCCGACGCCCGCCGCCTGAAGCCCGTCGAGGTCGTCGAGTCCCTGGCCCGCAGCGTCGCCATGGAGATGGACTTCCGCCTGGAAGCCGCGGCGGCCTCCGAGTTCGGCGAGAACGCAGCATCCGACTCGGATTTCCGGGTCCCCAGGATCAACTGGGACCTGACCGCCAAGGACGTGCTGACCATGGAATGGGTCGGCGGCACCCCGCTGTCCGACCTCGCGACGCTGCGGGCCCGCGGCCTCGACCTGCCGGCACTCGGGCAGGTGGTGATCCGCTCCTTCCTGCGCCACGCCGTGCGGGACGGGTTCTTCCACGCCGACATGCACGGGGGCAACCTGTTCGCCGACGAGGCGGGACAGCTGGTGGCGGTCGATTTCGGCATCATGGGCCGGCTCGGCCCCAAGGAACGGCGCTTCCTGGCCGAGATTCTGTACGGCTTCATCACCCGCGACTACCGGCGCGTGGCGGAGGTGCATTTCCAGGCCGGCTACGTGCCCGGCACCCACCGGATCGAGGATTTCGCCCAGGCCATCCGGGCCATCGGCGAGCCGATCCATTCCCGCACCGCCGACCAGATCTCCATGGCCCGCCTGCTGACCCTGTTGTTCGAAGTCACGGCGCTGTTCGACATGCACACGCGCATCGAGCTGGTCATGCTGCAGAAGACCATGGTGGTGGTGGAAGGCGTGGCGCGCCGCCTCGACCCGCGCCTCGACCTGTGGGCCACGGCCGAGCCCGTGGTGCGCGGCTGGATCGAGCTCAACCTCGGGCCGCTCGGCAAGATCAGCGACGCGGGCGCGGGACTCGCGAGCCTCGCCCGCACGGCCGCGGGCCTGCCCGACGTGCTGGCGCGGGGCGAGCGCCTCGTGGCGGCGCTGGAAACCGCCCTGGAGGTGGAGGGAGCCTCGGCGGGCGGCCTCAAGAAC
>CAXTEP010000213.1:3302-4875 GCA_964243125.1 uncultured Lichenihabitans sp. | reverse complement strand
CGGCCAGAAGGCGCGGGCGCCGGCGAGCCAGGCGGCTGCCCGGTCCGCGGCCTGCGCGCGCCGGCCTTCCGCGCCCGCGCCCGCAACCATCGATCCTCGCGGTGCTTCCACGTTCAAGGCGGCCGGTCTCAGGCCCGCTCACGGAGGGGCGCCGCGACCCCGTCCCGTGCGGCCTGCCCGGTAGTACCCGAGCGGCGCTCGGCCGCCAGGCGCCGCAGGGTGCGGGCCGCGTCGTCGGTGTCGGCCTCGGCCCAGGTCCCCGCGTAGCCCGGGTAGCGCCGCAGGTAGTCGCGGTAGGGCACGAGCCGGTAGCCCGCCGCGTGGGCTTTCGGGTAGCGATCCATGAAATCCATGTTGCCCGACCAGCCGGTCGCGACCGCGGGCTTGCCCAGCTCCAGCATCTCGCAGATCGTCAGCCCGAACCCTTCGGCCCGGTGCAGCGACAGGCAAACGTCGCTGTCGCGCTGCAGCTCGACCACCTCGTCGTCGGTCAGCTCGTCCTCGACGATGCGGATGTTGCCCGCGGCCCCGATCATGGCCTGCAACTCGCGGCGGATCGGCGCCGTGCGCCGGCTGAACCGCAGCTTCAAGGTCAGTACGGCGTCGGGCCGCTCCCCGAAGGCCTTGATCCACGCTTCCACGTGGGCCCAGGGGTTCTTGCGGTCCGGACAGGTCGACAGGTCCATGATGGCGAGGCCGCGGAACGGCGCATCCGGTCCGGCCTGAGGCGCGGCGGCCGGGGCCGGCATCGCGACCCGGTGCGGCACCACGCGGACCGGCAGCCGCGTGCCCTGCCGGAGCGCCGCGGCGCTGAACCCCGAGGGCGTCCAATATTCGTGGAAGAAGCCGTCGATGAAGTGCCATTGCGCGGGAAAGTAGGGCAGCTCCCACACCGCGAGCGAGATCCGGTAGGACTTGGCGAGAAAGGCCGCCGGGATGTCGCGCAGGTGCTTCCACACGAGGTTCGGCTGCAGCAAGAAGATCGCGGTCGCGGGGGGATCGTCGCGACGCGCCAGGGCGTAATCTCTCAGCGCTCGGTCGCCGTGCTTCCTGAGGTCGATGAGATCGGCGCCGGGGTGGAGCGCCAGGAGCCGGTCGAGTTCGTAGCGGGCCGCGCGGCTCAACCCATTGCGCGCGCCCAGGGCGCCGATGATGCAGACGCGGCCTCCGGGCGGCCGCGCCGCCAGGGCCGGCTTGGCGAACCGGGCCGCGACCGCGCGGTCGGCCCGCTCGTGGCGCATGCGGCTGAGCGGCTTGGTGAGGCGGTGCCAGGCCACGGCGGGCGTCATGCGGCGCAGTTCGGCCCAGCGGCCGGAGAACCGTTCCTTCGGGACCGCGACCGGGAACAGGGGACCGTCCGGGTCGATGTCCGGCCCGGCAGTCACGGCGCGAGGGGCCGGGCCGGCGGGCCCCGCCACGGTCAGCCGCGCTTCCACGTGAAGAGCGAGGAAGCGGTGTAGTTCCACAGCGCGCTGAGGGTCGCGCCCGCCAGGCCCGCGAGCCACCACGGCGACCGCTCGGCGTAGAGCAGGCTGCCGATGCCGACGTTGGCGACCGCGCCGAGCCCGCACAC
>CAXTEP010000213.1:0-3202 GCA_964243125.1 uncultured Lichenihabitans sp. | reverse complement strand
CGGCCGACCGTCTTGTCCAGCAGCAGCAGCGCGTAGTCGAGCGCGACGCTGGCGTCGAGCTTGCTCGTCCCGGCCTCGCGGCTGCGGAACCGGTAGGGCACCTCGGCGATGCGGAGCGGCTCGGGGCTGGACGCCACAATGTCGAGCAGGATCTTGAACCCGACCGTCGACAAGCGCGGCAGCAGGTCGATCACCGTGGCCTGGCGGATCACGAAGAAGCCGCTCATCGGGTCGGACAGCGGCGTCCGGGTGAGCAGGCGCGCGAGACGGGTCGCAAGAACGCTGGCGCGCACCCGCGACCGGTCCCACTGGCCGACCGAGCCGCCCCCGGCGTACCGGGTGCCCACCGCCACGTCGGCGCCGCCCTCCGCCACCGCCCGGTAGAGCGCCGGCAGGGCCGCCTCGTCGTGCTGCATGTCGGCGTCGATCACCGCCACCACCGGGGCCGTGGTGGCCATCATGCCCTCGATCACGGCGGACGACAGCCCCCGCCGCCCGAACCGGCGGATCAGGCGGATGTTGGGACGGCGCCGGGCCTCGGCGACGATCCGCTCCCGCGTGCCGTCGGTGGAGCCGTCGTCCACGAACACGGCTTCCCAGGCGATCCCGTCCAGCACCCGGGACAGGGCCTCGATCAGCACCGGCACGTTGTCGTGCTCGTTCAGCGTGGGGATCACGACCGCCAGCGCCGGGAAGCCGGCCGGGGTCTCGGCGGCGGCGGGCTCGGCGAGCGGAACCGCGCGGCTCCGCTCCTGCGGCTGGCGGACCTCGGCCGGGACGGAACGGTACGACAGGGTTCCGGCGGAACTCATGGGCAGGCCATTCTTCGGGTCGGGCACGGCGCAGGGCATGACCCCCGCCGGCTCCAATGCGTTCAGCCATAGCAGGATCGAGGCCGGCCGGCACCAGAACCGGACCGCATCGCGGACCCTGGACCGGGACCCCGTGACAAAATTGCAAGCGTCGGGTCCCGCCGGGCGTTTCAACCGTTGCGGCACCCGCGTACGCCTCCCCTTAACCATCCCGGCCCTACGGTTCCCGCCACCGCCATGCCGACAGCACCCCGATGACCGATCCCAGCCCCGACGCCATGACCGAAGCGGAGGCCGCGCAGGCGCACGCCGAACTTGCCGCGACGATCGCGGCCCACGACGCGGCCTACTACCGCGACGACGCCCCCACGATCGCGGACGCCGACTACGACGCGCTGCGCCGGCGGCTCGCCGCCATCGAGGCCGCCCACCCGGCCCTGCAGCCGCCAACCGACGCGCGGGTGGGCGCGGCGCCGTCGGAGAAATTCGCCAAGCACCGCCACGGCGTGCCCATGCTGTCGCTCGGCAACGTCTTCGCCGAGGAGGACGTGGGCGAGTTCGTGGCCCGGGTGCGCCGCTTCCTGGGGCTCGGGGCCGAGGCGCCCCTGCCCGTGACGGCGGAGCCCAAGATCGACGGCCTGTCCTGCGCGCTGCGCTACGAGGGGGGCCGGCTGGTGCTGGCCGCGACCCGGGGCGACGGCTACGAGGGCGAGGACGTGACCGCCAACGTCCTCACCGTTCGGGCGATCCCGAACCGGCTGCGGGGCCGCGACGTGCCGGCCGTGTGCGAGGTGCGGGGCGAGGTCTACCTTACCAAGGCCGATTTCGCGGCCCTGAACGAGCGGCAGGCCGCGGCCGGCAAGCCCGTCTTCGCCAACCCGCGCAACTCGGCCGCGGGCTCGCTGCGCCAGCTCGACCCCAAGATCACGGCCGAGCGGCCGCTGAAATTCTTCGCCTATGCCTGGGGCGAGATGAGCGCCCTGCCGGCCCCGACCCAGAGCGGCATGCTGGCGGCCTTTTCACGATGGGGTCTGCCCACCAACCCGCTCGCGGCCGTGTGCGGCACCGTGGACGAGTTGCTGGACCGCTACCGCCTCATCGAGGCCCAGCGCGCCGCCCTGCCCTACGACATCGACGGCGTCGTCTACAAGGTCGACGACCTCGCGCTGCAGGGGCGGCTCGGCTTCGTGTCGCGCGCGCCGCGCTGGGCCGTGGCCCACAAGTTCCCGGCCGAGCGCGCCACGACGCGGCTCGCGGCCATCGACGTGCAGGTGGGCCGGACCGGGGCGCTGACCCCCGTGGCGCGGCTGCAGCCCGTGACCGTAGGGGGCGTGGTGGTGGTCAACGCCACCCTGCACAACGAGGACGAGATCGCCCGCAAGGACGTGCGGGTCGGCGACACGGTGGCGATCCAGCGGGCCGGCGACGTCATCCCGCAGGTGCTCGGGCCCGTGCTGACCGAAGGCGAGGCCCGCGGCGAACCCTACGCGTTTCCGCAAGTGTGCCCGGCCTGCGGGTCCGCGGCGGTGCGGGAGGTCGACCCCAAGACCGGGGAAGCCGACGTGGTGCGCCGCTGCACGGGCGGGCTCGTGTGCCCGGCCCAGGCGGTCGAGCGCTTAAAACACTTCTGTTCGCGCAACGCGCTCGACATCGAGGGCCTGGGCGACAAGCAGATCGAGCTGTTCTACGGCGAGGGGCTGATCCGCACCCCGGCCGACATCTTCACGCTGGCGGCGCGCGACGCCGCCGCCCCGCAGAAGCTGACCGACCGAGACCGTTACGGCGCGACCTCGGTGAAAAACCTGTTCGCCGCCATCGAGGCGCGCCGGACCGTGCCGGTCAACCGGCTGCTCTTCGGGCTCGGCATCCGCCACGTGGGCGAAACCAACGCGCGCCGGCTCGCCCGCCACTTCGGCACGTTCGAGGCCCTGCGCGACGCGGTTCGGGCCGCCGCCGACCCGGCCGGCGAGGCC
This sequence comes from uncultured Lichenihabitans sp., assembly GCA_964243125.1. Classification (GTDB taxonomy): domain Bacteria; phylum Pseudomonadota; class Alphaproteobacteria; order Rhizobiales; family Beijerinckiaceae; genus Lichenihabitans. The sequence goes on along the minus strand of CAXTEP010000213.1, from coordinate 417 downwards.
TGGGCGGAGCTCAACGGCATCGACGGGCTGGGAGGCGTGGTGGCCCGGGCGCTCGTCGACTTTTTCGGCGAGGCCCACAATGCCGCGGTGGTGGAGGGCCTCCTGGCCGAGGTGACGGCCGAGCCGATCGCACTGGCCGCCGCCGCGAGCCCCGTGGCGGGCAAGACGGTGGTGTTCACGGGCAGCCTGGAGCGGATGACCCGCGACGAGGCCAAGGCGCGCGCTGAAGCGCTCGGCGCCAAGGTGGCGGGCTCGGTGTCCAGGAAGACCACGCTGGTGGTGGCGGGCCCCGGCGCCGGCTCCAAGCTCGCCAAGGCCGAGGAACTCGGCATCGAGGTGATCAGCGAGGACGCCTGGATCGCGCTGGCGTCGGCGTGAGGCGCTGGCGTCCTACCGGTCCATGTCCCGCATGTAGGC
>CAXTEP010000212.1:3825-4913 GCA_964243125.1 uncultured Lichenihabitans sp. | reverse complement strand
CCTCGGCACCGGCGCCTGCGCCCGCGATCCCTGCGCCGGCTTCGGCCGCGCCGGTCCAGCCCGCCGCGGCGGGCGGTGCCGACCTCGTGGCGGCCGAGCGGGCCTGCGCGGCCCTGTTCGCGAGCCGCAAGGTGGTGGCGCGCGCGGTCGCGCCGGTTCCCGGCCCGGGTGGCTGCGGCATGCCGGCGCCGGTCGAGGTTTCGGCCGTGCTCCTCGACGCCGGGCGGATCACCATGCAGCCGCCGGTACAAAGCGATTGCGCGGTCGCGGGCGCCCTGGCCGACTGGGTTCGCGACGACCTCGCGCCCGCCTTCAAGCGGGCCGGCCGGCCGCTCGCGGGGCTGTGGAGCACCTCGGGCTACGCGTGCCGCGGCCGCAACGGGGTGGCGGGCGCCAAGCTGAGCCAGCACGGCACCGGCAACGCGATCGACATCGGCGGGTTCGCGCCCGAGAACGGCCCGCGGATCGGGATCGATGACAAGGGTGTCGGCGCGATCCTGCTCGCCGAGGTGAAGCGGACCGCCTGCGCGCGCTTCGCCACCGTGCTCGGCCCCGGGTCGGACGGGTATCACGAGACCCACATGCACGTGGACCTGGCGACGCGCCGCAACGGCGCCCGTCTGTGCCAGTGGGACATGCGCTGAGCACATCGCAGCCCCGCGGCCCATCCCGCGCTGAAACATTTGGGCGCCGCGCCCCTTAGTGCTTCATTAGGCAGGTCGCGGCAGGGTTGACCGATCATTCACCAGCTTGGCGTTTCGCGCTGGTGGACGTCATCGGGAAAACACCATCATGGACCATCGACCCGCGACCGTCGCCGAGGAGCAGACCCCCGAGCATGCCCGCGACCTGCAGATCCGCCTCTACCGGGAGATCGGCATTTCCGCCGTCGCGGCGGCGCTGCGCTTCATCGCGCAGCCCGACCCCGGCCGGGAAAAGCCCGTGCAGCACGCGCCGCTGCCGATCCTGCGCGACGACGACATGGCGGCCTGACCGCCCGGCGCACAACCATCGCGGCGTCCGCGCCAGGCCGGCGGCGCGATGATCAACCGCCGGCAGTTCCTGGCCGCGGCCGGCACGCTGACGCT
>CAXTEP010000212.1:0-3725 GCA_964243125.1 uncultured Lichenihabitans sp. | reverse complement strand
GCGGCGCGATGATCAACCGCCGGCAGTTCCTGGCCGCGGCCGGCACGCTGACGCTAGCACCGCTCGGGCTGGCCGGCTACGCGGTCGGGGTTGAACCCATGTCCGTGCCCCGGGTAACAACCTACCGGCTCACGCCGCCGCGCTGGCCCGCCCACCTGGGCCTGCGAATCGGCGTGATCGCCGATATTCACGCCTGCGAACCGTGGATGTCGGCCGAGCGCATCCGCGGCATCGCGGAAGCCGTGAACGCCCTGTCGCCCGACCTCATCGTTCTGCTCGGCGACTTCAACGGCGGCCACCGGCTGGTGACGGGGCCGGTTCGGCCCGGCGAGTGGGCCGAGGCGCTGTCGGTGCTGCGGGCGCCGCTGGGCACCTACGCGATCCTGGGCAACCACGATTGGTGGCACGGGCCCGTGCCGGGCATGCCGGGCGGGGCCGAGGAGGTGCGCCGGGCCCTGCGCGGCATCGGGGTCGCGGTGCTCGAGAACACCGCCGTGCCGCTGCGCAAGGACGGGCAGTCGTTCTGGCTGGCGGGGCTCGCGGACCAGATGGCCCACGTGCTGCCGCGCGGCTGGACCACCGGGGCCGACGACCTCGCGGGCACGCTGAAGCTCATTGACGACGACGCGCCCGTGCTGCTGCTCATGCACGAGCCTTTCCTGTTCGCCCGGGTGCCGGAGCGCGTGTCGCTGACCCTTTGCGGCCACACGCACGGCGGCCAGGTCAACCTGCCGCTGCTCGGCACGCCGTTCGCACCCTCGCGCCATCACGTTTACGGCCGCGTGGTCGAGGGCGGCCGCAACCTGATCATCTCGGGCGGGCTGGGCGAGTCGGGCGCGCCGGTCCGCTTCGGGGTGCCGCCCGAGATCCTGCGGGTCGACCTCGGCGAGCCGGAGGTCGTCAGCCGCGCGTCGTGACGAGGGGCGGGGCAACGGCTTGCCGTCGTGTTCCCGTTGGCTCATAGCTGCGCGCCAGCCCGTCCTCCAGATCCCCGGACACATTGGCCCGATCCCCCGCCCATGACCTCGACGGCGTGCTGGCCGTTTTCCTCGACGCCGCGGCGGGCGCGGGCGCGATCGCGCTCGACTACTTCCGCCCCGGCGGGCGGACCTCGGCCCGGATCGAGTACAAGGAGGGCGGCTCGCCCGTGACCGAGGCCGACCTCGCGGTGGACCGCTACCTCCGCGAGCGCCTTTGCGCCGCCTTTCCGGACGCGGCCTGGCTGTCGGAGGAAACCGCCGACTCGCCAGGGCGCCTCGCCCACGACCGCGTGCTGGTCGTCGACCCGATCGACGGCACCCGCGGCTTCGCGGCCGGCGATCCGCGCTGGTGCGTGTCGATCGCCCTGGTCGAAGGAGGGCGGCCGAGCGTCGGCGTGGTGCACGCGCCGGTGCTCGACCAGCGCTTCGCCGCGGTGGCGGGGCGGGGCGCGACCTGCAACGGGGTGGCAATCGCGGCCTCGGCCCGGACGACCCTTTCGGGCGCCAACGTGGCGGGTCCGGCCGACCTCGCGCGGCGGCTACCCGCCCCGCCGCCCTTCAGGGTGGTGCCGAAAATCCCGTCGCTGGCCTGCCGCTTCGTCCATGTGGCGGCGGGCTTCCTCGATGCCAGCATCGGGGCGCCCGACGCGCACGACTGGGACATCGCGGCCGCCGACCTCATCCTGCACGAGGCCGGCGCCCGCCTGACGGACCGTCACGGCGCAAGCCCGTCCTACAACCGGCCCGACCCGGCCCACCCCCTCCTGGTCGCGGCTCCCCCGGCCCTCCACAGGGCCCTGCTCGACCTGATGGCGCGGCCGGGGGATTGAAACAGAATGACAATGTTCCGAGAGTATCAGGGACAAAGCCGAAGACGCCAACGGCTTCAGCGAGCATCGGTGTTGAAAGCCATGAGCTGTAGGCCGGCCAGGGTTTGGGGCAGGCGTTCATCGTCGAGGGCCAGACGCCGGACACGGGTCGCCCAGGCGAATGATCGTTTGACGATCTACCGGCGCGGCAGCAGCGCGATGCCGCGCTTGGCCTGGGGCAGCTTGACGATTTCCAGCGCGATGACGTTCCGGCGCGCCCCCTGGGCCGGCCTGTCGCCCGTGTGGTCATGGTCGACTGAAGGGGTTTCCATAGTCGCTCCAGTGGCCTGCTGGACGGCCACAGTCAGCTAACCACCTGGGGGCGGTCATGGTCCGAGGCGGGCGTGGCATGCAGCGCGAGCAGGTGACCGGGCGTGTCCGCCGCCGCGTGCACCTTGGAGCCGCGCCGGCGCTTGGCTTCGTCGTCGCCTGCTCGCATCCCGCTTTCGGGCGTGCTCTGGAGCGCGAGCGCGTCCAGCAGGACCGCGCTCAGATTGGGCGCGGAGCCGTCTGCCACGCGCAACACCGCGCGCAGGTCGACCCTCATGGCCCCGAACACGCCGGCCGCGAGCGTCGGACTTGGTCGTGTAAGACGTGCCACAGGGCAAGTCGCCCCGCAGCCGCCGCCAGGGCACCCCCGCTCGCATCAGCCAGCGTAGCGTATCAAACACGGGCCCGCAGATCGTGACGGCGCTGGCCCGCGTCTTCGGGCAGAAACGTCACGTACAGCCCCGCAAACGCCCGATTTCCTTCCGTTGGCAGCCTGGGCCGAGATGGTCGTAGCAACCCGTCCGACGGTCCATTGGGCGACGGGGTCGTAGGCGGCGAAATGCTTGATGACGCAGTCGGGCCGGACGTTCACGAACAGCGTGTCGACTTGCATGATCTCGCCGGGGCGCGTGGGCTTGAGGCCCTTGGGCAGGCGACGGGCGTAGCGCTCCTTGGCGGTGAGCCGGACCCGGCGTGCAGGCGGGTTGCGGCGCAGGATGGACACCGGCACCACGACGCCCCGGTCCATCAGGGTGCGCAGGATACGCCCGGCGGTGGAGACCGACACGGTCACACCCTCGCGGCACCGCACGGCCGCGAGCAGGCCCATTGATAAGTGAAGAAGGAACTCGGTCTCGACCACTTCGAGGGTTGATCATGGACCGGGCTGCATCGACATGCGCTGATGACAATGACGGCTTATGCCGTCTTGAAACTTCTCCGGCTCGCAGCAGCGGAGCGGAAAAAGAAATCACTGGCCACCGCCGCAGCCGACCATGCCAGCAATCCGCTAAGCCATATTGGATCACCTCAGCCAAGCGCCACGGATGCGTCGCCCGCATTGCAACGCAACGCTTCAGCCCCAACCCAAGATCAACCTGCGTAGGTCGTGCTCGGTAAGCGCTCAACGATTGCCATCAACATTTTCCTGGATTACAACTTCTGGTTGTGAAACAGGTGTTTCGACCAACCCTCTTCCGCATGTGCGGTGAAGCTTGGTGGATGGCTCCGACGCGCCGCAATTCGCTCTGAACTGGGATGCCCTTGACTCGGACGAAATTGCCTGGGGAGGTCGCGGCGGCAGCGACGTCCTCGACCGATGGACACGAAAGCTGGTCCGCGCCTCTGCTTGCTTTTCGGGCTCGCTTGCATGCCACCCTGGCGATCGTTCTTCGGGGTCTCGACACCGCTTCGATCAGAAACCCCGGATATCTTCTTCTGGTCGCGCTTACCACAATCGCAAGTCTCCGCCAGCGAAAGGGCAATTGGGCTGGGGCTCGAAGAGTATGGTCGGCCGCGGTCCGGGTCGCGGCGCGGGACAATGCCGAGCTTCTGGCCCGGTGCCGGATCGAGATGGCGATCTGCGAATGCTTTCTGGGCGCCTACG
>CAXTEP010000211.1:0-4915 GCA_964243125.1 uncultured Lichenihabitans sp. | reverse complement strand
CGATGATGGCGTCGACCTTCTGGGCGATGAAGTTCTGGATCTGGCTGATCTGCTTCGAGGTGTCGTCATTGGCATCCTCGGCCTGCACCGTAACGCCCTTCGCCTTAGCCTCCGCGTCGATGGCGTTGCGCACGCTGGTCAGGAAGTTGTCGTCGAACTTGTCCATCGTCACGCCGATGGTCGTGGCCGAGGCGCCGCGCGCTATGCCGGCCACCGACAGTGCCGCGAGCGCCACCGTTATCATAAAACGTCCCTTCATGCGTCCCTCCTTGCATTCGGCCCGTCACGGAGCCGGGATTTCGAGAACAGGCGCCCTTGTGCCGGGCGCTCCTTGGTTTTGCCCCGCGCCTCAGCGCGCCGGGGTCGTCTCGGCCTGCCGCAGTACCGCGATGCTGTCTGTCAGCGCGGCCCGGATGTCGGGCGCGTTGGACACGCTGTCGGCGAAAGGCTCGAATGACAGCGGGCCGGCGTAGCCGCCAGCCGTCAGTTCGCGGATTTGACCGAGGTTGTCGAGGCGGTCATCCGCGTCGACCAGGACCCGGTGAGCATCCTTCATGGCATCGATGACCACATCGGGGTCGACCACGCCCGAGACGTGGACGAGGCCCGTGCGGGCCGGGAAGATTTCCACCTCGCCCGCCACGTGGTGGTGAAACGTGTCGTGCACGAGCCGGAACACGTCGGCACCGTCCACGGCGTCGATCCCTTCCAGGGCTTCGCGCTTGAGGCGGAGCGAGGATTCGGGGAAGCCCAGCGGCTCGACGAGGCCCACGATGCCGGCATCGCGCAGGAGAGGGACGAGCGCCCTCAGGGCCTCGCGCAACGCGCCAAGCCGCTCCGCGTCGGCGGCCCGGTAGGAGGCATCGTTGAGCGGGCACATGACGATGGCCTTGGCCCCGCAGGCCGCAGCGTAGTCGATCAGCTCGGCGGCCTGGGTGGCACGCCCGTCCGTCCAGATGTTGAAGGGGTAGAGCGCGTTGATGGTGAGGATCGTCAGCCCGCGCGCTTCGGCTTCGCGGCGCACGGTATCGGGCGGCGTGCCATCCGCGATGGCCGTGCCCGGCAACTCGTTGCGGATCTCCACCTCGCGGATCCCGAGCGCGACAGCAAGGTCGAAGAAGTCGCCGAGAGGCGCTGAAGGCGCGACGCGATGGTTGAGCGCAATGGTATTCATTCTCTCCCCTGTGCAGAACGCATCATTGATTTTTTCTTGTCTAGACCATGCATTCCAAATTCCTGGGCGTCAAGTCGGCTGAAACAAGAAATCGTGACATGGCCGCGCGGCGATCCGTGCCCGCGTTCCCGAACCCAACACCCCGGTGTCGAGGATCCGTATCGTTGGGCGTGCAGGATGGAACGGATCCAGCCCTTCGGGGCGCGAACCCGGGGGTGATCTTGCACTGGGCGGATCGCCGATCGATAATGCGGAACAAAGATACCGGGACAGCGGCGGCGCCAGGAAGCCTGGGGCGCATGCGGGGTGGAACGCGATGGAGGTCGAGGCGGGGGCGGACGAGATCGGTGACGTGCCGCGCAGCTTCGCGGCCCTGCGGCAGGCCCTGATGGATCGGCCACGCAAGCTGCCGAAACGTTTGGCCCAGGTGGCTGCCTTCACCATGGCCAACCCCGACGAGATCGCCTTCGGCACGGCGGCCAGCATCGCCCAGCGCGCCCAGGTGCAGCCCTCGACGCTGGTGCGTTTCGCGCAGGCGCTCGGCTACGAGGGCTTTTCCGACCTGCAATCGATCTTCCGCGAGCGACTGCGGGATCGCGTGCCCAGCTACGAGGAGCGCTTGCGCGCCCTGCGGGACCACTCGGACGCGGCCCACAAGGCCGGCATCCTGTTCGAGGGCTTCGCGAACGCGGCCGAACAGTCGATCCGCCTCCTGCGCGACCGCCTCCGGCCCGAGGCGCTCGATCAGGCCGTGTCTCTGCTGGCGCCGGCCGATACTCTCTACCTCATCGGCCAGCGCCGCTCCTTTCCGGTGACGGCCTACCTGAACTACGCGCTCGGCAAGCTCGGGGTGAAGAACGTGCTGGTCGGCTCGGCATCCGGCAACGATCCCGAGACCCTGTCGTTCGCGACCGCCAGCGATGCCGCGATCGCCGTGAGTTTCACGCCTTACGCCTCGGCCACCATCGACTTCGCACAGCGGATCGCCGGGTGCGGCACGCCCCTCGTGGTCATCACCGACAGTCCGTTCAGTCCCTTGCTGCCGCCCGCCAAGGCCTGGTTCGAGGTGGTGGAAGGCGATTTCGAGGGGTTTCGGCCCATGTCGGCCACCTTGGCCCTGAGCATGACGCTTGCGGTCGCCATCGCCGAGCGACGCGGCGCCAAATAGGCGTCCGGCAAACTGCGCCGCACTTCCGGCCATGGAAGCGGCTTGGCGTTCCGGAAGGAACGCACATTCTAGATTGACGTACTCGAAGAACCCGTGTTTCATTTCGTGGGATACGCTGAAGCCGCGAAGCGGTGCGGGCCGTCCGTGCAACAACGCTTCCAGGGAGATGGCTCGCATCGTCGATCGCGATCGACGGCGAGCCGCGAGGGATCAACGTCGTCATGTCCAACGCCCCGGTTCTCGACGTCATCACGATCGGCCGGTCGTCCGTCGACCTTTACGGCGCCCAGATCGGTGGGCGCCTCGAGGACATGGCGAGCTTTTCCAAGGCCGTCGGCGGCTGTCCCACCAATATCGCGGTCGGCACGGCGCGGCTGGGCCTGAAGAGCGGCCTGATCACCCGGGTCGGCGACGAACACATGGGTCGCTTCATCCGCGAGCAACTCCGACGCGAGGGCGTCGACGTCGCGGGCGTCCACACCGACCCCGAGCGCCTCACCGCGCTGGTGATCCTCGGGGTCAGGGACCAGCACACCTTCCCACTCATCTTCTACCGGGACAATTGCGCCGACGGCGCGCTCGATGCGTCCGACATCGACGAGGCCTATGTGGCCGGTGCGGCGGCCGTGCTGGTGACCGGCACCCACTTCGCCCGCCATGATTCGGGCGAGGCCCAGATGCTGGCGATCCGCTTCGCCAAACGGCACGGCCGCAAGGTGGTGTTCGACGTCGACTACCGGCCGAACCTGTGGGGCCTCGCGGGACACGGGGCCGGCGAGGAGCGCTACATCAAGTCGGGCGGCGTCACGGCGCTGCTCGAACCCGTGCTGCGCTTGTGCGACGTCATCGTCGGCACCGAGGAGGAGCTGATGATCGCGGGCGGCGCCGACGAGCCGCTCGCGGCCATCCGGGCCATCCGGGCCAACAGCGGGGCGCTGATCGTGTGCAAGCGCGGCCCCATGGGTTGCGTGGTGTTCGACGGGCCGATCCCCGAACGCGTCGAGGACGGCATCAGGGGGCCGGGCTTCCCGGTCGAGGTGCTGAACGTGCTGGGCGCGGGCGACGCCTTCATGTCGGGGTTCCTGCGCGGCTACCTGCGCGGCGAGCCCCTGGAGCGGTGCTGCGCCTTCGCCAACGCGGCCGGCGCCTTCGCGGTGTCGCGCCTTCTGTGTTCGGTGGAATACCCGACCTTCGCCGAACTGAGCCACTTCTTCGCCAAGGGCGTCCGCAATCCGGTGCTGCGCCGGGACGCCGACCTCAACCACGTCCACTGGGCCACCAACCGCGACGCTCTCACCCCGGCCCATGCCCATCCCGACACGGTCATGGCCTTCGCGATCGATCATCGCATGCAGCTCGAGGCCATGGCCGACGAGGCGGGCGCGTCCCGGGAGAAGATCAAGGTCCTGAAGGTGCTGGCGCTGGAAGCGACCGTGCAGGTCGCGGACGGCCGCCCCGGGTTCGGCATGCTGCTCGATGGCACCTGGGGGCAGGACGCTCTGTTCCGTGCGACGGACCACAAGCTGTGGATCGGCCGCCCGGTCGAGAAGCCCGGCTCGCGGCCCCTCGATTTCGAGGGCGACGGCTCGCTCGCCACCTTTCTCAATGATTGGCCGATGGCGCACACCATCAAGTGCCTGTGCTTCACCCGGCCGGACGATCCGGCCGAGCTGACGGCGCGCCAGGACCGCGAACTCGTCCGGCTGCACGACGCCGCCCGCCGCGGCAACCGCGAGCTTCTGGTCGAGATCATCGCCGGCAAGCACGGCCCCCTGGGGGACGACACCGTGGCGGCCGTGATCCGCCGGCTCTACGGCCTCGGCATCAAGCCGGACTGGTGGAAGCTCGAAGGGCAGCCGAGCGCCGCCGCCTGGGCCGCCATCGCGGCCGCGATCGCGGCCCATGATCCCTTCTGCCGCGGCATCATGCTGCTCGGCCTCGACGCGCCGCTCGAGGCGTTGAAGGCGCAGTTCGCGAGCGCCGCGCGCTGCCCGGCCGTCAAGGGCTTTGCAGTCGGCCGCTCCATCTTCGCCGAGCCGGCGCGCGAGTGGCTTGCCGGCCGGCTGGACGACGCGGCGGTTCGCGACGCCATGGCGGCCCGGTTCGGGCAGCTCGTCGAGGCCTGGCGGGCCGTGCGGCCCGCCTGACATCCCCCCAGGTCCAGGAAGAATCACGGGACGGAAACAACGCCATGGGCACGATCCGGCTGACCGCCGCGCAGGCGATGATCAGGTATCTCAGCGTCCAGATGACCGAGGTCGACGGCGAAACGCTGCCGCTCTTCGCCGGCATGTGGGCCATTTTCGGCCACGGCAACGTGTCGGGCATGGGCGAGGCGCTGCACGGCGCGCGCGACCGCTTCCCGACCTTCCGGGCCCACAACGAGCAGGCGATGGCCCACAGCGCCATCGCGTTCGCCAAGGCGTCGCGCCGACGCCGCATGATGGCCTGCACGACCTCGATCGGCCCGGGCGCAACCAACCTCGTCACGGCCTGCGCGCTGGCCCACGTCAATCGGCTGCCCGTGCTGCTGATCCCCGGCGACGTTTTCGCCAACCGCCGCCCCGACCCTG
>CAXTEP010000210.1:3545-4935 GCA_964243125.1 uncultured Lichenihabitans sp. | reverse complement strand
GTCCGGGGGAGCCTCGCCGGGCGCCGCGGACGGCGGCGGCTCGACGCCCGCGGCCGTCGTCCCGCCCCCCGCGCCACCGCCCGGCGGCGCGGTCCCCGTGCCCTGAGCGCTTGGCTCGGTCAGACGAATTGCTGCAGGCCCGGGATGGCGCCCACGATGCGGCCGACCGTGTCCTCGCCGACCCGCTCGCGGGCCGCCGCGAAGAGTTCGTGGCCGACCGTCTGCATCTCGCCCATGCCGAGCCCGATGCCGCCGAGCTGGCCCGCCACCGCCATCAGCCCGCCGCCGCCGAACAGGCCGCCCAGCATCCCCGACCCGCTTTGTTCCGCGTTCGCGGTCGCGGTGGCGTCCCTGGCGCCTGGGAAGGCGTCGACGACCTTGCCGACCTCCTCGGCCGGGCCTTCCTTCTGCAGAAATCCCAGGATGATGGCCAGCGCCTTGCGGGCCACCTCCGGCTCGATCCCGGCCGCCGCGCTGACGCGTTCGATCAATTCGTCCATGTGGTTCTCCTGCTGGGTCCGTGGCATAAGGGACCGTGATCGATAATGGCCCAGCGCGCGTGCGGTTCACTACCCTGCGGGTTCGGGGCAGTGGAGCGCTGCCAGATCCGCTTCCGCCCCGAGGTTGATGATTGACCGGCGCCGTTGCGGGCCGGACCTTGTCGGTGCAAACCGGACGCCGAGCTGATCGGCGGCGTGGACGCGGCCCGGCGGGGTCGACTTCGGGTCTTCGGGGTTCGTCGGCGCTACTCCGCCTCGTTTGACGAAGGAGCGAGGAGCCGGGCGTGACGAAGCTGCTGATCGCCGGTGCGACCGGACTCGTCGGGACGCTTGTCCTGGAACTGGCGCTCGCTGACGCGCGGGTCAGCCGGGTGATTGCCTTGACCCGCCGCCCGATCGCATCGACCGGCAAGCTCGAGAACGTCGTGGTCGACTTCGCCGACATGGCCGCCCAGGCTGCCTGGTGGTCCGTCGATGGCGTCGTCAGCGCGCTCGGCACGACGCGCGCCGCCACCCACTCGCGTTCCGCCTATCGGGCGATCGATCACGACTACCCGCTTGCCGTCGCACGTCATGCGCGAAGCCACGGCGCGACACGCTTCGCGCTGACCTCGTCGCTCGGAGCAGATCCCCGCTCGCCCTTCGTCTACACGCGCACCAAGGGGGAGTTGGAGCGCGCGTTGAAGACGCTCGGCTACCCGTCCCTGACGATCGTCCGCCCGAGCGTGCTTGACGGACATCGGGAGCAGCAGCGCCGCGATGAACGCATGGCGAAGCTCGTCCTCGGGGTGTTGGGTCCCGTCCTGCCGCGACGGCTGCGGGTCAGTCCCGCGGTCGCCGTGGCGACCTGCCTGATCGACGGAGCCATCGAAGCGCCGCCGGGCATCCAT
>CAXTEP010000210.1:1942-3445 GCA_964243125.1 uncultured Lichenihabitans sp. | reverse complement strand
CTCCTCAGGCTCGCCAACCGGCACGGGCTGATCACGGGCGCGACCGGCACGGGCAAGACCGTGACGCTGCAGCGGCTCGCCGAAGGCTTCTCCAACGCCGGCGTGCCGGTGATCGCGGCCGACGTGAAGGGTGACCTCGCGGGCCTCGCCTGCGCGGGCGACGGCCGGGCCGCCCTGGTCGACCGCGCGAAGGCGATCGGCGTCCCCTACGAGCCGGACCGGTTCCCCACCGTGTTCTGGGACGTGCTGGCCCAGGCCGGGCACCCGGTGCGGGCCACCGTGGCCGACATGGGGCCGCTGCTCGTGGCGCGGCTTCTGGAGCTCAACCCGGTGCAGGAGGGCGTGCTCAACATCGTGTTCCGCGTGGCGGACGAGCAGGGGCTGCTGCTGCTCGACCTCAAGGACCTGCGGGCCATGCTGCAGCACGTGGCCGACAACGCCGCGCAGCTCACCACGGCCTACGGCAACGTGGCGCCCGCCACGATCGGCACGATCCAGCGGCAGCTGCTGGTGCTGGAAGCCCAGGGCGCCGCCACCTTCCTGGGCGAGCCTGCGCTCGACATCGCCGACTTTCTCACGACGGACCGCGACGGGCGCGGCACCGTCAACATCATCGCGGCCGAAACGCTGGTGCGGCGACCGCGCCTTTACGCCACCTTCCTGCTGTGGTTTCTGTCCGAGCTGTTCGAGCAGATGCCGGAGGTCGGCGACCCCGACAAGCCGAAACTCGTGTTCTTCTTCGACGAGGCGCACCTGCTCTTCGACAACGCACCCAAGAGCCTGCTGGACGCCATCGAGCAGGTGGTGCGGCTGATCCGCTCCAAGGGGGTCGGGATCTACTTCGTGACCCAGAATCCGCTCGACGTGCCCGACACCGTGCTGGGGCAGCTCGGCAACCGCGTGCAGCACGCGCTGCGGGCCTTCACGCCGCGGGACCAGCGGGCCGTGAAGGCCGCGGCTGACACGTTCCGCCGGAACCCGGACTTCGACACGGCCGCGGCCATCACGGAGCTCGGGGTGGGCGAGGCGCTCGTGTCGCTGCTGCAGGCCGACGGAACGCCTTCGGTGGTGGGGCGCACGCTGATCGCGCCGCCCGCCTCGCGCGTGGGCCCGATCACCCCGGCCGAGCGGCGCGACGTCATGGACCGCGGCCCGATGGCGGGCAAGTACGACACCGCGGTGGACCGCGAGTCGGCCTTCGAAGTGCTAAAAACCCGTGCCGAGGGCCGGATGGCGTCCGCCGCGACGGGCCGTTCCGGCGTGTGGGGCAGCGGACCCGCGGCGGGATCACCCCCGCCGGCCGCGGCCGCCGAGAGCGGCGGGCTGCTCGGCACGATCGGCGGGGCGGTCGGCGGGTGGTGGAACGGCGGCGGCTCCGCGCGCGGCCGCATGACCAACGGGCAGGTCGTGGTCCGCTCGGCGCTGCAATCGGCCGCCCGCTCGGTCGGCACGCAGATCGCCCGCGAGATCGTCCGCGGCGTGCTGGGCGGCCTGCAGCGCTGA
>CAXTEP010000210.1:0-1842 GCA_964243125.1 uncultured Lichenihabitans sp. | reverse complement strand
TGGTCTTGCTGGCGGACGCGTGATGTCCGGTCGGCGTGTTGCGTGGCGTATGTTGAGTGAGGCAGCGTTATGGCAAAGAATAGCCCGCCCGTTTCCAATGGCGGTCAGTTGTACAATGTGACGGACGACGAAACCGTCGTGGTCCAGGCCAGCCAGTTCTTCACCGATCCGGACGGCGATCCCCTGACGTTCAGGCTCGCGGCGCCGGTCGACGTGGACTACGGCAAGGTCTTCGACAATCCGGACGGGACCATCACGGTGGCCCTGAACGCGCGAAACCCCTACGGGTCCCGCAGTCACGGTTTCCTCGGTTACGATGTGCTCGTGACGGACGGGACCGCCACCGTGGCGGGCACGATCGGCTTCTTCGTCGATGACGTTTACGATCCCATCGTGGCCCGGGATTTCACGGTCAGGACGACGCCGGGACAGCCGGTCACCTTCAACCCGGCCATCTACGCCAACTATCTCGACAGGAGCTACACCGCGACCGCCATCACGGACGTGGCGCTCGACCCCTCCGCGCCCGGGCTGGTGTCCACGGCGGGACGGAACGTCACCTTCGAACCGGGCGCCGAGTTCAACACGCTGCGGGTCGGGCAGACCGGCACCGCCACGATCGCGTTCGGCATTGCGTCCACCCAGTCCGGCGAGGACCTCGTCTCCTATTCGTTCAGCGCGACCACGCACGCGACCGCGACCGTGGTCGTCGACGGCAACAACCAGGCTCCGACCGAGGAGGCCTTCCACCCGCACGCCCTCGTGGCCCAGGACCTGAGCCTGGGCGCGCCCTACATCCTCTACGCCGACCGGCTGAACGATGCGATCGACGGCGACGATCTGGTCCACGCCCGGCCGTCCTCCAAGTTCGCGGGCTTCGACATCCACGGGGGCCGCGGCGATGACCTGATCCGCGGCGGCGATCTCGGCGGCGACATCAACGGCGGGGCCGGCAACGACATCATCTACGGCGGCGCCCTCGCCAGGCAGGTCAAGGGCGGGGCCGGCAACGACACCGTCTACCTGTCGGCGCCCGGCATCGCCCAGGGTGGCGACGGCCGCGACTTCCTGGTCGGCTCGGAAGGCAGCGACGTGCTCAAGGGCGGGGCGGGCGACGACGTGCTGGTAGGCGGAACCGGCACCAACCAGCTGACCGGCGGCGCCGGCGACGACCGCTTCGTGTTCAACCGGACCGACGTCGATCCCTTCGCGCCGGCCTTCAGCACCATCCTCGACTTCACGTCCGGCCACGACAAGATCGACCTGCGCGGCTTCGACGCCTCCCTGGTGGTGAGCGCCTCCGCGACCGTGCCGGGCCTGCTGACCCTCGACCCGACCGGCACCGGGGCGGGCACGGAAAGCCTGCGGGTCTTCACAACCGCGGGCCCGCTCACGGCCGGCGACTTCGTGCTGCCCGCGGACGCGACGCTGCACCTCGCAGGCTGAGCCCGCGGGGACCCGTCGCGCCGGCTTGCCCCGCCGGTCGGCGCTGCTATGGAAGGACCGCAACCGCAATCCGGAGCGTTCCATGGCCTCGATCGACGCCGTCCTTTCCAAGCTCGACGGCAACCTCAACGGCGCCGTGGAGCGGCTGACCGCGCTCCTGGCCATCCCGTCGGTGTCGACCGACCCGGCCCATGCGGGTGATTGCGAGCGCGCCGCCCAGTGGCTCGCCACGGAACTGACGGGGCTCGGCTTCGCGGCCGCGGTGCGGCCCACCAAGGGCCGGCCCATGGTGGTGGCGCACGCCAAGGCGAGCCGGCGCGACGTGCCGCACGTGCTGTTCTACGGCCATTACGACGTGCAGCCCGTGGACCCGCGCGCCCTGTGGCACACGGACCC
>CAXTEP010000209.1:0-4939 GCA_964243125.1 uncultured Lichenihabitans sp. | reverse complement strand
GTATCGGGAAGAACGATGATGAACTCCTCGCCGCCCAGCCGGCACACGATGTCGCCGGTCCGGGTGACGTTCTTGACGCGCGCCGCGAAGGCTTTCAGCACCTCGTCGCCGGCATCGTGCCCGTAAGTGTCGTTGACGAGCTTGAAATGATCGAGGTCGAGCAGCATGACCGACAGGTGCCGGTTGCGCCCCGCCGCCGTGCTCACCAGGGTTTTGAGCTGGCCGTCCAGGTAGCGCCGGTTGTTCAGCCCCGTCAGGCTGTCCACCATGGCCATCTCGATCGACGAGTAGACGATGTTGCGCAGGCTGTCGGCGTAGCGCTTGCGCCGGACCTGCGTGCGCACGCGGGCCAGCAACTCGTTGCGGTCGATCGGGCGGACCAGATAGTCGTTCACGCCGATGTCGAGGCCGCGCAGGATGCGATTGCGGTCCTCGGCCTCGGCCAGCATGAGGATGGGCAGGTGACGCGTCCGCTCCAACGATCGCAGCTGGCTGGCCAGGCGGAGCCCGTCGTGACCGTTCAGGCCGAGGCTGATGATGCACAGGTCGTAGTCGCCCTCGGCGGCCCGGAACAGGGCGCGTTGCGGGTCCGGCTCGTTTTCCAGCCTGTGCACGGGCGACAGGAAGCTACCGATGCGGTCGACGGCTCCGGGCCTGTCCTCCACCAGCAGCACGTGGCCGTCCAGCCCGCCGCTCTCGTGCGGGGACGGCACCGCCTGCCCCAGGCCCGCCAGGGCGGTGGCGCTCGTGCGGCTGCGAAGTTCGTCGAGCATCACCTTCATGCGCGTCAGCGATTTCACGCGCGCCACCAGCGCCACTTCGTCGAGCGGCTTGGTCAGGAAGTCGTCCGCACCCGCTTCCAGGCCCCGGACGCGATCCGTGGGCTGGTCGAGGGCCGTCACCATCACGACAGGGATGTGCGAGGTCGCCGAATCGGCCTTCAGGCGGCGGCACGTCTCGAATCCGTCCATGCCCGGCATCATCACGTCGAGCAGGACGAGATCGCACGATTCACGCTGGCAGACCGTGAGGGCGTCCCACCCGTTATAGGCCGTCAGGACGTCGAAATATTCCGCCGTGAGCCGGGCTTCCAACAGTTTAACATTTGATAGAAGATCGTCAACGATAAGGATCCGAGCCGTCATAGCAATCCTTTCATGAATCTTCCAAGTAGTTGCGAACTGTTTCCAAAAACTTTACAACAGAAATTGGTTTTGAGAGATATGCCTCGCATCCACCCTGCCGAATTTTTTCCTCGTCCCCTTTCATGGCGAACGCCGTGATGGCGATAACGGGGATATGTCGCAACGCGTCATCGTCCTTGAGCCATTGCGTCACCTGCAAGCCCGACACCTCCGGTAATTGGATGTCCATCAGGATGAGGTCCGGCATGTGCTTGCGGGCAAGCCCCACCGCCTCGACGCCGCTGCGCGTTTGCACGATGCCGTAACCGTTCGCCTCCAACAGGTCGCTGAACAGCTTCATATTCAGCTCGTTGTCTTCCACGATCAGCACGGTCTTCGGCATCGGACCCCGTCTTCATCAACTGCGTCGTGCGACAGCAGCCCCCTGGGTGGGGACCGCGGTCCGATAAGGAGGATATTCTATGGGACAGAACTTGACGAAAAGAAAACCATGCCGATGACCCATGGACCCGAACGCCGAACGGTCACGACGGATCGGGAAGCCGCGCTCGAGGCGCTCGGGGTTGAGGCGTTGACCTTCCTGGGGGCCGATCAGGAACGCCTGCGGGACTTCATCGGCGCGAGCGGGATCGATCCGGGCGATCTCAGGGCCGCGGCCGGCCAGCCGGGGTTCTTCCGCGGCGTGCTGAGCCATGTCGCGAACGACGACGCGCTGCTGGTTGCCTTCGCGGCCAGCCGCGGTGACCGGCCCGAACGCCTGGGCGGCACCATCGCGAACTGCCTGCACGGCGACGAGTGGCGCAGCACGTAACTGGGGCGCGACGCACTGTCGCGCCCTGGCCGTCAGTCACCGCAGGCAGCGCGATCCCGCTATAGCCGATTCTACCTGCCGCAGGCGGTTCCGGGCAGGAGACGCAGTTCCGTCAATTCCCCGGCCAGCACAAAGTCGCCGTAGTCAAGCTTGAGCGCGCGCGAGATGCCGTTCTCGTAAAGGTCGAAGGACAGGATATATTCGGGCGGTCCGTCCGGCTTGGCGGCGTCAAAGTAGCTGATCGTCACGGGCCAGCGCGGCACGGCGCGCAACTCGTCGATCTGGGCCGGCTTCTCGGCGGGCGTGTCCTCGGTGCCGGCGCCGATCACGGTCAGCGTGTTGAACACCTTGGTGCCCGTGTCCGACCCGTCGAACACCTGCGCGGTCAGCAGCCTGCTGCCGGCCCGGGCCGTGTCGAGCACCTTCCTGAGGTGTTCGGTGGGAAACAGCACGCCGGGCTGCAGCTTGATCTGCTCGGCCTTGGGAGCCTGAAGCGCCACCGCGACCTCGCCATCGGTGGTGCGGTGCGCGGACCCGTCAACGGTCGCCTCGCCGGCACCGTCGCCGCTCGGGGCGACCTTGAACCGGTAGTCCCGCGCGTCCCCGCCCTCGAAGCTCGCGGTCTGCATCTCGGACACGCGGGACTCGCCTTCCTGCGGCTGCAGCGCCGTCATCTGTCGCACGGTCGCGGCGTAGCCGTCGCAGGCCGATCCGCTGAAGTCGTAGGACAGGTAGCCGTCCACCGACTCCGGCGCTTTGGTACCGGTCGACCGGAGCAGGCTCAGCTTGTAGACCGCGTGGTGAGCCACCAGCGGCACGGCCTGAGGCGTGCCGGCGCGAGCGCCGGGCATCGCGATGCCGAGGGTCGCGACGACCAGCGCCGCCGTGAGTCGGGGGGCAGCAGGAATGATCAAGGATCATGCTCCGTGGCTGAAGGTGAAACCGTCACCACAACGGTTAGGGGCCGAAAAAGGCGGATGTGCAGCACCGGTTTCCATGGCATAGAGCGCCGCTCCGACCTCGTGGCCGGGGCGGGACCGCAAATTGCCGGGAGGGCTCATGGGCGCGATCGAACGGAAACTTGCCGAACTCGGCGTGACCCTGCCCACCCCCGCAATGCCGATTGCAAATTACGTGCCCTACGTGCTCTCGGGCCGGCACCTGTTCGTGTCGGGACAGATCGCGGGCGGGCCGGACGGCAAGCTGGCGGAAGCGCATCGCGGCAAGCTCGGGTCGGGGGTGGACAAGGAAGCCGGGCAGGCGGCGGCGCGCCTGTGCGTCGTCAACCTGCTGGCGCAGGCCAAGGCCGCGCTGGGCGACCTCGATCGGATCGCACGCGTGGTGCGGCTGGGCGGCTTCATCAATGCGGAGCCCGGTTATGCCGACCTGCCCGTGGTCATGAACGGAGCGTCCGACCTCGCGGTCGCGGTGTTCGGCGACAAGGGCCGCCATGCCCGGACCACCGTGGGGGTCGCGTCGCTGCCGCTGGACTGCGCCGTGGAGGTGGACGCCATCTTCGAAGTGGACTGAATGCCCGCCGACCGCCGCCCCGGATCGCCGCCGGACTGGCTCGTCGACCGCCCGATCGCCCATCGCGGGCTGCACGGCGGCGGGCTGGTCGAGAATTCGCTCGGAGCCGCGCGCGCCGCGGTCGAGCGGGGCTTCGCGATCGAGTGCGATGTCCAGCTGACCCGCGACGGCGACGCGCTCGTGTTCCACGACGCCACCCTCCACAGGCTCACGGGCGCCCGCGGCGCGGTTGCGGAAAGGTCAACCGAGGACCTGCGAGGACTGGCCTACGCGGCGGGGCATGACCGGCTCGCAACGCTGTCCGACTTCCTGGACCTCGTGGCCGGTCGCGTGCCGCTGATCTGCGAGGTGAAGAGCGCTTTCGACGGCGACGTCCGGCTGGCCGACCGGGTCGCGCATCTGGCGCGCGCCTACGCGGGCCCTTTCGCAATCAAGAGTTTCGACCCGGCCGTGGTGGCCCACCTGCGCGCTGCCCCGCCCTGCCCGCTCGGGATCGTGGCCGAGGCCCGCTACGACGATGATGAGTGGGTGGACCTCCCGGTCGGCCTGAAGCGGGAGCTGAGCGCGTTCCTCCATTTCGAGGCGACCCGTCCCGACTTCCTGTCCTACCGCGTCGACGACCTGCCGCACGCGGTCCCGCACCTGCTGCGCGTCGGGCTCGGCTTGCCGGTGATGGCCTGGACGGTGCGCGGCCCGCGGCAGCGGGCCCTGGCGGACACCTGGGCCGACCAGATCGTGTTCGAAGGGCTGCTGCCCTGAAGGCATGGCTCGCGGCCCGGTGGTCGGCCATCCGCCGCACCGTCTTGCCGCGACGCACCATCACCTTACACTCAGGACCACAGCGGAACACGCCCGGGAAAGTCGAACGACTGATGGTTGAGTCCGAGACCTCGTTCAAGGTCAGCGCCGCATCCTCGATCGGGCTGGTGGAGGCCGCCCGATGGGATGCCTGCGCGAACCCGCCGGGCGCGCCGGCCGAGGGGGGCGAACCGGGCCAGGTCGAGCGTTTCAACCCCTTCCTGTCGCACGCCTTCCTCCACGCGCTAGAAACCGCGGGCTGCGCGACCGCCAGGACCGGGTGGCAGCCCGCCCACGTGCTTGTCGAGGCCGTGGACGGCCGTCTCGTGGCGGCGGCCCCCACCTACGTCAAGTCGCATTCCCAGGGCGAGTACGTCTTCGACCACGGCTGGGCCGACGCCTACGAGCGCGCGGGCGGCAACTACTACCCGAAGCTGCAGGTCGCAGTGCCGTTCACCCCCGTCACCGGTCGGCGCCTGCTGGTGGCACCCGATCCGCAGTCCGCGGCCACGGCTGCGGCCTTGCGGGACGGGCTCGAAAACCTGCGCGAGGGGGTCGATGCCTCCTCGACCCACGCTACTTTCGTGACGAAGGCGGAATGGGACGCGCTGGGGGCCGCCGGCTTCCTGCAGCGCAACGACCGCCAGTTCCATTT
>CAXTEP010000208.1:3479-4975 GCA_964243125.1 uncultured Lichenihabitans sp. | reverse complement strand
GATCTCCGAACCATGGTGGCTCAGTGCGTCAGACTTCCGCGTCAACCGCAACTGTGATGCTAGCGTACCTTGATCGCGTCGCCGCCGCACCAGTTTACGTCGACGTGGCCGCCCTCCCACAGTCATGCCGGCTGATGATCCTGACAAGCGGGTCGAATCTCGGCGAACCGAGACGGCTGGGTCGAAAACCTCGACGAACGAGCGCTCGACGGCCCGGCGGCGGACCAGCAGCGGGTCGCCGGTCGCGGCGCGCATGGGCAGCAGGGTCAGGCTCATGGTCGAGTCGCTCAGGCCGAGGATCTTGGCAACCCCGCCACGCTGCCCTGAGCAAGCAGCACGTCGAGGGCCGCGAGCAGGTTGAGGTCGGGACCGGGCATGATCGACACCTGCCAGGGCGGCTCGCCATGCGCGGTCGCGTGGCGTCCGCCGCGGGGTTACATCGTGCCCGATGCGCCTTCCGTCCTGTCTGGCCGCAGGTCGGCGGCTCGATGCATCGAGGTGGGTCGAAGACAGGAATGGAAACCGGGCCCCGGCAGCGCGCTTCGTTGACGGCGCGAGCCCACCCGCGATAGCGTCCGGTCCGGTGCGCGCGAGCGCCGCGCGGAAGGGGTTTTGCATGATCGGCCTGCCTGAGCTCCGCGCCGGGCGCATGCGTCGCGAGCAGGGGTTCTGCCATCCCGTCGAGGGCCTGGAGCTGCCGTTCGGCCTGCTGGAGGGACCCGAGCCCGGCCCGGTGCTGCTCGTCACGGCCGGCGTGCACGGCGCGGAATACTGCTCGATCGAGGCGGCGCTGCGCCTGCTGAGAATCGATCCCGCCACTCTCCGGGGCACGTTGCTGGTGCTTCCCATCCTCAACTGCGGCGGCTTCCGGGCGCGCAGCATCTACGTCATGCCGGAGGACGGCAGGAACCTGAACCGCATGTTCCCCGGCCGCCCCGACGGCACCGCGAGCGAGAAGCTCGCCCACTGGCTCGTCACGGCCGTATACCCCCGCGCCGACGCCTACCTGGACCTGCACGGCGGCGACCTGAGCGAGGCCCTGGTGCCCTTCTCGCTGTTCCCGAGCGGCAGCGCGGTGTCCGAAACCCTGGCGGGCGTGTTCGGCCTGCCGGTCGCGGTGGCGGCCGGCGGCGAGGGCTACACGATCAACGCGGCGGGCCGGCTGGGCGTGCCCAGCGTGCTGGCCGAGGTCGGCGGCAACGGCCTGTGGGACGAGGCCGGGGTGGCGCAGCTGGCGGACGGCATCGCGCGCGTCATGGGCCACCTCGGCATGATCGCGTCCGCGCGGGTGCCGGCGCCGCGGCCGGCGCCTCGCACCGTGACCATGTGGGTCCCGTCCGCCCCGCGTGACGGCCTTTGGTATCCCGCCAAGGACCTTGCCGATCCGGTCGAGGCCGGCGAGACCTTGGGCGAGATCCGCGACGTGTTCGGAACCGTGCTGGCGACCGTGCGGTCCGACAAGGCCGGCTCGATCCTGTACCGCCTGACGAGCCTGG
>CAXTEP010000208.1:0-3379 GCA_964243125.1 uncultured Lichenihabitans sp. | reverse complement strand
GCGGCGATTTCGGCACCTCGCTGCGCAGCAACCACCCCGCGCTCGCCGACGTTTGGACCGCGTTTCCCGTGACCCTGCAGCTCGCCGTGGCGGCCCTGCTGCTCGCGACCGCGATCGGCGTGCCGGTCGGGGTCCTGGCCGCCACGCGGCCCGGCAGTTTTTGGGATACCGGGCTCATGACCGCCACCCTGTTCGGCGTGTCCATGCCGATCTTCTGGCTCGGCCTGATGCTGCTCCTCGTGTTCGGGGCCTGGCTCGAATGGCTGCCGGTCGGCGGCCTAATGCCCGTCGGGCTGGACGTGCCGCGCGTCACCGGCATGACGGTGGTGGATGGCCTGCTCAGCGGCCGGCCCGCCCTGGTCGGCACGAGCCTGCGCTACCTCGCGCTGCCCGCCGTGACGCTCGCCACCATCCCGCTCGCCACGGTGGCCCGCATCACCCGCGCCGAGATGCTGGCGGTGGCGGGCCTGGACCACGTCCGCACCGCGCGGGCCAAGGGCATGCCGGAGCGCCGCGTCGTCCTCCGCCACATCCTGCGCAACGCCCTTATCCCGCTCGTCACCGTGATCGGCCTGCAGCTCGGCCTGCTGCTGTCGGGCGCGGTGCTGACCGAGACCATCTTCGCGCTGCCGGGGCTGGGGCGGCTGATGGTCGACAGCATCCTGTCGCGCGACTACCCCGTGGTGCAGACTGGCGCCCTGTTCGTGGCCCTGGTGTTCGTGGCCGTGAATCTGGCGGTCGACCTCGCCTACGGTCTGCTCGATCCGCGGATCCGCCGCGGGTGAGCGCCGGCACGGTTCTGGCCGCCGAGCCAGCACCGCCGCGGGCCGCGGGGTGGAAGGCGCTGCGCCGGGGCTCGGCCCGGGTCGGCCTCGCCATTACGGTCGCGTTCCTGCTGCTGACCGTCCTGGCCCCGCTGCTCGCCCCCTACGATCCCTACGATCAGGACCTGTCCTCCGCCCTGTCGCGGCCCGCCGCCGACCACCTCATGGGTGCCGACCAGTACGGCCGCGACATGCTGAGCCGCGTCCTTTACGGCACCCGCACGGCACTGCTGGCCGTGCTCGTGGCCGACGGGCTGGCGCTGGTGGTGGGCTGCGCGCTCGGCCTCGTGGCGGGCTTCTTCGGCGGGGTGGCCGAGGCCGTCATCATGCGGACCATGGACGTGCTGCTGGCCTTTCCCTACCTGCTGCTGGCCCTGATCATCGTGGCGGCGCTCGGGCCCGGCCTGACCAATTCCATGATCGCCATCGGCATCGTGTACACGCCGCAGTACGCCCGGCTGATCCGCGGCCAAGTGCTGGCGGTCCGGCAGGCCGACTACGTCCGGGCTGCGCGCGCCCTGGGGGCCTCCCGCACCCGGCAGATGCTGCGCCACGTGCTGCCCAACAGCTTTCCCCCCGTGGTCGTGATGGCGACCCTGCAGGCCGGCGCCGTGGTGGTCGAGACCGCGGGCCTGTCGTTCCTGGGGCTGGGCGCGCAGCCGCCCTCGCCGGACTGGGGGGCGCTGCTGGCCGACGGGCAGAGCTACTTCCTCACGGCCTGGTGGATCGCGACCTTTCCGGGCCTGGCCATCTTCCTGCTCGTGCTCGGCTTCAACCTGCTGGGCGACGCGTTGCGCGACCATTTTGACCCGCGACGGCGCTCGTGAGCGCGCCGCTCCTTGAGGTGCGCGACCTTTCGGTCGCGTTCGACGGCGACGCCGGCCCGGTCGCGGCCGTGTCGGCCGTGTCGTTCACGGTGGCCCGGGGCGAGACGCTGGTGATCGTGGGCGAGTCCGGGTCCGGCAAGTCGGTCACCAGTCTCGCGGTCATGGGGCTGATCCCGCGGCCGCCCGGCCGGATCGCGGGCGGCGCGATCCTGTTCCACGGCCGCGACGGCGCGATTACCGACCTCGCCTGCGCATCGCCCGCCGCCATGCAGCGGATCCGCGGCGCCGAGATCGCCATGATCTTCCAGGAACCCATGACGGCCCTCAACCCCGTCTACACGGTGGGGCGGCAGATCGTCGAAACCCTGCAACTGCACGAGCCGCTCGGCCGCCGGGCCGCCCGGCGCCGCGCGATCGACATGCTGGGCTGGCTCGGCGTGCCCGACCCCGCCCGCCGCGTCGACGCCTACCCGCACGAGCTGTCGGGCGGGCTGCGCCAGCGCGCCACCATCGCCATGGCGCTGTCGTGCCGGCCGTCCCTGCTGATCGCCGACGAGCCCACCACCGCGCTCGACGTCACCGTGCAGGCCCAGATCCTCGACCTGATCGGCAGGCTGCAGCGCGAGCTCGCCATGGGGGTGATCTTCATCACCCACAATCTCGGGGTTGCGGCCGCGATCGCCGACCGCGTCCTCGTCATGTACGCCGGGCAGGTCGTGGAGGCCGCCCCCACCCGCGCCCTGTTCGAGCGCACCCGCATGCCCTACACGCGCGGCCTGCTCGACTCGATCCCCCGCCTCGGCATGGACCGCGACGCCGGGCCGCTGCCCACCATCCCGGGCACCGTGCCGCGCGCGGGCGCCCGGCCCGCCGGCTGCGCGTTCCACCCCCGCTGCGCTCACGCAATGCCGTACCCCTGCATGGACCGGACGCCGGACCTCGAAACCGCGGAAGGCGGCCACGCCGTCCGCTGCGCCCGCTGGCGGGAGCTCACGCCCGCGTGACGCCGCTGCTCGAAGTCACCGACCTGGTCCGGCATTTCCCCACGCCCGGCACCCTGTTCCGGGCCGGGCCGCCGCTCCGGGCCGTGGCGGGCGTGTCGTTCGCGATCGCGCCGGGCGAGGTGCTGGGGCTGGTGGGCGAGTCCGGCTCGGGCAAGAGCACGATCGGCAACCTGGCGCTGCGGCTCGACGAGCCCACGGCGGGCCGCATCAGTTTCGACGGGCAGGACGTCACCCACCTGCGCGACCGCGCCTTGCGCGCCTTCCGACGCCGCGCGCAACCCATCTTCCAGGACCCGTTCGGCTCGCTCGACCCCCGCATGACGGTGGAGCAGATCGTGGGCGAGGCGCTGGCGATCCACGGGCTCGCGCGCGGGCGGCGGGCCTTGCGCGAGCGGGTCGTGGCGCTGCTCGAAACCGTGGGGCTCGACGCGGGTCAGCTCGGCCGCTTCCCCCACCAGTTCTCGGGCGGCCAGCGGCAGCGGATCGGCATCGCCCGCGCGGTCGCGGTCGAGCCCGACCTCATCGTGGCCGACGAAGCCGTGTCGGCGCTCGACGTGTCGATCCAGGCCCAGATCGTCAACCTGCTGCGCGACCTGCAGCGGCGCCTCGGCCTCGCCATGCTGTTCATCTCGCACGACCTCGCCGTGGTGGACTACATCGCCGACCGCGTCGCCGTGCTCTACCTCGGCCGCATCATGGAGATCGGCCCCGCCCGGGCGCTGGT
>CAXTEP010000207.1:0-5002 GCA_964243125.1 uncultured Lichenihabitans sp. | reverse complement strand
GGCCAGCGCGCCCCGCACCTGTCCATGGCGGCCGGCTACGGCACCAGCCCGCACTTCATCTTCACCGGGACCGACAGGAACGACCGCTACTTCCAGGTCATGGAGCTGCTGTTCGGCGGCGTCCCGGGCCGCCCGCGCGGCGACGGGCTGGACGGCCACGCCTGGTGGCCCCTCTTCAGCGCGACGCCGATCGAATACATCGAGAACTACTACCCGGTCCTGGTCGAGAGCTACCGGCCCGTGAAGGACTCGGGAGGCGCCGGGCTGCACCGCGGGGGCTGCGGCATCGAGAAGGTCTACCGCCTGCTCGAGCCCGGCGAGGTCTCGATCCACGACGACCGCGAGGTCGTGCCGCCCTGGGGCATCAACGGCGGGCTGCACGGCGGCACGTCAAGCAAATGGCTGCTGCGCGCGGGCAGCGCCACGCCCGAGCGCATCCCGTCCAAGATCGACAATCTGAAGGTCCGAAGCGGCGACCGCGTGATCTTCAAGACCGCCGGGTCGGGCGGTTGGGGCGACCCGCTCGACCGCGCCGTCGCGGACGTGGCCCGCGACGTTCGCCAGGATCTGGTCTCGGCCGATGCCGCCGAGCAGCGCTACGGCGTCGTCTTCAGTGGTTCCGGCGCCGTGGACCAGGAACGCTCGATCGTCCTGCGGGCCCGCCTGCGCGCCGAGCGCGGCGCCGCGGCGCCGTTCGATTTCGGCTTCACGCCGCCGCAGGCGGAAGCGGCGGAATGAGCGGCTTGCCCGCCGTGCGTCACGTCGCCGGAACGAGCCCCGGCGGGGCCGATCCGGGGATCGTGTCGCGCCAAACTAGGGTGCCGGCCAGGGCCTTGTCGATGCCGGGCTCGATCGCCCTGAGCGGCTGGTCGAGGTGCAGCATGGCGAGGGTTTCCTCGACCATGCCCTCGACCGGCTGCCGCACGGTCGTGAGGCGGTAAGGCAGACGCTGCACATCGGGGATGTCGTCGAACCCCGCGATCATCAGATCGTCCGGAACCCGGACCCCGAGCCGGATGCGAAGGTAGTCCATGGCTCCCATCGCCATGATGTCGTTGATGCAGAACAGCGCGTCGGGCAGGGCCCGCCCGCCGCGATCCGAGAATAGTTCCGCCGCCGCGTGAGCGCCTCCCTCGTAGGTCGCGAACCCCACCGCCTCGGTGATCGCCTTGCGCCGGGTGCCGTGGTCCGCGAGGTGCTCGACGAACCCGCGCACCCGGTCCTGGCTCGTCGTGGCGCCCGGATCGCCCGTGATCATCGCGAAGCTGCGCGCGCCCGCACCCGCGAAGGCCTCGGCGATCACCCGGCCCCCCGCGACGTTGTCGCAACGCACGCAGGACACGTCCCCGCTCGGGATGTAGCGGTTGAACAGCACGATCGGAATGCCGCGGTCGTGGCTCATGCCGGTCATCCGGGTGGACAGCTTGGCGGCCGTTATCACGATGCCGTCGACCTGGTACTGCAGGACCCGCATCATGAGCGCGTCGATGTCCATCCCGGCATCGACCGTGAAGGTCAGCACCTGCCTGCCCTCTTCCTGCAAGCGTTGACTGAAGGTCTTGAGCACCTCCACGTAGAAGGGGTTGACCATGTCGCCGACGAAGACCGCGACGATATTGGTGCGCTTGGTGGTCAGGCTGCTCGCGATCGAGTTCGGGACGTAGTTCAGCTTGCCCGCTGCCTCGACGATCCTGGCGCGCTTGTCTTCGGTGATGCTGGAGCCGGGACTGAAAGCCCGTGAAACCGCCGACTGGGAGACGCCGGCCAGCGCCGCGACGTCGAAGGACGTCGCACGCGATCGATAATGCTTCATCACACTCGCACGGGGTTCCAGAATTGCCGACATTAACTTTTGAGGCTCTCGTGGCCGGCTCATGGCTTTAACGACCTCGAGGCCTTTCCGCCAGAAAATATGCGTGAAGGCGGCAAGGACGGCAGCGTCCGAGCCGATGCTTCATCCTGCTTGCGATCCGTTGACAGCAGGCTCGGGTCCGCCCCAAATTGCATGCGCA
Source organism: uncultured Lichenihabitans sp. (assembly GCA_964243125.1). Lineage (GTDB taxonomy): Bacteria > Pseudomonadota > Alphaproteobacteria > Rhizobiales > Beijerinckiaceae > Lichenihabitans. The sequence goes on along the minus strand of CAXTEP010000207.1, from coordinate 2,990 downwards.
TGCAAAGTGTTCCCCGGGGGAGATCGCGGTGGCTTCGACAATTGGAAGACGAACCTTGCTTTGCGGCGCGCTGCTGGCGGGGTTGATCCCGACCGTTTCCGCCGCGCCGGCGATCGCGGACGCGACCCGGGACGGCGTCACGTTCGCCAAGCAGCAACTCGAGGCCTACAGGGCCGAAACCGCCTTCCGGGCGCCGGGCGACCCGTTCGATGCCCGTGCCTGCGCCAAGGGCAAATCGATGCTGTCGATCCCCAATTCGAGCGCCAACCCCTTCCTGAAAGGCATCATCGACCGGATGAAGCGGGTCGGCGCCGATCTCGGGCTCAAGGTGACCGAGTGGGAGAACCAGGGGCAGCCGAGCCAATGGGTGCAGGGCATGGACTTCGCGATCCGGGACAAGGTCGACATCGTCGACCTGATTTCCGGCATCGACCCCAAAACCATCGGGCCGCAGGTCAAGGCCGCCAGGGCGGCCGGCATCAAGGTCATGACATCCCACTTCTACGATCCCTCGCAGCCCCAGGATCCCCTGGTTTCGAGCTCGCTGACGATCGGCTTCAACGAGGTCGGCCGTGTTCTCGCCGATTGGGCGATCGCCGCCACCGCGGGCAAGGCCGACGTCGTGCTGGTGGAAAGCGACGAGGTGCCCCCGACAGGCCCCCTGGTCAAAGGCTTCGCGGACGAGTTCGCGGCGCATTGTCCGGCGTGCAGGATCGGCAAGCGGATCAATGTCGGCGTGACCGAGTGGGGCACCAAGATCCAGCCCTCGGTCCAGGCGGCCGTGCTGGCCGACCCCGCCGTCAACGTCGTCGTCCCGATCTACGATTCCATGTCGCAATTCGTCACCCCGGCGTTGCGGCTCACCGGCAAGACCGCGAGCGTCAAGGTAGCGACCTTCAACGGCACGCCCTTCGTGCTGGACGCCGTTCAGAAGGGCAGCGTCGCAATGGACCTCGGCGAAAGCCTGGACTGGATCGCCTACGCTACGGTGGACGGCCACCTGCGCGACGCCTGCGGGCTGCCGTCGCCGGCCGCCCTCAACGTGCCGTTCCACATCTTCGACCGGAGCAACGCCGCCGAGGCCGGCACGCCCGCCACCTACGACAAGGGGTACGGCGATGCCTACGTGAGCGGCTTCCGCCGGCTGTGGGGATTGGACCACTGACCGGGCGGGGCGCGCCGGAAACGACGGACTCACCCACGAAAGGACGCGGCGTGGCTCGCATTCACACTGTCGCGGCGGCCCATGCGGCTTCCGTCTTCCTCGACGTTCCCGGCGGTGTCGCGCGCACGTGCGAGCTCGTCGCCCAGGCGGGGCGCGGGGGCATCGAACTCCTGGTCTTCCCGGAAGTCTTCATCCCGGGCTTCCCGTACTGGATCAACCTCTACCCCCCGGCGATCCAGCGGACCATGATCGCGCGCTACCACGACGCGTCGCTGGAACGCGGGGGACCCGAGCTGGCGACGATCCGCGACGCGTGCGCGCGCGCCGGGGTCGCGATCGTGCTGGGCTTCAGCGAAAGGGCCGAGGGCGGGCGGACCTGCTACAACGCCCAGGCCTTCATCGACCGGGACGGGTCGCTGCTGGGCGTCCATCGCAAGCTGCAGCCGACCGACGCGGAACGCACCGTCTGGGGACAGGGCGACGGCTCCACCCTGAAGGTCTGGCAGACCGCGATCGGCCGCGTCGGCGGGCTGATCTGCTGGGAGCACACCATGAACCTCGCCCGCCAGGCGATGGTGGTGCAGCACGCCGAGATCCACGCCGCGTCGTGGCCGTCGCTCTCGACGCTGGCGGGGTTCACGGACCTTTTCGACATCCAGGTCGAGGCCCTGATGCGGGCGCACGCCCTGTCCGGGCAGTGCTTCGTGATCTGCGCGGAATCGCCCGTGCCGGAGGCCGCCATCGACATCATGACCAAGGAGCTCGGCCCGCAAGCGCTGATGACGGCGGGGGGCGGCTGGTCGGCCATCTACCACCCGTTCTGCCGCGCCCTGGCAGGGCCGCACGTGGGGCCGGACGAGCGGCTCGTGACCGCCTCGATCGACCTCGACGACCTCAAGACCGTGAAGGTCAGCGTGTGCGGCGCCGGCCATTACGCGCGGAGCGAGATCCTGTCGCTGGTCATCGACGACGAGCCCAAGCCTGCCGTGCATTGGCGTCGCGGCAACGTCAAGGCTTGACCCGCGATCTGGACGATCGACCGGATCGCTTTACAGCCTTGACTTGCATGCGTATTCATTCTGTCTCGGGCAGGGATCGGGGAACTGGTCGCCGGCTGGATACCTCGTGCTTATCACGGAAGCGGCGCGGGCCACCTGAGACGTGGAGCGCCGCAAGCAAGGTTTCGCGTTCGCCGACCTCAAGGTGCGCCCATGAACGCCATCGACATCGTCGTGAACCTTCACACGCCCGCGGAAGTGCAGGAGGGTTTGACGGGCCTCGACGACACGTTCAAAGCCCAGGTTCGGATGTCGGACGCGGCGAAAACCGGCGTTTCGATCGAGGACTACCTGCGCAAGATGGACCGCGCGGGCATCGAACGCTCCCTGCTGATCGCCGTCAGGGCCGGCGACCTCAACGTGCGCGGCTCCTACGAGATCCCCTACGCCCGCGTCGCGGCGGTGTGCGACCGCCATCCCGACCGCTTTTCCGGCCTGGCGGGGGTCGACCCGACCCGCGGCATCCAGGGCTTGCGGGATCTCGACCACGCCGTGCGCGACCTCGGCTTCGTGGGCGCGCACCTGTACCCGCATTGGTTCGGCATGGCCCCGGATGCCGCGCTCTACTACCCCTACTACGCGCGCTGCTGCGAACTCGACGTGCCGATCATGATGCAGGTCGGCCAGAACCTCATCTATTCGCGGACCCGGCGGCTGCCGAGCGTGGGGCGCCCCATCGCGTTGGACCAGGTCGCCATCGACTTCCCCGACCTGCGCCTGCTCGGCATCCACATTGGCGTGCCCTGGACTGACGAGATGATCGCCAT
>CAXTEP010000206.1:0-5008 GCA_964243125.1 uncultured Lichenihabitans sp. | reverse complement strand
CGAGACGGAGGCCTACCTGACCGGCGTGGCAGAGCCCCGTCCGTCCGTGTCGACCTCCGAGGACCTCGTTGTGTCGAAGGTCGGGCGCGACCTCTACAACAAGTTCTTCCGGGGCTACACGCGCAAGCAGTGGGGGCTGGACCCTTCGGAGCTCGACAAGGCCGTGGCGGCTCGGGTGCCGGCCCGCGCCAGCGACGACGACCGGTACTTCACCGACCGGTTCCAGGCCATGCCGCGCGACGGCTACACGCGCATGTTCGAGGCCATGCTCGACCACCCGTTGATCGAGGTTCGGACCGGCACCGATTTCGCGGCGTTCGACGCCGGCGATTTCGAGCACGTCGTCTTTACGGGGCCGATCGACGAATATTTCGGGTTTCGGTTCGGACCGCTTCCGTACCGCAGCCTGCGCTTCGAACACCGGACGCTCGATCGCGACGTGTTCCAGAGCGTCGGCACGGTGAACTATCCCGACGAAGCGGTGCCGTTCACCCGGATCACCGAGTTCAAGCACCTGACGGGCCAGCGCCACGCCAGGACCAGCATTGTCCACGAATATCCCGAAGCCGAGGGCGATCCTTACTACCCCGTGCCTCGTCCCGAAAATCAGGCGCTGTTCAAGCGGTACGAGGCGCTGGCGCGCGCGACGCCCGGGGTCAGCTTCGTGGGCCGGCTCGCGACCTATCGCTACTACAACATGGATCAGGTCGTGGCCCAGGCGCTGGCGGCCCATCGTGCCCTGGCGCGTCGATGGCCGGCTCCCGAAAGCACCGCGGACCAACAGGTGGTCGCGGTGGCCCAATAGCGTGACGACGCCGGACGACCCTCATCATCCGCGGTTCCGGTCGTGGCTGATGGGCGGATTCGAGGGTGCGAGCATGCGGTTCGCGTCCGGCCGGCGCGTGGATGCCGTGGCGGACGCCAAGCATGACCTTTTCGCGGCCGACGACTATGCCGTGCTGGCCCGCCACGGCGTCCTGACCGTCCGGGATGCCCTCAGGTGGCACCGCATCGAGCAACGGCCAGGCTTCTACGACTGGTCGTCGTTCCTGCCGATGCTTCGCGCCGCCAACCGGGCCGGCGTCGAGGTGATCTGGGACCTGTGCCACTTCGGCCTGCCAGACGGCGTGGATCCCTGGTCGGGCAACCTCGTCGAGCGGTTTGCGGCCTACGCGGCCGCGGTGGCCCGCGTGGTCGCCGACGAGGGCGGACCTGCGCCAACCTGGTGTCCCGTCAACGAGATTTCGTACTGGGCCTTCGCGGCGGGTGAGCGGACGGATTTCGAACCGTTCGGCGACGGCCGCGGCCGGGCTTGGAAACGGCAGCTCGTCCGTTTGGCGACTGCGGGCAGCCGCGCCATCCGCGAGGTCGACCCCCGGGCCCGCCTGATGCACATCGATCCGGTGATCCACATCGCGTCGCGGGACGTCGCCGGCCGCGACCGGGCCGAGCAGGGCCGGCGCTCGATGTTCGAGGCCTGGGATATGATCGCGGGCCGACGCGACCCCGACCTTGGCGGCTCGCCGAACCTGCTCGACGTGCTCGGGGTGAACTTCTATGCCAACAACGAGTGGATCGACAACGGCCCGGTGCTGTTTCCCGGCGATCCGTCCTATCGGCCTCTTCGCACCATCCTGGGCGAGGTGTTCGCCCGCTACGGGCGGCCGATCGTGGTGGCCGAGACCGGCGCCGAGGGATCGGCAGGAGCGGGCTGGCTGCTCACCGCCTGCGACGAGGCCCTGGCCGCAAGGGAGGCGGGCGTGCCGGTCGCGGGCCTGTGCGTCTACCCGGTCATGGATTACCCGGGCTGGACCGACGACCGGCACTGCCGCTGCGGCCTGATCGAGACGTCCTCCGACTGGAGCGGACGCCGGGTCAACCCCGCCATGGCGGATGCGGTCAGAGCGGTTCAGGCCCGGCTGGACCCGTCTTCCCGTGCCGACCAGCTTTCGCGGGTCAGAACCAGCCCTTCAGCTTGAGCAGCAAGGCCGGCACCACGGCGCTGACGACGATCAGGAACCAGCCCCAGGCATAGCCGTGGGCCCAGTCGTATTCCGGCATGCCCTTGAAGTTCATGCCGTACAGGCCGACCACGAACGTCGGCGGGATGCCGATCACCGAGGCGATCGTCAGCAGCTTGAACATCCGGCCCTGGTCGATGCTGATGAACCCGAGCGTCGAGTCGAGCAGGAACTGCACCTTGTCGGTCAGCCGGGTCTCGTAGTCGTTGAGCGACGCAATGTCCTGGCGCAGCGTGTTGATGCGGTCGCGCGACCCGTCGTCCAGTCGTTCGCTCGCGTTGGAGGAAACAAAGGCCAGCACGCGCCCGAGTCCCAGCAGGCTGTCGCGCACGTTGGAGGTCAGTTCCCCGCTTCGCCCGATGACCTGGAGGGTGACTTCGAGGTCGGCCTCGTACTTGACCGGCTTGGGATGGCGGGTCCGGTCCAGGTGGCCGTTGAAGATCTTGCGCGACACCGTGTCGAGATCGGCGCCGACCAGTTCCATGCCGTCGGCAAGCCGATCCATGATCGCGTCGAGGAGCCCCAGGAAGATCGCCACGGGGCTCTGCACCTTGGTCTGCTCGCCCGGCGCACGCTTGCGCCGGATATAGTCCGAGAAGGAGCGCAGCTCTTCCGTGCGCAGCGTCACCAGGCGATCGGGGCTGAGCACGAAGCCGACTGTGGTGATCCGCAACTGGTTGGTGGCGTCCCGGAACAGGACCGGGGTGAAGACCTGGAACGTGTCCCCGTCGAGCCGCAATCGGCTGGAGGTTTGCAGGTCGGTGAGGTCGTCGTCACCCGGCAGCGCCAGCTGGACGACCCGCTCGACGAACTGAAGCTCCTCGCGCGTCGCATCGTGAAGGTCGACCCACACCACCTCGTCGGGTAGGGTCGCGTCCGCGAAATCGAACGCAATTTCGTCCGGATGCCCGACCCTGTCGTAGAGCTTGATCATGAGATGGTCCGCCGTTGCACCGTTTGCATAGGCGCGGAGCAGCGTTCGGCACAACCATCTACTCCGGATGCAGGACGAAAAACCCGGATGGGTCTGCGGCCGAGAACAGCGGCCCGCAACCCCGTCGACGCAGACATGTCGGTTGCCGGGCGGTCGAGATGATCGAAGCGAGCGGGGCCGCGGTGTCGCGATCTAAGCCGCGAAACGTCGACGGGCAGCATGCCGTCGCGCGTGACCTTCTCGGGATTTGCAGTCGAGCATCGAGCTCCAAGCCCTTAAACAGGCTCGTATTTCAGAGCCGGCGTGTGTCAGCGATGGCATGACGCACTAGGCGACCCATTGCCTGAGCAGTTCAGGCGCTGCCGTCAACGCGGTCGGGGGCGGCGACGTGGGTGGAGGATCGAGGATACCCTCGGTCAGGTAGCGCACCACCGACATGAGCCCGTTGCGCGAGTACGGCTTGGAAACGACCCCGTGCCCGCCAGCTAGATCGGCCGGCAGCTTCTTCGGGTTGGCGGTCAGGAAAATGACGATCGCCTTGTGCCAATGGCGCCGGATATACGAGCACACGTCCAAGCCGCTCGAACCTTCCGCGAGTTGCAGGTCGACGAACGCGACCTGCGGCTCGAGCGACGCCGTAAAATCCTCCACGTCGCTCAAGCAGGATGCCTCGGCGACGACGCAGTGACCGGCGTCCTTGATCATCAACTCCATATCCATGGCCAGGAGCAGCTCGTCCTCGACGATCAGAAACCGGAGCGGTACGGGTGATGGGCTCACGGGATCAATCACCTAGCGGAAGCGTGATGGTGACCTTGGTTCCGGGCCTCGTATCCTCCCAGACCGTACTCGCCTTGACCTGCTTGGACAGTCGCTGGACCAGCGTCCGCCCGAGGCCACCCTTGCCGTCGAAGTCCTTCGTCATGCCGCACCCGTCGTCGCTGATGCAGATACGGGCCTTGTCGCCCGACGCTTCGATCGAGACACCGAGGATCCCGGCCCTTCCGCCCGTGAACGCGTGCTTGACGGCATTGGTGACGAGTTCGTTGATGACGAGGCCCAGGGGCGATGCCTTGCTCGAAGCCACGTCCAGCCGCTCGACATCCACCTGCACCTTGATATCGGTCCGGCCGCTGACCCCGACGACGTCCAACACGAGATCCCTGGCGTAGGCGCCGATGTCGAATCGCGTGATGTCGTCGGACTGGTACAGGCGCCGGTGGACCGTCGCCAGGGCGTCGACCCGCTCCAGCATCGCATCGAGCTTGGCGCTGACCCCGGCATCGCCGATCTGCCGGGATTGAAGGCGGATGAGCGAGCCGATCATGTTGAGGTTGTTCTTCACCCGATGATCGACCTCGTGCAGCAGGATGGTCTTGGCCTCGAGCGCGTCCTCGAGCGCGAGGGTCCGCCGCTGCACTTCGGCTTCCACGATCGCCTTCTGCTCCGTGATGACGCGTTGCGCCTCGACCCGGTCCGTGACGTCGAGCTGCGAGGCGAAGAAGAACTGCACGACGCCGTCCTCGCCGCGCGTCGGGCTGAGGTAAAGGGCGTTCCAGAACGTCGAGCCGTCCTTGCGGTAGTTCAGGAGATCGACCTGGACATCGGTCTGGGCGTCGATCGCGGCCCGCAGCTTGGCAACGGAGGATGAGTCCGAGTCAGGCCCTTGAAGAAACCGGCAGTTCCGGCCGATGATCTCCTCGCGGCTATAGCCCGTGAGCTTCTGAAAAGCCTCGTTCACGAACACGATCGGGTTGTCGTGCTGGCGCGGATCGGTGATGACCATGGGCATCCGGGTCGCCCGGATCGCGGCCGCGAAGGGATCGCCCCGGCCGTGCTCGTGCCGGATGTCCTCGGTCAGGTGCCAGTCGTCGCGCTGGTCCATGCTCGGGCCTTTCAGGGTCGAGCCTCAGCGACCGTTTACTTGCCCTGGCTGAACAGTGCAAACTCGAAAGCGTTCCACCTCGGGCCGGGCTTGTTTTGGTGCGTCGGCCTTGGTTCGAGGGCTTTGTTACGCCTTCCGGCCGGTTCAAGACGGCGGCTTGCGAGGGCA
>CAXTEP010000205.1:0-5037 GCA_964243125.1 uncultured Lichenihabitans sp. | reverse complement strand
CAGCGGCCGAGGCGTGGCTGAGGTCGGCTTGCAGGAACGGCTCGGTCTCGGGGAGCGCGAGGTGGAACGCGCTCAGTTCCTCCACTCGCAGCCGCAGGGAATCGGCGGAAACGTCGAGCACGTGGCCGCCTTCTAGGCGGTCATCGGATAGGAAGTGGAAATGATAGCCAGGGACGCTGAATGCGCCGGAGAAAGTGGGGGAGTAGATACCGACCAGCGTTCCCCTCGCGTTGGAGAACTTGAATTCTTTTTGGGATTTGGCTGCATCCACCAGGCGACCACCATCCGGCGGTGGGCTTACCGCCCGCGTGCGCACGTGGGAGAAGGAACCGTCGAGGCGGAAGGCGTAGAACAAGTTGTCGGATCGCCTGTGCCCGTCGCAGATGCGCTTCAAGTCCTGGAACGAGGAAAACGGCCCGCTGTGGCCGTCCGACGACGGGGAGAAGCGGGTCACTATCGCGAATGGCGCGCCCGCGTCCGGTTCAGCCTTGGACACGGTCCCGTCGCCCCGCACGCGATACACCGCACTGTCCAGCACAACCATTTCGCCGTCCAGGCCCGTGAAGGTGCCTAGGCCAAAATCGCCGTGCTCCAGGATTTTCCGGCATGTTACCGCCTGGGCGTAGACGCCCTCGACGAGCGAGTTGGATGTGGACATCTGGAAAAGCGTGTGGAACGTCACGTCGAGGTAGCCGGCCAGCCCTTCGCTTACGAGTGAGGACACGCTGCTTCCGGTCGCCTCGGCGCGGCGCGTCAGTTCCCGAAACAGCGGGGCCGGCACGTCGCATGTCAATGATGTCATTACTACCACTCCATCTTGGTAATCTCGTTCCGCCTGACCCGCTCCGCAATCTTCGGCCAGATCGTACAAACAGTCTTATGCAATAACGAACGGGGCTCGGTCAGAAAGGCAGACAACGGCTGGGCGATGATGCACATCCATGCCGAACAACTCTGGGGAAGCTGGCAGGTAAGGAAGAAGGTCTCGCCACCGAACGACGTTCCCCGGCAACATGGCGCAGTCGGGGGCCCTCAACGGGCAGGTATGGTAGACTGCCCGGTGTCGCAGGATTGGGGCTAGGGCGTCTGCTCGCTGACACGCTGCAGCGTCGCCGCCGATCAAGTCGAAATCGTCGAGCAGCGATGCTCAACGCGGCCTGGCGCGTGACGCCGGTTTGCGGCCGGGGCTGCGCCGGCGTGGGCTTCCCTTCGGCTGGCAGCATCGCCGCTTCACCAGGGATGACGAGCGCCGAAAGGCCGCGCCGCTCAAGGGCCGCGCGGATCGCGCCAATGAGCATACGCGGCATCCGCACAGGCGAGAACACCAACCCGCAGAAGGACGTGCATTCCATGGACATGCGTTCCAGGTAAATTTCCTGAAGGTAACCGAGCCGATCTCTGCCGATGGTATGTGGCCCACCAGCGCCAGGACCCGCCACCCGCGTGTGGTGCGCGTCATACAGCCCGTTGACGAGGTGCAGGTTGCCCGGCCCGCACGACCCGGCGCACACCGCGAGCGCCTCTGTGGCCTGCGCCTCGCCCGGAGCGGCGAACGCCGCCGCCTCGTCGCGCATGTGCATCTACGCGATGCTCCCGTCGCGCTGGATGGAGTCCGTGGTATCGTTCGGGATGCTTCCTGCCACGCCGTCGACGCGGCGTACGCCCGCCTCCTCCAAGGTGGCAACAATCAGGTCGACAACAGTGCTGCCGATCATGGCGCCTTTCCCGCGACGGGCACCATGCCGGCGGGCACGGTAATTCCGTGTCCCGGCCCGGCCTTCCCCGGGAGTGCGTTAACGAGCCTGCCCGGCATGGGCCAGCAATGGTTGATCATGGATGCTGCTCCTGCGCCGCTGCAGTTGACACGCTCGTCTTTTGCCGGACGGTCCAGCAAGCCGGCCTCCGACACGCTGCGAAAGCCGCCTGACTCTCTCAGTCCGGATTTTCAGTTTCCGTCAGGCATTGCTTTCTTAGCACTGGAGTGAGCGCCCCTTGTGGCCGCAAAGCTGGCTATGTTCCAGCCGGTATTGAGGAACATCGGCATATGCTAGAGACATCACAGGTTCTGCTGGGGTTCGCACTAACAAAAGTCATGGTTTTGAAGCGCATTGCAAAAAAAGCAAAAACCCGGCAGTTCTGCCGTAAGCCGCGGTTCTTGTCTGCGGCGGTCAGAGGTGCTTGTCTCACGAACCTCGACGGACATCGTTAAGTTGAAGTTGACGCGGTTTGGTGGAGCCCCTCAAGCTTTTGCAGGAGGCTCCACCGATGCCCAGGACACGCCCGCCATACTGCCCCGAGTTCCGTCGCCAGAGGGTCGAACTGGTGCGCGCCGGCCGCGATCCGGTTGACCTTGCCCGCGAGTTCGAGCCGACCGCGCAATCCATCTGCCACTGGGTCGCGCTGGCGGATCGCCAAGACGGTCGCCGGGAGGAGAAGGGACCCGGATTGGCTGTCGCCGAGCGTGATGAACTCGCCCGGCTGCGCCGCGAGAACAAGCAGCTGCGCTCAGGACGCGCGATATCCTCTCTCGGGCCGCGGCCTGGTTCGCACGCGAGGCCGGCACGATCCCGTCCGGGTCTTCCAGTTCATGAGCGCGAACCAGGCCACCTTCCCGATCGCCGTGATGGCGCGCGTGCTCGGCGTGTCGGAGTCGGGGTTTCACGCTTGGCGGCGGCGTCCGGCCTCGGCGCATGCCATGGCCGACGCAGCCTTGTTGAAGCGCGTGCGCACCATCCATGTCGGGTCGCGCGCGACCTACGGCGTGCCCCGCATACATGCGGCGCTCCGGGCGGACGGCGATCGGCACGGACGCAAGCGCATTGCCTGACCGATGTGGCAGGCCGGTCTGGTCGGGGCCAGCCGACGCCGATCGGGGATCACCACGACGCGACGCGACCCCGATGGGGGACCGGCGCCGGACCTGGTCGACAGAGACTTTGCGGCCACCGGGGCCAACCAGCTTTGGGTCGCCGAACCGAAGGACCGCGCGAAGCAGCGACGTCACCTTCGTCCCGACCGCGGCCGGCTTTCTGTTTCTCGCCGTCGTCCTCGATGCATGGAGCCGCAAGATCGTCGGCTGGTGAGGGTCCCATCGCGGCAGGCCGCGATGGGACCCTGATGGCCAGCCACCTGCGCGCCGAACTGGTGATCGATGCCCTCGAGATGGCGATCGGCCAGCGGCGGTCGGGCGATGTGATCCACCACGGCGACCAGGGCAGCCAGCACACATCCCTGGCCTTCGGCAAGCGTTGCAAGGAGGCGGGCGTGCGCCCGTCCACGGGGTCGGTCGGTGACGCCCACGACAACGCCATGTGCGAGAGCTTCTTCGCCACGCTCGAATGCGAGCTGCTGGACCGCCGTCGGTTCGCCTCGCAGGCCGACGCTCGCATGGCCTGCTTCAGCTTCATCGAGGGCTGGTACAACCCTCTCCGGCTGCACTCCGCCCTGGGCTATCGATCGCCCAGCGCCTATGAGGCCGCCATGGAAACCGTCAACACAGAACCGTAGTCACGCAAGCCCGCAAAAACTCCACCAAATCGGGGCAGCTTCAACTTCAAATCAGCGATCAAACCGCTTGTAAATCCTGAATGTCGATCCGCCCTAGCTCCGACCCGCTCTCCTTCAACGCGCTGGTGCTGCAACCCGTGCGACGGGCCATCACGGGGCAGGTGGTCGCGCTGTTCAACGATCAGGCCCGGGGCGAAAGGCCCATCGTGAGGCAGGACGATGGACTGTTCGGCCCGGGATCGGTCGCGTGGCGTGTGCACGGCGATGTGACCTCGATGATGGTCGGCGGCATCTCGGGGCTGCTGCTCCAGATGCTGCATCCCGCGGTACTGGCCGGTGTGTGGGATCATTCGAACTTCCGGGCCGACATGCACGGGAGGCTACGTCGGACGGCCCGGTTCATTGCGGTCACGACCTACGGCGGCCGGGCAGCCGCGGAGACGACGATTGAGCGGATCCGCACGGTGCACGCGCAGGTGCATGGCGTTCTGCCGGACGGAACCCCCTACCATGCGAACGACCCGGCACTCCTGGCCTGGGTCCACGTGACTGAAGCCACCAGCTTCCTGAGTGCCTGGATGCGCTATGCGGAGCCCGCCATGTCACGAAGCGACCGGGACCGCTACTTTGCGGAGGTCGGACAGGTCGGGCTGGGGCTTGGAGCGGATCCTGTGCCAAGAACCAGTGTCGAAGCGCGAGAGCTGATCCGGGCCATGCGGCCGAAGCTGCGATATGACAGACGCACGCGGGATGTTGCGCGCCTGGTGCTGGATCGTCGGCTCGACAATCGTGCCGCCGACAAACTGCAGTCCCTCACGATGCGAGCAGCCATCGACCTCCTGCCGGATTGGGCTCGGACGATGCACGGATGGTCGCATTCGCCTGTGAGCCGTCCCCTGGTGCAAGCCGGCACGTTCGGGATGGCTCAGACCCTTCGGTGGGCGTTCCAGCAGAGACCCTATCGACAGGGCACCTGACACTGCTCTCGTTCGTCAGTGCTGTTTTGACAGGGAAGAGGACCTGCTGAAAGCTGGGGAATCGGGTCGGCAGTCACCGGCTCGGCTGCCGCCTGCCGATGTCCGGAAAGTAGCGACCGACGACCTCCGCATCTGGCGTGACCCTGAAGCACCGATCCGATTTCGCTGCACCGTCGCGGTTGGGTGGACAGCGGACCGGCCGCTTCCGAGTGCGGACCCGGCCAGAGCGGACCCTCGCATTTCGCCAAGAAATGGCCGACATGCGTGGACCTGCTTCGAGCAGGAGATGCGGACGACCGACACGGATGGCCGGCATCTGGACAGACGCCATGGACGCGGACCTAGCCTTTTCTGTCGTCGCGCTCGAGTAGGCTGACGAGCTTGCCCGTCATCAGCCCGTCAGCGGCACCGAAACCGTCCAACACCTCGAAGTGGTTTGCGTTCGGGATCTCGAAGAGTTCGCCCGTGTTGCCGCCCGCCCGCCACGCATCGAGATATGTGCGCGATTGCCGCTCGAATTCGCTCGTCTCCGCGCCGCCCCAGGCCGCGATGA
>CAXTEP010000204.1:1351-5053 GCA_964243125.1 uncultured Lichenihabitans sp. | reverse complement strand
TTCCATCCGGAAGCCACGCCCGCCATCCTCCGCGCCTGGATCCGAGGCGAAAGCCGCGACACGGCGCCCGATCGCTTGGCGGAGGCCGAGCAGGTCATGGATGCCGACGGCGACGCGATCCGCCGGCGGTCCTACGCCCTGTTCGACCACGTGTTTGACACGCTGCTCGGCAGGTCCGCGGCGCCCGCCGCGGCCTGAGCGGTCGGCCCGGAGTCCGCCCGTGTCCTTCATCGATCGCGACCGCGCGCAACGCCTCATGCGTGAGGCGGCACTCGACGCGCTGGTGATCGCCGAACCCGAGGGGTTCCGCACGGTGTCGGGCGTTTCGCAAGGCGTGGCGTGGCTGTTCCGACGGGCCGGGGCAGGCTTCGCGGTGCTGCCGGCCGACCCTGGCGTTCCGGTCGGCGTCGTGGTCGGCGACCTCGCGGCGGGGGCGGCCCGGGCCGCCATTCCCGACGCGCGGAGCCATCCTCTCTGGATGGAACACGCGGCGCTCGGGCTGGACGACGCCGGTGCGCCCGTGGCGGCCCGCGTCGCCGCGTCCTGGCATCGGGCCGGACGCCCGAAGGACCTCCGCCGTCCCGCGACCTTCGATCTTCGGCAGGCCCTGGCGGCCCTGAAGCAGGTCCTCGCCGACCGCGGCCTCGCGGGACCCCGGCGGCTCGGCTTCGACCTCGACTACGTGGCGGCGAGCGACGCCGATACGATCCGCGAAGCCTTCCCGCCCGGCACCGTCGCCAACGGGTCGCCCACCTTCGATCGCCTGCGCATGATCAAGACCGCGCCCGAGATCGAGCGCCTGCGGCTGGCGCTTCTCCTGTCCGAGGCGGGCCTGCGATCCTTGGCAGGCGGCACGCGGGAGGGTCACGGCCCCGAGGACCTCCACGCGCTGTTCCGGCAGGGGATCGCGGCCGAGGCTTCACGGCGCGGCGTGCCGGCGCCGCCGAGCTGGGACTACGTCTCGATCGGTCCCGATCCGTGGGGACCGGGCGGGCGCGTCGCCCCCGGCTCGATCATCAAGGCCGATGTGGGTTGCGTGGTGGACGGCTACTCGTCCGACACCTCGCGCAACTACGTGTTCGGGCCGCCGAGCGAGGCCCAGCTCGCCTTTCACCGCATCCTCGAACGGGCCTTCGAGGCCGGGCTGGCGGCGATCCGGCCGGGCGTGCCGCTGCGGGCGGCCCACCGCGCCGCGACGGCGTCGCTCGAAGCCGCGGGGCTCGAAGGCTTCTCGCGCGGCCATTTCGGCCACGGGCTGGGCCACAGCCTGTTCAGCGAGCAATGGCCCTTCATCGCAGCCGACGAGGAAACCCCGTTCGAGCCCGGCATGGTCATGGCGTTCGAGGTCCCGATCTACGTGACCGGGCTCGGCGGCTTCAACCTTGAGGACCAGTTCGTCGTGGGGGAGGACGGCCCGCGCCTGATGACGACGCTGCCGCGGGCCCTCCTACCCATCGGTTGCTGAGATACAGGCCCGATGCCTCGCCTACTTTCTGGCGTAGCCGTAGTAGACCACGTCCTGGGTCGGCCCGACGATGAAATCCTTCACGTTGCTGCGCTCGGCCGTCTGCTTCACCTCCTGGAACATGATGATGAAGGGGCTGTCGTCGAGCAGGGTCTGCTGCAGGTCCTTGTACAACCCCTCTCGCTTGGTCCCGTCGCGCTCCTCGACCGCCGCCTCTGTGCGCTTGCTGATCTCCGGGATGAGCCAGCCGTTGCGCCAGGCGAGGGGCTTGGTAGCGGGAGCGTCCGAATTGTCGGTGTTGCGCGCGAAGCTGTCGGCGTTGGAGTGCGGGTCCATGTAGTCCGGGCCCCAGTAGATCAGCAGGAGCTGGTGCTGGCGCGCCCGGTACTTGGTGATAACCGACTTCTGCTCGCCGGGCAGGATCGTCACCTTGACGCCGCCCTGCGCCATGCTGGCCTGGATGGATTGCGCCATGGTGGAATAGGGCGCGGAGTTCGAAGCGTCGAGCGTCACCGCGAAACCGTCGGGGTAGCCGGCCTCGGCGAGCAGCTGCTTCGCCTTGGCCGGATCGAACGTGTATGGATTCTGGTCCAGCGCGCCCCAGAACCCCTGCGGCCAGAAGGTCTGGTGCACCTGGTCCTGCCCCTTGAGGAACGAGTCCGTCATGCCCCGGTAGTCGACGAGGTAGTGCAGCGCGAGCCGCACTTTAGGGTTGTCGAGCGGCGCGGTCTTCACGTTGATGCCGACGTAGTGGAGGGTCGCCTGGGGCGAGGCCGTGACCGCGATCTCCTTGTTGCCCGCGATGCTGGCCACTAGGTCCGGCGTGAGGTCGCGCGCGATGTCGGCGTCGCCCTTCTCGATCAGCAGCCGCTGGGCGGCCGGTTCCGGCACGTGGCGGATGACGACGCGCTTCAAGGGCGGGGCACCCTCGCGGTAGGTCGGGTTGGCGTCGAGCACGACGCTCTCGTTCGCCTTCCAGCTCCGCAGCGCGAACGGCCCGGACCCGGCCGAATGGGCCTTCAGCCACCCGTTGCCGAGGTCGCCGCCCTGGTCGTGCGCCAGAACCGCTGACTTTTCGACCACCGATCCCACGATGGAGGACATGAGCGCCAGCACCAGGGTCGGGGCGTAATTCGGTCCGATCGTGACCTGCAGCGTCGACGGGTCGACGGCCTTGACCATCGCGTCGACGTTGTCCTTGGTCCAGCCCAGCTGCGAGATCAGGAAGGCGGGCGACTTGTCGAGCTTGATCACGCGGGCGAGCGAGAAGGCGGCATCCTCCGCCGTCACCGGCTTGCCGGACGTGAAGGTCAGGCCCGGCCGCAGCTTGAACGTCATGGTCTTGCCGTCCGGGCTCGTGGTCCAGCTTTCCGCCACGCCCCCGACGAGCTTGGTCGCGTCCTTCGGGTCGCTACGCACGATGCGGTCGTAGAGGTTGGCATCGACCTCGACGCCGGTCAGCTCGTAGCACTCGGCCGGGTCGAGGCTGATCATGTCGTCGATGTTCTTGGCCATCACCAGCGTGTCGGCCGGCGTCGCGGCCCGTGCATCCGGCAAGCCCCAGAAAAGCGCGCCCAGTGCCACACCCGCCAGGATCCGTGACGTCAAACGATCCGACATGCTTCTCTCCTTGGGACAGCGGCGCCGTCGCGCCGGGTTCGGTGAATGCGGCGGCTCGCCGCCGTCAAGCGCCGGCGTCCGCACGCCGGTAGCCCCGGCTCGCGGCCAGCAGCGCCAGCGTGTAGGGCTCGCGGGCCTGGCCGCGCCGCAGCGCGTCGGCGGTCAGGATCTCGATCAGGGCGCCCTGCCGCATCACGGCGATACGGTCGCACAGGTGCGCCACTACGGCGAGGTCGTGGCTCACAAGAAGGCTCGTCAGGCTGCGGGCCGCCCCGATCGCCTGCAGCAGGTTGAGCACCTCGGCCTGAACCGACAGGTCGAGCGCCGAGGTCGGCTCGTCGAGCAGCAGGATTTTCGGCGACAGGATCAGCGCGCGCGCGATGGCGACACGCTGGCGCTGGCCGCCAGACAGCTGGTGGGGGTAGCGGAACCGCAGCGCGGGGGCGAGATCCACGCCCGCCATGGCGTCCGCGATCGCACGGTCGGGCTCGGCGATGGCGTGGATCGCCAGCGGCTCGCGCAGGGCGCGGTCGACCGTGTGGCGCGGGTGTAGGGACCCGTAGGGGTCCTGGAACACCATCTGCATGGCCCGCCGCTGCGCCTTGGTGCGCCGGGCG
>CAXTEP010000204.1:0-1251 GCA_964243125.1 uncultured Lichenihabitans sp. | reverse complement strand
GGGGCCGCGGCCAGCAGCGCGCGGGTGTAGGGGTGGCGGGCGCGGTCGAGGTCGCGGGCCGCGCATTCCTCGACGACCCGGCCGCCGTACATGACGAGCACGCGGTCGCACAGGCCAGCCACGGCGGTGAGGTTGTGGCTGATGAAGATCAGCCCCATGCCCCGCTCGGCCACGAGCCGGTCGAGGATGCCCAGAACCTCGTTGCCGACCGTGACGTCGAGCGCCGAGATGGCCTCGTCGGCGATCAGCAGGTCGGGCTCGGCGATCAGCATGGCGGCGATCATCACGCGCTGCCCCATGCCCCCCGATAGCTGGTGCGGGTAGAGCCCCATCACCCGCTCGGGGTCCTCGATGCTGACGGCCCGCAGCATGGCGAGTGCCCGGTCGCGGGCCTCGGCGGCGCGGGCCGGCCGGTGCAGCCGCCACGCTTCCGTGATCTGGCGCTCTACCGTCATGACGGGGTTGAGCGAGAATTTCGGGTCCTGCACCACCATGGCGATGCGGCTGCCGCGGTAGCGGCTCCACTGCCGGGGCGTGAGATGCCTGAGATCCTCGCCCTTGAACGCGAGGCGGCCCGCCGTGACGGCTCCGTGCGCCGGCACGAGCCCCAGCACGGCCCGGCCCGTGGTGGACTTGCCCGAGCCCGACTCGCCCACGATGCCGAGCCGCTCGCGGCCGAGCGCGAACGACACGCCGCGCACGGCCCGCGTCACCACGCCGTCGCTCGAGAAAGTCACCGACAGGTCGCGGACGTCGAGCAGGGGCGCGATCATGCGGCGGCCGGATCGAAGATGTCGCGCAGCCCGTCGCCCAGGATGTTGAACGCGAGGCTGACCGTGAAGATGGCGAGGCCCGGGATGGTGGCGACCCACCACTGGTCGAGCACCACGCTGCGCCCCGCCGCCACCATGGCGCCCCATTCGGGCGTGGGCGGCTGCGCGCCGAGGCCTAGGAAGCCGAGCCCGGCCGCGGTCAGGATGATGCCGGCCATGTCGAGCGTCAGCCGGATCACCACGGAGGACAGGCACAGCGGCACGATGTGACGGATCAGAATGCGCGGCACGGAGGCGCCCTGCAGCACCACGGCCGCGATGAAGTCCGTGCGGGCGATCGAAGCCGTTTCGGCCCGCGCAAGTCGTGCGTAGGGCGGCCAGGCCGTCAGCGCGATGGCGATCACGGCGTTCACGATGCCGGGGCCGAGCGCGGCCGCGAAGGCCAGCGCCAGAACGAGGCTCGGGAAGGCCAGGAAGA
>CAXTEP010000203.1:2582-5080 GCA_964243125.1 uncultured Lichenihabitans sp. | reverse complement strand
CGCTGGCCGAGCTCGACCGGCCGGGCGAATGGTGGCGCGACGAGGCGCGCGGGCTGCTGATCGCCTGGCCGCGCGACCCCTCGGGGCGGATCGAGGTTTCGGTCGTCGACACGCTGCTCGACGTCGCGGGCGCCAGCCACCTGCGGATCGAGCACTTGGGCCTGGAGCACGCGCGCGGCGACCTCCTGATGGTGCGGGGCGGGCGCGACGTCGTGGTCCGCGACGCCGTGCTGCGGTGGGCCGGGGCGCGCGCCGTGGCTTTCGCGGACGCGCAAGCGAGCGGGCTCGAACGCTGCGACGTGTCCGACACGGGCGACGCGGGCGTGCTGCTGCGGGGCGGCGACCGGCGTAGCCTCGCGCCGGGGGGCCTGTTCGTCCGGGCGAGCCGCTTCGCGCGCTACGCCCGGCTGTCGCCCACCCAGCAGCCGGGCGTCGCGGTCGAGGGCGTCGGGGCCGCGGTGGAGGGCAACCTGTTCCGCGACGCCCCCGGCCCGGCCGTGGCGCTGCGCGGCAACGACCACCGGGTCACGGACAACGAGATCACCGGCCTGCTGGGCGGCGTGTCGGACACCGGCGCCATCTACGCGGGGCGCGACTGGACGGCGCGCGGCAGCGTGATTGCCAACAACGACCTGCACGACCTGCGGGCCGACCCCGGCCTGGAGATCAAGGGGATCTACCTCGACGACTTCGCGAGCGGCTTCACGGTGCGCGACAACCTGTTCGCGCGCGTCGACCAGCCCGTGTTCCTGGGCGGCGGCCGTGACAACGTGGTTGAAGGGAACCTGTTCGTGGCTTCGAGCCCCGCCATCCACGTCGACTCGCGCGGCCAAACCTGGGCGTCGGGGTCGATCACCGATCCGGGATCGGAGCTGCGGGGCCGCTACGGCGAGGTGCCGGTCGCGAGCCCCGCGTGGCGGCACCGCTATCCCGACCTTCCCGGCATCCTGGACGACGAGCCCGCGGTCGCCAAGCGCAACCGGCTGGCCGGCAACGCCTTCGTGCTCAGCACGCCTTTCGACTTCTCGGACGGTGGCCAGCGGTCCGAACAGGTGGTCGAGAACAACCGCGGGCCCGACGGCATCGGCCCCCTGCCCGCCCCGGCGCTCGCGGTTCTGGCGGCCAGGGGAACGGCGCCGGGCGACTTCGCGGGGCTCGTGGACGCCACGGGGGCGAGGCTCCTGCCCGTGCGGCCCGACGCAGGGCCGCGGGGGTTCGGCGCGAGGTGACCCGACCGGCCGGCAACCGCACGGTACAAATTTGACACAAGCCGGGCAAAACCGCCGCTGATCGCACCATCGCTCGTGGAGCCACGCCGGACTGCCTCTATTCCGGGCAGAATCAAACGCTCGGATGAAACGGGCGACCAGCGATTTTGGGATGGGTATGAAGCGCTTCTGGATCGTCGCAGCCGTTCTCGGGCTGCTTTCGGGATGGGCTTCCGTCGAGAATGCCTCGGCTCAGGACATCGTTCCGCAGTCCCCGCCATCGCACCGGCCCCGGCGGGCGCGACGCCGCGCAAGTTCCGCCGCCCCAAAATCGTCCGCGTCGCCCAGGCCGCTCCTGCACCCGCGGCCCGGACCACGGGGGTCGCGACGCAGGCGCCCAACACCGACACCGCCGGCACGCCGGGCGTCGGCAATGCGGGCGGCGCCAACGGCACCGCGAGCGGCATCAGCGGTTCGCGCCGGGCCGGCAACGTGCAGGGCGTCACCGCGTCGCCCACCACGCCCACCACCCTGACGCCGGGCACGCTCGACCTCGGCAACGGCATCACGTTCCAGTCCAACTACACGGCCGAAACCGCCGGCAACCCGTTCGGCGGCATCAAGCAGGGCGGCCGCTACGCCGATCAGTTCTTTCTCGGCACCGACATCGACCTCGGCACGCTGGTGGGCGCCCAAGGGTCTTCGCTCCACGCGATCGGCACGTTGCGCGACGGCTACAGCCTGTCGAACGACCTGCTGGGCAACAGCATCTCGGTGCAGGAAATCTACGGCGGCGGCCAGACCTACCGCCTGACCTATCTCAGCTTCGAGCAGAAGCTGCTCGACGACCGGCTCGACTTCGAGGTGGGGCGGCTCCCCGGCCAGGTCGCCTTCCTGGCGTCCCCGCTCTACTGCAACTTCCAGAACAACACGATCTGCGGCAGCCCCAACGTGGCCTTCGCGGACACCAACTTCACCTTCTTCCCCGCCCCGACCTGGGCCGGGACGCTGAAAACCAAGCTGACCGACAAGATCTTCTTCAACGTCGGCGCCTACGAGGTCGTGCCCAGCAGCGTGGTCCACCCCGACCACGGCGTCGACTTCTTCGCGCCCGCGACCGGCTTCAACGTGCCGTTCGAGCTCGGCTACGCCACCACCTTCGCCAACGACCCGCTGCCGCGCCACTACGGCGCCGGCTCCATCATCGACCAGTCGTTCTACAGCGACCCGTGCTCAACCAGCAGGGCACGCAGATCTTCATCAGCGGCCTCGATCCGCAGCAGCGGTTCG
>CAXTEP010000203.1:0-2482 GCA_964243125.1 uncultured Lichenihabitans sp. | reverse complement strand
CAGCGGTTCGACCAGATGGTGTGGCGGCCCGATCCCGATTCGCCGCGCGGCCTGACCCTGTTCGGCCTCGCCATCGAGGGCACGGGCGGGCGGCAGACCGAGGATTACGAGTTGGAGTTCGGCGCCGTGGAAACCGGCCTGTTCGAGAGCCGGCCCTACGACACGATCGACTTCGCGGTGACAACCCAGCACTTCTCCAGCCTCGGCACCCCCAGCGTGCGCGCCGCGCGCCTCGCCCAGGGCCTCGGCACCGCCGATATCGCGACCCAGGAAACCTTCCTGGAACTGGAACTACGGCATCCAGGTCAACCCGGCGATCCGCCTCACGCCGAACCTGCAATACGTCATCGATCCCGACCAGCTCCGCGAGCCGTTCCGCGCGAAGCCCATCCTGGACATCTTCGTGATCGGCGCCAAGCTGTCGGTCGACTTCTTCACCCTGGCGGGCCTCGCCGAGGGCCCCGGAAGCCCCTGAGGGCGTCCGGGGCGCGCGCAACCCGGTCCCGGCCTGTCAGACCCGCCACGCCCGCATCGGCGAACCGGCCCGCGCCGCGAGGTCGGCCGCCAGGATGGCCAGGAAGCGCGGCACCACGACGGCGTAGCGCGGCCACAGGCGCCGGGGCTCGCGGAGGAGGCGGTACATCCATTCGAGCCCGGCGGCCTGCAGGGCGCGGGGCGCCCGGGGGATGCGGCCCGTGTTGACGTCGAACGCGGCCCCGACCCCCATGGCGATGGTGCCGGGCAGGAAGGGCGCGTGCTCGGCCATGAACAGCTCCTGCTTGGGCGCGCCCAGGCCGATCCAGATGACCTGCGCGCCCGAGGCCCGGATGCGCTCGCGCATGAGCGCCACCTCGTCCAGGTCGAGCGGCCGGAACGGCGGCGTTTCGTGCCCCGCGACCCGGAGGTTCGGCACGCGGGCGCTCATGGTGGCGGCGAGCGCGGCCGCTACGCCCGGACCGCCGCCCAGGAAGTAGTGGCGCCACCCGGCCGCGGCGCCGGCCCGGCACAGCGTCTCGACCGCCTCGATGCCCGGCACCTGGCCGATCGGACCGCAGCCCCGCGCCCGGCCCACCCAGACGAGCGGCCGCCCGTCGGGAACCACCAGCCGGGCGGCCTCGTGGGCGGCCCGGAGGCGCGGGTCGTCCTCCGACCGCACCACGCCGTGGGCGTCGCGGAACGCCACGAACGCACCGGGCTCGTCGGGCCCGCGCTCCAGGTAGCGCGCCACCGAGGCCACGAGCCCCGCCATGGTGATGACGGAAACGGGGATGCATCCGACGCGGAACGTCGCGACCTCGGGGTCATGAGGCATCGGAGAGCCTCCCATCGAGGCGCGACGCCGTGGCCTGGGCGTAGACCGCCAGCAGCGCCGCCGTGGTGACCTCCTCGGGCCAGTCGCGCTCGTAGACCGCGCGGGCGTGCCGGCCCATGCGGCGGGCCTCGTCGGGGTGATCGACCAGCCAGTCGCAAACGCGGGCGAGGTCGGCGGCGTCGCCGGCCCGGGCGTGCAGGCCCGTGACCTGCGGGGTGATGAGGTCGGCCATGGCGCCGATCCGCGAGGCGATCACGGGCGTGCCGGCCGCGAAGGCCTCGGCGATCACCATGGGCAGCCCCTCGTAGCAGATGGAGGGCACCACCACGGCGGCGGCCCGGGCCATGGCGTCGGCCACGGCGGCGCGGCTGCGCGCGCCCAGGAGGGTCAGGTTGGCGATGCCCGCCATCTCGGCCGCCATCGGCCCTTCGCCGATGGCGGTAATGGGCGCCCGGCTCAGCCGCGCCGCCGCGGCCAGCACGCCGACGCCCTTCTCGACGCTGAACCGCCCCACGAACAGCAGGCCCTCGCGCGGCCGGTCGCGCGGCGTGCCGGGGTCCGCGAGGCCGTTCGGCTTGACGGCGATCCGCTCGCCCGGAAGCCCGGCCCGGATGAACTGCGCCTTGGCGAAGCCGGTCAGCGCGATGAACCGGTCGACGTGCCGGGTCCATGTCCCGGCCCGGCGATGCACGTCGATCATGCGGGCCACCGCGAGCGTGCCCGAGCGCGACCCGCGGTAGCAGCCGTGCAGCACGGCATTGTAGGGCGAGCCCGTCAGGCAGTCCTCGCAGGGCGCCCCGTCGCGCATCAGCAGCGCGCCCGCGCAGGCGACGCGGAAGTTGTGCAGCGTTTGCACGGTGGCCGTGCCGGTCGCCCGGACGGCGGGGTGCACGGCCGGCGAGATCAGCGGAAACGTGTTGTGCAGGTGGACCACGTCGGGCCGGAAGCGCCGGACCGCGTCGAGCACGGCCGCGATGCCGCGATGGGCCCGCGGGGCCTCGAGAGCCACGCGCAACCGGTCGGCGCGGGTCTGGATCGCGTCGTTGGTGAAGAACAGGGGCTCAACCTCGAGCCCCGCCCGCGCCAGGGCGGAAACTTCGCGCTCGACCACCGCGTCCTCGCCGCCGCGCAACTGGTAGCGGTTGTGGACCACGAGGACGCGGCGCGGCG
>CAXTEP010000202.1:0-5145 GCA_964243125.1 uncultured Lichenihabitans sp. | reverse complement strand
CCCCGCTTCTGCGGGCTCTGCTGCAGCGCCGGCACCTTGTTACGCACCCGGGATACGACCCGCGGCTTGCGGATCAACTGGCTAATCGTCGGCATGTCCCGCCTTCAAGGATCGTCCGGCCAAACCATGTGAAGCGCCAGGGTCGGCCAAACCTGGACTTGGACCTTTCAGCCCAGAACGAATAGCGCTTTCGGCCTGTCCGGCCTCAAGCGTCACACGCAGAGGACCGCACCGGCCAAAACCGATTCGGTCTTGCTTCTAAGCTGGCCTGAGCCAGTTATGACCACATCGCGTCGCCGGAGAGGCCAACAGCGTTTAGGGCAATGATGGTCCGGAACGTGACGCGCCGGAACGGATTGGCCTACTGCCTGTCGAAAGCTCGGCGGTTCTAGACGGATGCCTGGGAAGCGTCAAGGCGAAAAGCGAACCAGGATGGCACAGGAGCCATGAGGTTCAGCCCTGACGCAGCAAACCGACCAGCGTTTCCGCCTGGCGAACCGGAAGCATGCGGTCGCGGCTGACCGCCACGACGGCGCGCAGCATTTGAAAGGGCGACCTGTTGGGATAAGCGAAGCACAGCAGGAACGATGGATCGCCGGACGCATCGCCGATCCCCACCGCGCCTGCCTCCACGACAAGCTCGATCGCCTCCGGCGAGGTCGCTCGGACGACCGCATCCTGAAGTGCTGCTTCCTGGGCGGGGTCCGCGGCGCGAAGCTGACCCCATCGGATCGTCAGGCCGGCGACCGGCTGACCGCCTGCGGTCGCGTTGACGTGGATCACCCGCCCACCCGGCCCGAGGAAGTAAGCCGCCAAGCCCTCACGATCGCAGAGATCCACGATCGCCCTCGCCTTGGCGCCTTCCGCGAAGGGCGTCGCCAAGGCATCGTGCTCGGGCGTGCTGCCTTCATCGCCGCGGAAGCCGCGAACGACGACAAGATCGAGCTCCGCAGTGTCCAAGCTCATGCCTCGCCCGTTCCGGTGACGTCCGTTAACCAAAACGGCCCCCGAAAGGTTCGCGTCGACTGTTCGATCCGCCCAGGAAAAAGGGCGCCGAAGCGCCCTCTCTTCTTGATTGCCAGAGGTGGGGGTCTTACTCCGCCGCGGCCGAGGGCAGTGCCACCGGGGCCGCCGCCGCGGCGGCCTGCGAGGCTTCGGCCTGCTGGGCCAGGATCAGCTTGTCGCGCTGGGCCGCCACGCGGCGCAGCTTCGACATGGCCGCGCCCGTGCCGGCCGGGATGAGCCGGCCCACGATGACGTTCTCCTTGAGGCCTTCCAGCGTGTCGACCTTGCCGTTGACGGCCGCCTCGGTGAGCACCCGCGTGGTTTCCTGGAACGAGGCCGCCGAGATGAACGACCGCGTTTGCAGGCTCGCCTTGGTGATGCCGAGAAGGACCGGCGTGCCGACCGCGATCTTGCCGCCGGCTTCCAGCGCCTTGGCGTTGGCCTCCTCGAGTTCCACCACGTCGACCTGCTCGCCCGACAGGAAGTCGGTGTCGCCGGGATCGGTGATGTCGACCTTCTGCAGCATTTGGCGGACGATCACCTCGATGTGCTTGTCGTTGATGCTCACACCCTGCAGCCGGTAAACCTCCTGGATCTCGTTGACGAGGTAGGCCGCGAGTTCCTCCACGCCCTTGATGGCCAGGATGTCGTGCGGCGCCGGGTTGCCGTCGACGATGTAGTCGCCCTTCTCCACCACGTCGCCGTCCTGGAGATGGATGTGCTTGCCCTTGGCGATCAGGTACTCGACGGGCTCGGCGCCTTCCTCGTGCGGCACGATCTGCAGGCGCTGCTTGTTCTTGTAGTCGCGGCCGAACTGGATCGTGCCCGCCGTTTCGGCGATGATGGCGTGATCCTTGGGCCGTCGCGCCTCGAACAGCTCCGCCACGCGCGGCAGGCCGCCCGTGATGTCGCGCGTCTTGGCGCCCTCCATCGAGATGCGCGCCACGATGTCGCCCGCCTTGACCTCGCCGCCGACGTCGTAGCTCAGGATCGAGTCGACCGGCAGGAAGTAGCGCGCGTCGCCGCCGCGCGGCAGCTTGGCGATCTTGCCGTCCTTGCCCTTGATCACGATCGCGGGGCGAAGGCTGGCCGAGCGCTGGTTGAGCCGCCAGTCCATCACGACGCGCTTGGCGATGCCGGTGGCCTCGTCGATCGACTCGGACATGGAAATGCCCTCGCTGAGATCCTCGAACGCCACCGTGCCGTCGATCTCGGTCATGATGGGACGGGTGTAGGGGTCCCACTCGGCGATGCGCTGGCCGCGCTTGATCTTGTCGCCCTCGTCCACCTTGAGCCGCGCCCCGTACTGGACGCGGTGGGTGGCGCGGTCGACGCCGTCCGGCCCCTCGATCACGACCGCGACGTTGCGGGCCATGACCATGAGGTCGCCTTCCGCGTTCCGGGCCGCGGCCCGGTTGCGGATCTTCACCGTGCCATCGAAGTTCGACTCGATGAACGACTGGTCGGCGATCTGCGCCGCGCCGCCGATGTGGAAGGTCCGCATGGTGAGCTGGGTGCCCGGCTCGCCGATCGACTGCGCCGCGATGACGCCCACGGCCTCGCCCATGTTGACGGGCGTGCCGCGCGCGAGGTCGCGCCCGTAGCAGCTCGCGCAAACCCCGTTCTTGGCCTCGCAGGTCAGCACGGAGCGGATCTTCACCTCCTGGATCCCGGCCGCGTTGATGCGGTCGATATGCCATTCCTGGATCATCTCGCCCGCCTCGACGATGACCTTGTCGTCCGCGTCCTTGAGGGGCTCGGCGGCCGTGCGGCCCAGGATGCGGATCGCCAACGACGCGACCACCTGGCCGGCGTCGATGATGGCCCGCATCTTGATGCCGCCCTGCGACCCGCAGTCGACCGTCGAGATGATCGCGTCCTGCGCCACGTCGACGAGACGGCGCGTCAGGTAGCCCGAGTTCGCGGTCTTCAACGCGGTGTCGGCCAGACCCTTGCGGGCCCCGTGGGTCGAGTTGAAGTATTCAAGGACGGTCAGCCCTTCCTTGAAGTTGGAGATGATCGGGCTCTCGATGATCTCGCCCGAAGGCTTCGCCATCAGGCCCCGCATGGCGGCGAGCTGCTTCATCTGCGCGGGCGACCCGCGAGCCCCCGAATGCGCCATCATGTAGATCGAGTTGATGGGCTTGTCGCGGCCGTGCTCGTCCTTCTGCACGGTCGAGATGCGCGCCATCATCTCCTCGGCGAGCTTGTCGGTGCACTTCGCCCAGGCGTCCACGACCTTGTTGTACTTCTCGCCCTGGGTGATCAGGCCGTCGTTGTACTGCTGCTCGTATTCGGTCGCCAGCGTGCGGGTGTCCTCGACGATCCGCTCCTTGGTTTCGGGCACCACCATGTCGTCCTTGCCGAACGAGATGCCGGCCCGGAACGCCTCGCGGAAGCCCAGCGCCATGATCCGGTCGCAGAAGATCACCGTCTCCTTCTGCCCGCAGTTGCGGTAGACCGTGTCGATCATGTTGGAGATCTCCTTCTTCGTCATCAGCTTGTTGGTGACGTCGAAAGGGATCTTCTCGTGGCGCGGCAGGAGCTGGCCAAGGATCATGCGGCCGGGCGTCGTGTCGAAGATCTTCGCCACGCGCTCGCCGTTCTCCCAAGTCCAGGCCCGGCCCTTGATCTTGGTGTGCAGGGTCACGGACTTGGCGTTCAGGGCGTGCTCGATCTCGCCCATGTTGGCGAAGGCCATGCCCTCGCCGGGTTCGCCGCTGCGCGTGAGCGTCACGTAGTAGAGACCCAGCACGATGTCCTGGCTGGGCACGATGATGGGCATGCCGTTGGCCGGGTGCAGGATGTTGTTGGTCGACATCATCAGCACGCGCGCTTCGAGCTGCGCCTCGAGGCTGAGCGGCACGTGCACGGCCATCTGGTCGCCGTCGAAGTCGGCGTTGAAGGCCGCGCAAACGAGCGGGTGCAGCTGGATCGCCTTGCCCTCGATCAGCGTCGGCTCGAAGGCCTGGATGCCGAGCCGGTGCAGCGTGGGCGCCCGGTTCAGCATCACGGGATGCTCGCGGATGACCTCGTCCAGGATGTCCCAGACTTCCGGCTTCTCCTTCTCGACCAGCTTCTTGGCCTGCTTGACCGTGGTCGACAGGCCCTTGGCGTCCAACCGCGAATAGATGAACGGCTTGAACAATTCGAGCGCCATCTTCTTGGGCAGGCCGCACTGGTGCAGCTTGAGCTCCGGGCCCACCACGATCACGGACCGGCCCGAATAATCGACGCGCTTGCCGAGCAGGTTCTGGCGGAACCGGCCCTGCTTGCCCTTCAGCATGTCGGCGAGCGACTTCAGCGGGCGCTTGTTGGCGCCCGTGATGACGCGGCCGCGCCGGCCGTTGTCGAACAGCGCGTCAACCGCCTCCTGAAGCATGCGCTTCTCGTTGCGGATGATGATGTCGGGCGCGCGCAGCTCGATCAGCCGGCGCAGGCGGTTGTTGCGGTTGATGACGCGGCGATACAGGTCGTTGAGGTCGGAGGTCGCGAAGCGGCCACCGTCGAGCGGCACGAGCGGGCGCAGGTCCGGCGGGATCACGGGCACCTCGGTCAGGATCATCCATTCCGGGCTGTTGCCCGAATGCATGAACGCCTCGATGATCTTCAGCCGCTTGGCGAGCTTCTTGGGCTTGAGCTCGGTGGTGGCTTCCGAGATTTCCACCTTGAGCTGCTCGGCGATGCGCGGCAGGTCCATGCCGCGCAGGATCTCGCGGATGGCTTCCGCACCGATCATGGCGGTGAAGTTGTCCTGGCCGTACTCGTCCTGGGCGCGCATGTACTCCTCCTCGTTCAGGAGCTGACGCTCCTTCAGCGAGGTGAGGCCAGGCTCGATCACGATGTAGGATTCGAAGTACAGGATCCGCTCGAGATCCTTCAGCGTCATGTCGAGCAGCAGGCCGATGCGCGACGGCAGGCTCTTCAGGAACCAGATGTGCGCCACGGGCGCGGCCAGCGAGATGTGGCCCATGCGCTCGCGCCGGACGCGGCTCAGCGTCACCTCGACGCCGCACTTCTCGCAGATGACGCCCTTGTACTTCATCCGCTTGTACTTGCCGCACAGGCACTCGTAGTCCTTGATGGGCCCGAAGATGCGGGCGCAGAACAGGCCGTCGCGCTCGGGCTTGAAGGTGCGGT
>CAXTEP010000201.1:0-5299 GCA_964243125.1 uncultured Lichenihabitans sp. | reverse complement strand
CGGCGCTGGCCCGCGACGGGACGCGCGTGGTCGTGCCCGACCTGCCGGGACACGGCGCGACCGCCATCGAGGCCGAGGGTTTCGACGCCGTGGTGGCATCGGTCGCGGCCTTCGCGGACGCGCTCGACCTGGGCGGCGCCGAGGTCGTCGGCCATTCGATGGGCGGCGCGGTCGCGGTTCGCCTCGCGGCTTCGGGCCGTTTCGCGCCGGCGCGGCTGACCCTGGTGGCGCCCGCGGGTCTCGGCGGCGGCATCGACGCCGATTTCGTCCACGGCATGGCGGCGGTGCGGAACGGCGGCGCGCTCGCCCACCTGCTGCGCCGGCTCGCCCGCAACCCGCCGACCCTGTCGCGGACCCAGCTCGACGCCATGGCTTCGGCGCTGGGCGGGGGGCGGCTGGCCGCGCTCGCGGCCGATCTCGCCCCGGATGGCCGGCAGGGCCTCGACGTCGTGCCGGACCTCGCGGCCCTCCGCTGCCCCGTGCGGCTCGTGTGGGGGCTCGACGACCGGATCATCCCCTGGACCCAGGTGGCGGCGGCCCCGGCCCGCGCCGCGATCCACCTGATCGCGGGTGCCGGCCACATGCCGCACTGGGACCGCCCGCAGGAGTTCACCGCCCTGCTCGCGTGAGCGGCGGCGCAAGCACGAGACCCCGGCAAGGGGCGGAAAACCGATGGATCGCAAACGCACCACGAAGGAGGAAGCAATGGCACACCAGAACAACCCGGGCGGCCCGTCCCGCCGCGGCCTGATCGGCGGCCTCGGCCTGACCGGCATGGCCGGCCTGATGGGCGCCGGCACGCAGCTCGCGCAATTCGCTTTCGGCAGCACGCCCGCCTACGCGCAAACCAACAGCAAGCCGCTGTCGGTGGCCGTGGTGGCGCAGCAGATGGCGGCGCAGTCCGACCAGCGCTCCTGGGAAGGCTTCCAGCAGTGGTTGAAGGCGACCGGGCTCGACAAGACCTGGCACGTGACCCAGACCGACGCCAAGGGCGACCCCGGCCAGCTCGTCAGCCAGATCGAGGACGCGATCACGGCCAAGGCGGACGCGATCCTGGTCCTGTACGGCACGCTGACCGCGGCCCACAGCGCGCTCGACGACCTCGCCAAGTCCAAGATCCCGTTCTTCAGCCTCGATTCGGGCTGGCAGTCGCCCGCCATCGCGGACATCACCAGCAACAACTTCGTGATGGGATCGCAGACGTCGCAGTTCATGGTCGACAACCTGCTCGGCAAGGGCAAGCAGACCGCCAACATCTGCGCCGTCATCGCCAACTTCCACCACGGCACCCGCAAGCGCGGCAAGGTGATGAAGAGCGTGCTGAGCGAGAACGAGTGGATCTCGCTCAAGAACGAGCGGGTGATCCAGTACAGCGGCTTCTACGAAACGACGCAGAACACCGTGAACGACTGGCTCACCACCTACGGCAACGACCTCGACGCCATCTGGTGCCCGTGGGACGAGCCCGCCATGGCGGCCGCCGAGGTCATCCAGTCGCGCGGCATGGCCGACAAGGTCTTCGTGGTGGGCCACGACGGCCATCCCACCGCGGTCGACCGCATGCGCAATCCTGGCTACCCGCTGATCGCCACCGTGGCGCAGGCTTTTGAGACCTGGGGCGCCTACACGGGCTGGCTCATCAACGAGATCGTGGGCAAGGGCCGCGACGCCAAGCAGGTCGTTCCCGTGCCCACCGTCGAGTTCCCGGCCCCGTTGCTCGTGCAGGGCGTCAACCTGCCCGAGGCCGGCAAGCCGACCTGGGATGCGACGGATCTCTACTACATCTACCGCGACCGGGCCATGCAGGGAATGAAGGCCTGAGAAACACCCCTTCTCCCCGTGCAACGGGAGAAGGGGCCTTTGCGGCCCCGGGAGGACAGCTGACATGGTTGCGACGGCTCAGGCCGCCCCGCCGCGCCTCGCGGTGCGCGGCATCGGCAAGGCGTTCGGCGGCACCGCGGCGCTCCGCGACGTCGACCTGAAGGTGGCGGCCGGCGAGATGGTGGCGCTGGTGGGCGCCAACGGGGCCGGCAAATCGACCCTGGTCAAGATCATCTGCGGCGCCCAGGGCGCCGACAGCGGCACGCTCGCGGTGGATGGCCGGCCCGTGAGCTTCGCGACCGTCAAGGACGCGCTGGCGGCCGGCATCGCGGTCGCCCACCAGCAGGTGTCCATCATCCCGACGCTGACCGCCGCCGAGAACATCATGCTGGGCCGCGAGCCCGTGGCGGGCGGGCTGATCCGCGACCGGGCGCTGCGGGCCGACGCCAAGGCCCTGGCGGACCGGTTCGGCGTCGCGGTGCCGCTCGACCGCGAATGCGGCGAGCTCGGCATCGGCGAGAACAAGATCCTCGACATCCTCAAGGCCCTGAAAAGCGAGCCCGCGCTGCTGATCCTGGACGAGCCGACCGCCTCGCTGACGCTGAACGAGAGCCGAAAGCTGTTCGGCTTCCTGGCCGACCTGAAGGCGCGAGGGCTCGCGATCCTGTTCATCTCCCATCACATCAACGAGATCTTCGAGCATTGCGACCGCGTGGCCGTGCTCAAGGACGGCGCCGTGGTCCACGACGGTCCGGTGGCCGACACCACGCCCGAGGCGGTGGTGCGCCTGATGGTCGGGCGCGCGATCGAGGACGGCGACTGGCACAGTCACGCCCGCGCGGGCGCGGTCGCGCTCCGGCTCGCGGACCTGGCGGTCGGGCCGCTGCACGTGCCCGACCTGACCGTCCATCGCGGCGAGGTCGTGGGCGTGGCGGGCGTGCTGGGCGCGGGCCAGACGGACCTCATCGAGGCCCTGGCGGGCGGGCGGGCCGCCGCCGGATGCGGTCAGGCGGTCGTGAACGGGCTCGCCCGCCTGCCGCGCGACGTGGCCGAGGCCACCGAGCACGGCATCTACCTGATCGCCGACAACCGCCTCAAGAAGGCGATCTTCCCCGGCCTGAGCGTGGAAGAGAACCTGATGACGGGCGCGCTCGGCCAGATGAGCCGGTTCGGCTTCACGCGGGGCGCGCTGGCGCTGTCGACCGCCCGCGACCTCATCGGCCGGCTCGCGGTCAAATGCGCCGGGCCCGCCCAGGACGTCATGCAGCTGTCGGGCGGCAACCAGCAGAAGCTCGCCTTCGGGCGCTGGCTCGTCCGCATGGACCGGCGGTCGGCCGAGACCCCGCCCATGCTGCTGCTCGACAACCCGACCGAGGGCGTGGACGTCGGCAGCAAGGCCGAGCTTTACGGCCTGATCCGCGGCTTCGCGGAGCGCGGCGCCGCGGTGCTGATCGCCAGCGCCGAGTTCGGCGAGCTGCTGAAACTGTGCGACCGCATCTATTGCATCGCCGACGGAGCGCTCGGGACCTGCCTCGAGCGCTCCGACTTTTCCGAGGAACGCCTGCTGCTGGAGGTGAACTGACCATGGCCGCCAACCAACGAGGCGCCGCCGCCACCGCGGCTCCACCCGCCACCGCCCGGGCGTCCGCGCCCGGCCGCTTCGACTGGGGCGGCCTCGCGGCCCGCTACGGCACCGTGCTGGCGGCGCTCGTCATCTTCCTGGCCTTCGCGCTCGCGTCCGACCGCTTCCTGACGGTCAGCAACATCAGTAACGTGCTGATCCAGGTGTCGGTGCTGACCATCGTGTCGTCGGGCCTGACCGTGGCGGTGGCGAGCGGGGAATTCGACCTGTCGGTCGGGCAGGTCGCGAGCCTGTCGGGCGTCCTGGTCGCGGGCCTGATGATCTGGACGGGGCTGCCGGTGGCGGCCGCGATCGTTCTGGCCATCGGGGCGGGCGCGGTGATCGGCGTCGTCAACGGGCTGCTGGTGACGCGGCTGCGCATCCCGTCCCTGATCGCCACCCTGGCCATGGGCCCGATCGCGCTCGGGCTCAACTACGCCTACACGGGCGGCGACTCGATCTATGCCAGCATGCCGCGCGGCTTCTACTACATCGCGACCGGCAAGGTGGAAGGCGTCCCGGTGCCGGTGCTCATCGCGCTGGCGGTCGTGGCGGTGTTCTACGTCCTGCTCAACAAGACGCGGCTCGGCCGCGGCGTGGTGGCCACGGGGGCCAACATCCAGGCCGCGCGGCTGTCGGGCATCGCGGTCAACCGCTGCCGCCTGACCGCCCTGGCGCTGTCGGGCCTGGGAGCCGCCATGGGCGGCGTGATGCTGACCGCGCGGCTGGGCACCGGCCAGTCGGGGGCCGGCGACGCCTACCTGCTCGACAGCCTCACGGCCGTATTCCTGGGCATGACGGCCTTCAAGCCGGGCCGCGCCACCGTGCAGGGCACGCTGGTGGGCGTGGTGATCATCGGCATGCTGGACAACGGGCTCAACCTGCTCGGCGCGCCCTTCTACCTGCAGAACGAGGTGCGCGGCCTGGTCATGGTGGCGGCCGTGAGCTTGGCGGTGCTGCGCAGCGAGATCAGGTTCTTCTGACAACAGGAACGAGAACGGGAGGACGGCAATGGCGGAGGGAGCGAACGGGCGGGTCGCGCTGGTCACGGGGGCGAGCCGCGGCATTGGGCGCGCCGCCGCGCTGGGGCTGGCGGATGCGGGCTTCGACGTGGTGGTGAACGACATCGCCCGGCAGGCCGGCGAGCTGGACGCCGTCAGGGGCGAGATCGAGGCCAGGGGGCGGCGGGGCTTCACGGCGCTGGCCGACGTGAGCCGCAAGGACGAGGTCCGGGCCATGGCGGCCCAGGTCCTGGCCGAGGCGGGCCGGGTCGACGCCCTGGTCAACAACGCCGGCATCCTGATCGCCAACGGGGTCGAGGACCTCGGCGAGGAGCAGTGGGACGCCGTGCTCGACGTCAACGCCAAGGGCACCTTCCTGGTCACCCAGGCGCTGCTGCCCCACATGCGCGAGCGCCGCTACGGCCGGATCGTCAACGTCGCCTCCATCGGCGGCAAGCACGGCGCGCCCCTGCAGGCGCATTATTCGGCTTCCAAGGCGGCCGTGATGGGCTTCACCCGCGTGCTGGCCCAGGAGGTCGGCCAGCACGGCATCACGGCCAATTGCGTGTGCCCCGGCATCATCGTCACCGAGATGGGGCGCACCAACCTCGAGGATCAGGCCAACGTGGACAGGTGGGTGGGCATCACGGCGCTGCGACGCCTCGGCCAGCCCGCCGACGTCGCGGGCCCGATCGCGTTCCTGGCCTCCGACGCCTCGGCGTTCGTGACCGGGCAGAGCCTGAACGTGTGCGGCGGCATCGTGCTCAGCTGACGGAGCCGGGCCCGTTCACCCGCCCGGTTAGGCGAGACGTTTCGCGGGCCGCCCCGTGTCGGCCTGGGCATGGGCGCGGAGCAG
>CAXTEP010000200.1:0-5300 GCA_964243125.1 uncultured Lichenihabitans sp. | reverse complement strand
TCGCGCAGTGCTTTCCGGTCGCCCGCGCGCCCCTCGACCTCGTTTGCGAGCCGCTCGACGCGGACCGCCGCGCCCGCTACGACGCGACCGCCGCGGCGCTGCTCAGCCGGCCGGGGGTTTATCGCAAGGGGTTCCGGGCCAGGCGGCCCCGCTCACCCGGCGAGGCTGCGGCGGAGTTGCCCGAGGTCGAGCCATAGCTCGCCCCGGGGCGAGGTCGCCAGCGCCTGGGCGACCCGCCCGAACGTGTCGGCCCGGGTGGTCACGGCGCGGCCGTAGGCGGCCCGGGCGCCTTCGAGGTCGCCCATCTCCTGCAGCACCGTGCCGAGATTGACGGCGGCCTCGGCGACCCGCGGGTCGAGCGCCAGCACTTTTCCGTAAGCATCGGCCGCGGCCGCGAAGTCGCGCCCGTCCTGGGCGCAGGTCCCGAGCAGGAACCAGGCGCGGGGGTGGTCCGGGTCGAGCCGCACGGCCTCGGTGAAGGCCGACCGGGCCTCGTCCAGCCGGCCCAGGTCGCGCGCCGTGCTGCCCTGGCGCATGGCCAGCGCGGCGCTACGCGGGCCGCGCGCGAAGCAGACCAGCGCGGCCTCCCCCTTGCCCAGCGCCAGCAGCACGGTGCCGAGTTGGCTCCATCCCTGCGACGGCTGCGGGAATCGGGACAGGCACTCGCCGAGCACCCGCCCAGCTTCCGGGTCGCCGGCCTTGAGCAGCAGCGCGCACAGGAGAAAAGCCGGTTCAGCGCCGTCGGGCGCTGCGGCCCGGGCCGCGCGGGCCGCCTCCAGGGCCCACGCCGCATGGCCGATGCCCGCTGTCACCCGGGCGAACAGCAGCAGCGCCGCCGTTCCATCGCTCCGGGCGTCTCGCAAGGCCCGCGACGGGCCGCCCGGCTCCTCGTCGCCCGCGAAGGCGCGCCAGCCCCGTTCCAGCCACGCCCGGAACCCGGGGTCCTCGGGCGAAAGCGCCAGCAGGGTCCGGAAACACGCGAGCGCCGCGTCCGGGTCGCCGCGGTCCAGGGCCGCCCCCAGCGCCGCGAGGCCGGGCGCGTCGGCGGGCACGGATGGTCCGCTCATCCGGGTCAGGCCGGCGCCGTGTAGCGGCGTTCCACCGCGGCGCGGATCAGCGCGCGGGCCTCGGCCAGGTCGAGGGCCTCGTTCGCGGCCGCGGCCGCGACCTCGTCGGCGAGGTCCTCGTCCTTGACCGAGGTGCGGATCCACGTCGCGAAGTCGTTGCGGCGGAGATGGAACAGGTAGGTGTCGGCGTCGACCCCCTCGCCGATGTCGAGGAACATGGCGAGGTTGTGGGCCCGGATGTTCAGCCGCCCGTCCGGACCGCGGAAGAAGAAGCTGCGGTCCTCGCCCAGCACGCCCTGGGCATATTTGCGCGTGTGCCGCCTGACCTCGCCCCGGGGGCGGTCGACCCGGATCAGCACGGGCGGCGCGTCGCCCCGGCAGTCCCAGTAGACCGCCTCGCCGACCTCCGGGCCGCGCTCCGGCAGGGGCGGCGCGGGCCGGTCGAAGGCGCGGCTCAGCGTCTCGATCAGGCCGAGCGAGTCCCGGCCGATCAGCAGCACGGTGCCGACGCTGCGCAGCGCCCCGGTCGCGAGCGTGTCGGGGTGGACGGTGACGAAGATGGTGGGCACCTGGGCGTCCAGGTTGACGCCGTCGCCCGCGTCGTGTCCGCGCGGCAGCACGTGGTGCGCCTCGTCGATCAGGATCCAGTGCGGCCGGCCGTATTTGGCGCGGATGTCGAGCACGGCCGGAAGCAGGCCCGCCAGCACGCCCGGCCGGTCGGCCACGCTCGACCCGAGCAGGTTCACGGTCACGCTGGTGCCGAGCTTGCGCACCGCGTCCAGCACCGCATCCGGGGTCACGGCCGTGTCGGCATCGCCGAACGTCACGGTTTCCGCGAAGGACCCGTAGTCGCCTTCGGGGTCGAAGACGCAGAGCTGGAACCCCGCGGCCGCGAGCCGCTCCAGCAGCGCGGTCGCGAGCGTCGACTTGCCGCCACCCGACGTGCCGGTGATCAGCACGCTGCCGCGGTCGGGCCGCAGCGCCACCGCGGCGCCGTCCGCCAGACTCGTCCCGACCGGGACGGAATGGCGCGCCGCGGCGGCATCGAGCAGCTGGTCCTCGCGGGTCAGCCAGGTCTCGATCGCTTCGGCCACGCCCGCGCCCCGCGGCGCCGCCGTCACCACGTCGGCCGCCGCCTTGACGGCCGGCAGCGCGTTGCCGACCGCGACCGCGCAGCCGCAGGTGCGCATGAAGGCGAGATCGTTCTCGGCGTCGCCGGTCGCCACCACGTTGTGGGCCGACAGGCCGAGGTCGGCCAGGGCGGCCGCGAGGCCCGAGGCCTTGTTGACGCCGTTCGGCAGCACCATGACGGCGCCCTTGTTGAAGATGATCTGCAGGTCGAGGCCGAGATCCCGGATGGCCTCCAGCACGGCCGCTTCGTTGGGCTCCCAGGTGGCCACGATGACCTCGCCCACCGAGAGCGGCTGCATGCCGGCCTCCTTGAGCCGGGCCACGAAGGCGGGCGGCGGGGGCGGCCCGAGCGGCCGCGACTCCTTGGTGGCGGGCGTGTGCAGCAGCGCCCCGTTCTCGGCCACCACGCGGTCGAACAGGTCGAGCCGCGGGCACACGCGCTGCAGGTCGGGCAGCTCGCGCCCCGTCACCATCACGAGCCGCCGTCCCGACCGCTTCAGCCGTTCGAGCGCCGCCGCGGTGGCGTCGTCCAGCACCCCGTCATGGGCGATCGTGCCGTCGTAGTCGGTCGCCAAGGCATGGAAGTAGGTCATGTTTCATCCTCTCGCGACCATCCCCGACCGGCACACGCGCGATCAGGGCGCCAGGATTGTGCTCGATGTTACGACGAGAACACTGTCGGCAATGTCGCCTGCGGGCTGGTCGGGCCGCAAGACGGTTGGGTCAAGGCAGGACGACTCATCCAGCCCCCGCGTGATTCGCCTCACCTTACCTCCCCCAGCGCCTCGTCCAGGATCGCGAACGCGCGGTCGAAATCCGCCCAGGCGATCGTCAGCGGCGGGCAGAGCGTGACGACCGTGCCGGCGCCGAGCTTGAAGCTCATGCCGCCGCGGAGGCAGGCGTAAAGAAGGCGGTCGGCGCGGGCTTGAGCCTCGGCCGGTGTGCCGCCGCCGATCTCCAGGCCGAAGAAGGCGCCCACCCCGCGCATGTCCGCCACGACCGGGTGGCGCGCCCGAAGAGCTCCGAGCCGCTCCATGCCGATCCGGTTGAGTTCCCGGGCGCGGGCCACCAGTCCCTCGTCGCGGATCGCGTCCAGGGTCGCGAGGCCGGCCGCGCAGCCGAGCGGGCTTTTCTCATGGGTGTAGTGGCCGAGCGCCGTTCCGGACGCGCAATCGAGACGGGCGTCGGCCACGATCGCGGCCATGGGCATGATCCCGCCACCCAGGCCCTTGCCGAGCACCAGGATGTCGGGCACGGCCCCCGCCTGCTCGCACACGAACAGCGTGCCGGTGCGGGCGAGGCCGCTCGGGATCTCGTCGAAGATCAGCAGCGTGCCGTGTCGCGTGCAGCTCTCGCGCACCCGCGCCCAGAAGCCGGACGGGGGCGCCTCGACGGTGGTCCAGCGCAGCGGCTCGGCCACGAGCGCCCCCACGTCGCCCTGGATGCCGAGCAGGTAATCGACGT
The DNA here is from genome assembly GCA_964243125.1 of uncultured Lichenihabitans sp. GTDB lineage: Bacteria > Pseudomonadota > Alphaproteobacteria > Rhizobiales > Beijerinckiaceae > Lichenihabitans. Next base: position 1,638 of record CAXTEP010000200.1, on the reverse strand, counting down.
AGTCGGCGTAGCGCTCGAACGGCCGGTCGGGGCCGAAGAAGCGGGACGCGAGATGCAGGGGCGGCAGGTGCTCGGCGCCGGGCATCATCGGGCCGAGCCCGCGGCGGAACAGGGCCTCGCCGCCCACCCCGATCGTGTCCAGGTTGGCGCCGTGGAAGGAATCCCACATCGACAGGGTCTTATGCCGTCCGGTGGCGAGCCGGGCGAGCTTCAGCGCCATGCCGACCGCCGCGGCCCCGCTCGGCGCGAACAGCACCTTGGCGAGCGGGTCGGGGGCGGCCTCGGCCAGCGCCCGCGCGAACCCGACCGCGTGAGCGTTGGTGTAGCGGCGCGGGCTGAACGGCAGCGTGTCGAGCGCGGCCTTGACGGCCGCGACCACGCGCGGGTGCCCGTGGCCGAGCTGGTGGACGCTGTTGCCGTGGAAATCGAGGATGCGGCGGCCGTCCACCGTGAAGAGCCAGGCGCCCTCGGCCCGCTCGATCGCGTCGAGGCAGGGCGTCGACAGCGACTGGTGGAGGAAGAAGCGCTCGTCCTCGTCGAGCAGCGCCGTCGTTTCCGCGCCGAGACCCGCGCGCCAGGCGGCCCGCAGCGGCGACAGGTTAACGTCGCCCTCGCTCGGGTCGGTCACGGCCGGGCGTCGTCGCGCGTGAGCGTGCCGTCGCGCGCCAGGGTGCCGGCCAGGGTTTCCTCCTCGAAGCGCTGGCGCCACGTCATCATGCGGTCGAGCCCTTCGAGGCGGAGGGCCGCGGCGCCGGGGTCGGCAGCGCGGTTGACGAGCTCGTGGGGGTCCTCGCGGAGGTCGAACAGCACGGGCGGGAGCCCCGCGAAATGCACGTATTTCAGCCGGTCGGTGCGGACGACCTGGAGGTTGCACCACGTCGATGGCAGGCCGAGCGCGCGCTCCATGCGCCGGGTGCGGAGGTCGCGGAAATCGAAGCTCCAGTGCGCCTCGTCGCGCCAGTCCGGCGGGGTCGCGCCGGCCAGAACGGGCAGCAGGCCGCGGCCGTCGCAGTTGCGCGGCACCGGCAGGCCCGCGAGGGCCAGCAGCGTCGGCATCAGGTCGATCGATTCGGTGAACAGATCCACGGCCCGGCCGCGGCCGCCGTCCGAGGCGGCCGAGGGGTCGCGCAGGATGAGCGGGACGTGGGCCGACTGGTCGAAATAGCCGGCCTTGCCCAGCATCCAGTGGTCGAACAGCTGTTCGGCGTGGTCGGCCGTGAAGACGATGACGGTGTCGTCCCAGCGGCCGCTCTCGCGCAGCGCCGCGACGATGCGGCCGAGGTGGTGGTCGACCTCCTGGGCCAGCCCGGTGTAGATGGCCCGCACCTTGCGGATCGTGGCCTCGTCGGCGTCGCGCGACGGGCCCGCGAGCCCCGGCGCGAAATGGCCCATGTCCATGGTGTCGAGCAGCGCGGCCACGAGCGGGTGCTGGGCCAGTTCGACATCGGGCGAGGCGCCGCGCACCGGCATGGTCACGTCGGCGGGGTCGACCAGGGCGTGGTAGGGCGCGGCGGCCGCGAAAGGCGGGTGCGGGGCGATGAAGGACAGGTGGGCGCAGAACGGCTTGCGGCCCGCCACGCCGAGCCAGGCCAGGAAGCGGTCGGTCAGGAAGGCGGTCTCGCTGTCCTCCGCCGCGAA
>CAXTEP010000199.1:0-5329 GCA_964243125.1 uncultured Lichenihabitans sp. | reverse complement strand
CGACAACTTGGGCCTGCTCAAGCAGCTCGGCGTGACGACCATCTGAACGGACCGAGTCCCGGCTGCCGCGAGCCGCTCGCAAAGCCCCCAACCGACAACCTGCCGAAGTGGTGACGGACGCTCGCCGCGAACACGCGTCAGCGGCTCGCACGACCACCTCGGTCGTCGTCACGATCCTGGCAGGAGCCGAGACTGGCCTCGCACCCTGAAGCGGTCCTTCGCGGCCGACCAGCAGGCCCGTCCGGATGCTTCGTTTGCACCCGCCCGACCGCGCTTTCCCGACATTCTGGCAAGGCGGCGAGGCTTGAAGCGTATCCAGCCTGGCTTCGGTCCGTTATCATCCGCTAATCCGCGGCGGGATGACGGTCGGGACGAACGGCAGCATGTGCCGCGCCCGGCCTCGTCCACGAGCAGGTCGGTGCCTGGCCGCGGATCGATCGACCACTGTTCACAGCGCCTGCCATTCACAAGGAGCATGTCCTTGCCGATCACCATCAACGGCACCGTGGTGCCGCCGCCCGCCGACCCACGCGTGTCGCTGCTCGATCTCCTGCGCGAGCGGCTCCACCTCACCGGCACCAAGAAGGGCTGCAACCAGGGCGCCTGCGGGGCCTGCACGGTTCTGGCCGACGGCGAGCGGATCGTCGCCTGCCTGGCGCTGGCAGTGCAGTACGAGGGGTGCTCGATCACCACCATCGAGGGCCTGACGGAGAACGGGGCGCTCCACCCCCTGCAGCAAGCCTTCATCGAGCACGACGGCTTCCAGTGCGGCTACTGCACGCCGGGACAGATCTGCTCGGCGGTCGGCATGGTGGCCGAGATCAGGCGCGGCGTGCCGAGCCACGTGACCGCGGACCTGTCGGCCGAGGCGATCGACCTCGACCGTGACGAGCTGCGCGAGCGCATGAGCGGCAACCTGTGCCGCTGCGGCGCCCACAACGGCATCATCGACGCGATCGCCTCGACCTACGCGGAGGCCGCGGAATGACACCCTTCACCTATGCCCGGGCCGCCGACCCCGCCGATGCGGTCGGGCGCGCCGCCGTGGCCGGCGCCCGATATCTCGGCGGCGGCACCAATCTCGTCGACCTCATGCGCGAAACGCTGGAACGCCCGGCCGCGCTGGTGGACGTCACCGGCCTGTCGGCGACGATCGAGGAAAGCCACGACGGCGGGTTGCTGATCGGCGCCGCGGCCCGCAATACCGCGGTGGCCGAGCACCGGCTGGTGCGCACGCGCTACCCCGTGCTGTCGCGGGCAATCCTCGCCAGCGCCTCCGCCCAGATCCGCAACATGGCGACGATGGGCGGCAACATGCTCCAGCGGACCCGCTGCGCCTATTTCTACGACGACGACGGCGCCCGCTGCAACAAGCGGAGCCCGGGACAGGGCTGCGACGCGGTGGACGGCTTCAACCGCATCCACGCCATCCTCGGCGCCTCGCCCGCATGCGTGGCCACGCACCCGTCCGACATGTGCGTCGCCCTCGCGGCGCTGGACGCGGCGGTGCACCTGCGGGGGCCGGCGGGGTCGCGCACGCTGCCCTTCGCCGACCTTCATCGCCTGCCGGGCGACACCCCGGAGGTCGAGACGGTGCTGGGCCCAGGCGAGCTGATCACCGCCGTGACCCTGCCGCGGCTGCCCTTCGCGGTCCGGTCGACCTACCGCAAGGTGCGCGACCGGGCGAGCTACGCCTTCGCGCTGGTATCGGTTGCGGCGGCACTCGAGATGGACCGCGATCGGATCAAGGACGTGCGGATCGCGCTGGGCGGCGTCGCCCACAAGCCGTGGCGTGCCTTCAAGGCCGAAGAAGCCTTGCGCGGTGGTGTCGCAAGCGAGCAGGCCTTTCAGGCTGCTGCCCGTGCCGAGCTCGCGGACGCGAAGCCCTTGCTCCACAACGGCTTCAAGGTCGATCTCGCGACACGTGTCATGACTGCCGTTCTCGGCGAACTCTCAGGATCAGGCGCATGAACATCGTCGAAGACGCCAAGGTTGCGGCGCAGACCGTCATTCAGGGGGCGATGTCGAAGCTGGTGCCGCTCGCGCCCGACAGCTGGATTCCGGGTGGCGTTCCCGACCCCCTGATCAGCCATAAGCACGGGCTGATCGGAACGTCCGTGTCCCGGCTCGACGGCCAGCTCAAGGTCCAGGGTGCCGCGCAGTTCGCCGCGGAGGTCCCGCTCGACGGGATGCTTTACGCCGCGCTCGCCTACAGCACGATCCCGCGAGGCCGCATCGCGACGCTCGACACCGGCGCGGCCGAGGGCGAGGCGGGCGTGGTCCTGGTGATGACGCACCGCAACGCGCCGCGGATGAACAAACCCGCGGTGTTCGGCAGCTCGTCCCTGGCGTTCGGGCCAAGCGACCTGCCGATCATGCAGGACGACACGGTCCACTGGAACGGACAGCCGATCGCGGTCGTCCTCGCCGCCACGCAGGAGCAGGCGGACCATGCCGCGTCGCTGATCCACGCCACCTATGCGGCTGAGCCGTCCACGACGGCGTTCGCGCAGGCCAAGGCCGCCGGGGCCAAGCCGGGCCTCTTCAACGGCCAGCCGCTGCTGAACGAGATCGGCGACGCCGAGGCGGCGCTGGCGAACGCGCCCCATCGCGTCGACCAGACCTACCGGACCCCGCGCCACAACCACAATGCCATCGAACCGCATGCCGCCACCGTCGCCTGGGTCGACGACCAACTGATCATCCACGATGCGACTCAGTTCGTCACCGCCGAAGCCGCGACGGTCGCCGGCGTGTTCGGCCTCGAGCCCGAGCAGGTGCGCGTGACCTCGCCCTACGTGGGCGGCGGCTTCGGCGGCAAATGCCTGTGGGACCACCAGATCCTGGGAGCCGCCGCGGCCAAGCTCGCCGGTCGGCCGGTGCGCATCGCGCTATCGCGCGAGGGCGTGTACCGCGTCGTCGGCGGCCGCACGCTGACCGAGCAGCGCGTCGCGATCGGCGCGCAACCCGACGGCGGCTTTGACGCCCTCATCCACACCGGCACGGTGGCGATGACGGCGCACAACAACATGCCCGAGCCCTTCATCCTGGGCACCCGCGGCGGCTACGCGGCGGGCAGCTTCAAGCTGTCGGTCGAGACGGTGACGATGAACACGCTCGCCAACACGTTCATGCGGGCGCCGGGCGAGGCGGTCGGCACCTTCGCGCTGGAATCGGCCATCGACGAACTGGCCGTGGAACTCGCAATGGACCCGATTGCGCTGCGGCTGCGCAACGAACCGGAGAAGGACCCGACCTCGGGCCTGCCTTTCTCGTCGCGCCACATCGTCGAGGCTTGGCGAACGGGGGCGGAGCGGTTCGGCTGGGACCGGCGCGGCGCCACGCCGGGCTCGCGCCGCGAGGGCGAGTGGCTGGTGGGCATGGGCTGCGCCACCGCGACCTACCCCTACTACCGGATGCCGGGCAGTGCCGCGCGGATCACGCTGACCCGCGACGGCCACGCCAAGGTCGAGGTCGCGGCGCACGAGATGGGAATGGGCACCGCGACCACCACCGCGATGGTGGCGGCCGAGCGGCTTGGCCTGCCGCTCGACCGCGTCGAGATCGGCTACGGCGACTCGACCATCCCCGGCGCGATCCTGGCCGGCGGCTCGCAGCAGACCGCCGCGATCGGCGCCGCCGTCATCGCGGCGCACCGGGCGCTCGTGGCCGAACTGATCAAGCTCGCCGGCAACGACTCGCTGCTGGCCGGCCTGTCGCCCGACGAGGTCGGCAGCCGGGACGGCGGCCTCGCCAAGCTCGACGACCCCGCGCGCCACGAGAGCTACGCGTCGATCCTGTCGCGCGCGCAACGCGACCGCGTGACCGTGACCGAGCAGGCCAAGCAACCCTTGGAAATCATGCACTGGTCGATGCATTCGCACGGCGCGATGTTCTGCGAGGTGCGGGTCAACGCGGTCACCGGCGAGCCGCGGGTCAGCCGCTTCCTGGGCTCGTTCGACACCGGGCGCATCCTGAATGCCAAGACGGCCCGCAGCCAGTTCCGCGGCGGGATCATCATGGGGCTGGGCTTGGCCTTGATGGAGGAAACGCAGTTCGACGAGCGGAACGGCCGGATCATGAACCCCAGCCTCGCCGAGTACCACGTGCCGGTGCATATGGATGTGCCGGAGATCGACGTGATCTGGACCGACATCGCCGATCCGCACACCCCGATGGGCGCGCACGGCGTCGGCGAGATCGGCATCACCGGGGTGGGGGCGGCGGTCGCCAACGCGGTCTACAACGCCACCGGCAGGCGGGTGCGCGACCTGCCGATCACGCTCGACAAGTTGATCTAGCGTGGGTCACGCTGTCGCTGGCGCAGGCCGGCTTTGAAATGCGAACCCGTTCGCAGGCTCAAGTCGAAGCTTCGCTTCAACAGCAGCCTGACAGGCTCCAGGCGCCAACCTCGACGATCGCGGCCTATGGGGGTCGACGTCCTCGGGTCCGGCGTCGGCAGGGTGGTCTCATCCTCCGAAACCTCGTCGAGGAGCTCGGCCGGCGGCTGGGAACGCTGCGTGACGAACGGGCGCTACCGGGGCGGTGAGCACCGTCGGGCAGGATGGCCTGCGGATCTCTCCCGAGGAGCACGCGCTCGTTGCAAAGGTGAGGACGACCGGTACCCACCGTCTCTCGCTGGACACCTTGGCCGGCCTGCGCGCGCACCGGTTCGAGACTCCCGGCGTCGTCCGGCGGCGGCGCGCCGATCAGGGCGCTCGCGGCCTCGTCGGCAGGCCCCCACACCTGATGCGTCGCGCTTCAGGCCGCCTTGACGATGCGGAAGCCGTCGACCTCCTTGACCACCGGCCAGCCCTTCCAGCGCTCGGCGTCGTGCAGGATGACGAGCCGGTCGAGGTCGCCCCCGATGGCCTTGCGGATGCGGTCGATGGTCTTGAGCTGGTCCCAGGCGGCCCCGATGGCGTTGGTGAGCGGCACGTAAACGCCGCTGTGGTCGTGGCCGCAGATGTTGCGGTGCGAGTAAACGCAGTCGCCCGACACAACGAGGCGGCCGCGCGCCGTTTCCAGCACGATGAACTGCTGGCCCATCGTGTGGCCCGCGCCGAGCCGGACGTGGAGCCCCGGCAGCAGGTCGTCGACGTCGCCGTCGACCAGGTTGAGCCGGTGCTCCACCGCGGCGTCGAAGGCGTCGCGCAGGTCGTCGGGGTTGATGATCTCGGTCAGGAAACCGAACTCGCGCGGAAGCGCGATGGCCTCGTGCCAGCTCAGGATCTCGCGCTTCTGGATGTGCAGGCGCGCCTTCGGGAACCTGCCGATCGAGCCCATGTGGTCGAAATGGGCGTGGCTCAGCACGATGTCGGTCACGTCG
>CAXTEP010000198.1:0-5343 GCA_964243125.1 uncultured Lichenihabitans sp. | reverse complement strand
TAGACGTAGTCGGTGCCGGCCAGCACCCAGCGCTTCACGTTGCCGCCGTCGGGGCTCATCAGGTAGTCGACGGCCGGGATCGCCTGCTGGTTGGGGGCCGCGCCCGTGTAGAACACGTTGCGCTGGCATTCCTCGCCCTCGTACTGCACGGGGTAGAACAGGATCGAGTTCAGCTCCTGGTAGACCGGCAGCACGGACTTGCGCGACACGGAGGTCCAGCACCCGAAGGTGGCCACGCAGCCGTCCTTGGAAATGAGCTCGCGCGCCTTCTCGGCGAACAGCGGCCAGTTGGAGGCGGGGTCCACCACCACGGCCTCGAGCTTCTTGCCCAGCACGCCGCCCTTCTTGTTCTGCTCGTCGATGAGCATCAGCACGACGTCCTTGAGGGTCGTCTCGCTGATCGCCATCGTGCCCGACAGCGAATGGAGGATGCCCACCTTGACGGTGTCGTCGGCCGCCAGAGCGCGGGTCGCGGCCCCGAACCCTCCCACCGTCAGCGCGCCCGCCGCGCTCGCCATGCCGAGCATCGCCTTGCGGCGGTTGATCGCGAACTGGTCCATGTGCCTAACCCCTGCTGCGGGCCCGGAAGCCCATACACCGCCCGCGAATGTCGGGGAAGGCGTGTTTGGTTAACATACGTCGTTTGACGTATGCTGCGGTGCGGCACGGAGAAGGACCCGCGGATCAGGCGTCGCCCGCAGGCCGCCGCGACGCCTGAGTCGGCGGGAAAGGCCGCGTTCGGATGAGCGACCTCGGACGCGCGCTCCAGGATTTCCTGCTCGCGCTGTCGGCCCTGTTCTCCATCGTCAACCCGCCCGGCTCCGCGCTGATCTTCAGCCAGGTGACGGCCGACCGCTTCCACGCCGACCGGCTCGTGCTGGCCCGCAAGGTCGGGGTCTATGCCGGGGTCGTGATGCTGGTGTCGCTGTGGGGCGGTGCCTACGTGCTGAGCTTCTTCGGCATCACGCTGGCGGCGCTGCGCATCGCGGGCGGGTTGGTGGTGGGCGCCAACGCCTGGGCCCTGCTGACGCGCGCCGAGGAGCACGAGGAGCGCAAGGAGGCGCAGGCGTCCCACGCCACCGAGAAGCCCGACGTGGCCTTCTTCCCCCTGACGATGCCGTTCACCACCGGGCCGGGAACCATCTCGGTCGCGGTGGCGCTCGGCTCCAACCTGCCGTCCGGCTCGCGGGCCGCGCTGCTCTACGTGCTGGACGCTTCGGCGGCCGCGGTCGCGGTGGCCCTGGGCGTCTGGCTCGCCTACGCGTCGGCCGACCGGCTCGTGGACCGCCTCGGCCAGGCCCGCGCCCGCGTGCTCAACCGCATCTCGGCCTTCCTGCTGCTCTGCATCGCCACGCAGATCGCGCTGAACGGCGTGACCGAGGCGCTGCACGACGCCCTGCGCCCGTGAAGGGCGCGGCACGCTTCGTGCTTGCTCGTCCGGCGTGGAACCCATGACCGGTCCCCAGCGCATCCTGCCCGTCCGGCGCGAATACAACCGCTGGGTCGCCAACCAGACGCTGGAAGACTTCGCGCTGCGCTTCACGGCCAAGAGCGCGCGCCGCTGGTCCGCGCCCCGCGTGTCGCAGACCGCCATCGGGGCGATCTCGTTCCTGGCGCTCGAAGCCATCGGCGGCACCGTCACCCTGTCGTACGGGTTCCGCAACACGGTCGCCGCGACCCTCGTGGTGGGCGCCATCCTGTTCCTGACCGGCCTGCCGATCGGCCGGGCCGCGGCCCGCTACGGGCTCGACATCGACCTGCTGACCCGCGGGGCCGGGTTCGGCTACGTGGGCTCCACCGTGACGTCGCTGGTCTACGCGGCCTTCACGTTCATCCTGTTCGCCGTGGAAGCCTCCATCATGGCGACCGCGCTGCAGTTCTGCTTTCGTGTGCCGCTGCCGCTCGGCTACCTGCTCAGCGCCGCCGCCGTGATCCCGCTCGTGACCTACGGGATCACCTGGATCAGCCGGTTCCAGCTCGTGACGCAGCCGCTGTGGATCGGGCTCAACGTCCTGCCGGTCGGCTTCATCCTGGCGCGCGACTGGCCCTCGGTCGCGGCCTGGACGTCCTATCCCGGCGTCGCCGATGCCGCCGCGGGCGGCCACGACGCCTTCGACGTCCTGCGGTTCGGCGCCGCCGCCTCCGTGATCCTGGCCCTGATGCCGCAGATCGGCGAGCAGGTCGACGTGCTGCGCTTCCTGCCCGCCCCCGCTCCGGGACGGCGGGGCTGGTGGGCTGCGGCCTCGGTGCTGGCCGCGGGTCCGGGCTGGATCGTGCTGGGCGCCCCAAAGCTGCTGTTCGGATCGTTCCTGGCCGTGCTGGCGCTGCGGCACGGCGTGCCGGCCGCCCACGCGGGCGAACCCGCGCGCATGTACGGGATCGCGTTCGGCACCGTGCTGCCCTGGCCCGAGGCGGCGGCGCTGCTCACCGCCGCCTTCGTGGTGGTGTCCCAGCTCAAGATCAACGTCATGAACGCCTACGCGGGCTCGCTCGCCTGGTCGAACTTCTTTTCGCGCGTCACCCACAGCCACCCGGGCCGGGTAGTCTGGCTGCTGTTCAACGTCGGCATCGCGCTGCTGCTGATGGAGCTCGGCATCTACGGGGCGCTGGAGCGCATCCTCGGCCTGTTCGCGATCGTGGCCGTGGCCTGGCTCGGTGCGGTCGTGGCGGATCTCGCCATCAACAAGCCGCTCGGCCTGAGCCCGCCCGGCATCGAGTTCAAGCGCGCTCACCTTTACGACATCAATCCCGTGGGCACGGGCGCCATGGCGCTGGCGACCGCGGCGGGGCTGCTGGCCGCGGCCGGCCTGATGGGCGAAACGCTGCACGCGCTCGCCCCCTTCGCGAGCCTCGCCACCGCGCTTGGCGCGGCCCCGCTGATTGCTTGGGCCACGGATGGCCGCTACTATCTCGCCCGCGCCCCGGAACCCGGCTGGCAGGCCCGGCCTCCCACGGCCTGCGCGATCTGCGAGAACGCGTTCGAGCCCGAGGACATGGCGTCCTGCCCCGCCTATGCGGCGCCGATCTGCTCGCTGTGCTGCTCGCTCGATGCCCGCTGCCACGACCTGTGCAAGCCGCACGGCCGTGCCCAGGTCCAGGTCGCGGGCGCCTTGAAACGCGTGCTGCCCGACTGGGCCGGCCGCAGGGTCAGCCCGCGTGTGGTGCGCTACGCCGTCACCCACGCGCTGCTGATCGCCGTGGTCGGCCTCGTGCTGCTGCTGATCGACCTGCAGGCCGGGGGCGAAGGCGAGGCGTTCCGGGCCACGATCGAGCGGGCGCTGTGGGGCGCGTTCGCGATCCTGACCATCGTCACGGGCGTGCTGGCCTGGTTCCTGGTGCTGGCGCAGGAAAGTCGCGTCGTCGCCGAGGAGGAAACCACGCGGCAGACCGCGGCGCTGCTCCAGGAGATCGAGGCGCACGGGCGCACGGACGCGGAACTGCAGCGCGCCAAGGAGGTGGCCGAGGCCGCGAACCTCGCCAAGAGCCGCTACGTGGTGGGGCTCAGCCACGAGCTCAGGACGCCGCTCAACGCCGTGCTGGGCTACGCGCAACTGCTGGAGCGCGACGCCGCCATCCCGCCGGCGCGGCAGGGCGGCGTGCGGGTGATCCGCCGATCCGCCGAGCACCTGTCGGGCCTGATCGACGGCCTGCTCGACATTTCCCGGATCGAGGCCGGCCGGCTGCAGATCGCCCGCAACGAGGTCCGCCTGGGCGAGTTCCTCGATCAGGTGGTCGACATGGTCCGGCTGCAGGCCCGCGCCAAGGGCCTCGACTTCCGCTTCGAGCGGCCGCCCGACCTGCCCGGCGCCGTGCGCACCGACGACAAACGGCTGCGCCAAATCCTCATCAACCTGCTGTCCAACGCGGTGAAGTTCACGGCGCGGGGGCACGTGGCGCTGACGGTCTCCTACCGCGACCCGATCGCCCGCTTCACCGTGTCGGACAGCGGCCCCGGCATCGCGGCCGACCAGCTCACGCGCATCTTCGAGCCCTTCGAACGCGGCGCGGCCGCGGGCGCGGTGCCGGGCCTGGGGCTCGGGCTCACTATCACCAAGCTGCTCGCGGGCCTGATGGGCGGCGAGGTCACGGTGGACAGCGCGGTCGGGCAGGGGAGCCGGTTCCACGTCAGGCTCCTGCTGTCGGCGGTCGACAACCCCGCCGTTGTTCCGGCCCGGTCAGTGGGCGGCTACCGCGGCCGCCGCCGCACCCTGCTGGTGGCCGATGACGACGCCGACCACCAGGCCGTGATGCGCGAGCTGCTCGAGCCGCTCGGTTTCGCGGTGCTGGCCGCGCGCGACGGCCCGACCTGCCTGGCGCTGGTGGCCGACGGCGAGCCCGACCTGTTCCTGCTCGACGTGTCCATGCCCGGCCTGTCGGGATGGGACCTGGCCCGGACCCTGCGGGCGCGGGAGCGGGGCCGCACCCCCATCGTCATGGTGTCGGCCAATGTCGGGGACGGCGGCCCCGCGGTCGTGCAGGAGGACGGGCCGGACGCGGTCCTGCCCAAACCCTTCGATCTGAACCGCCTGCTGGACGAGGTCGGCCGGCTGCTGCGTCTCGACTGGACGCACGACGAGGTCGCGGCCCGGCCCGCCGTCGCGCTTCTCCCGCCCGCGGCCGCGCTGGACGCCGCCGACCGCGACGCGTTGCGGGGGCTCGGCCGCATCGGCCACGTGCGGGGCATCGAGGCCAAGCTCGCGGAACTCGCCCGCGACCCCGCGCGCCGCGCCGCCGTGGACGGGCTGCGGCGTCACCTCAAGGCCTTCGACATGGAGGGGTTCGCGGCGGCCCTGGAGGATTGGCCGGATGGCTGAACCGCCCGCCCCGCCCCCGGACGCCGGCCGCGACACCGTGCTCGTGGTGGACGACACGCCCGACACGCTCGCCATGCTGACCGACGCGCTCGATCAGGCGGGCCACACGGTGCTGATCGCCACGGGCGGCGCCGCGGCCCTGTCGGTCTGCGCCCGCGTGGTGCCCGACGTGATCCTGCTGGACGCCGTGATGCCCGGCATGGACGGGTTCGAAACCTGCCGTCGCCTGAAGGCGGTCCCGGCCGTGGCGCACGTGCCGGTCGTGTTCATGACGGCGCTGACCGAGCCCGAGCACGTGGTGGAGGGGTTCGCGGCAGGCGGCACCGACTACGTGGCCAAGCCGCTGGTGCTGGACGTGCTGTTCGCCCGGCTGAAGGCGCATCTGGCGGCCGCCCGGGCCGCGCAGGGCGCGCGGGCCGCGCTCGACACCGCGGGCGCGCACCTGCTGGCGGTGGACCAGGCCGGCGCGCCGCTGTGGTCGACCCCCCAGGCCGCGCGCCTGATCGGCGCCGCCTTCCCGGATCCGGAC
>CAXTEP010000197.1:0-5441 GCA_964243125.1 uncultured Lichenihabitans sp. | reverse complement strand
CACCGATCCCGAGTTCACCGGCTATTCCGCGGCGATCGAACTGGCCGAACCCGACATGCTCCGCCCTGGCCGCCACCGGACGGCGGCGGGCATGTACACCTACGCGCCTCCCGGGACGCTCGCGATGGTGGACTTCGACGGCGGCGCCTTCCATCGCGCCCAGCCGATCACCGCGGAGCACCTGCAGGCGGTGCTGCGCCGCGTGTCCGGCCTCGACGTCACCGTGACGGCGCTCCGGCTGGCCACCACCTGGACGGATCGCGCCTGCCAGGCCGAAACCTACCGGAACGGGCGGGTTCTGCTGGCCGGCGACGCCGCGCACGTCCACTCGCCGCTGGGCGGCCAAGGCCTCAATCTCGGGCTCGGCGACGCGATGAACCTCGGCTGGAAGCTCGCCGCCACCGTGCGCGGCACCGCGTCGGCCGACCTCCTCGACAGCTACGCCCGCGAGCGGCACCCGGTCGGCGCGCAGGTGCTGGACTGGTCGCGCGCGCAGGTGGCGCTGATGCGGCCGGACCGGGGGACGCGCGCGCTCGATGCGATCGTCCGCGATCTCGCCGAAACGCGCGACGGCGCGACCTACCTGGCCGCGCGCGTGTGGGGCGTGTCGCTTCGCTATGATCTCGGGGGCGCGCACCCGCTCGTCGGCCGCAGCGTCCCCGAGCTTGAGCTGGCGGACGGCACGACGCCCGGGAAACATCTCGCGACCGGCCACGGCCTGCTGCTGGACTTCGACGCCGCCGGGCCGCTGCGCGTCCTCCTGCGCCGATGGGGCGATCAGATCCGCCACGTCGGAAGCGACGCCGGCGATCGGCTGGGCTTGAGCGCGCTGCTGATCCGTCCCGACGGCGTCGTCGCCTGGGCCGGTGAAGCTCCGCATCGCCTCGCCGACCTCGACGAAGCCGTGACGCAATGGTTCGGCAAGCCGAGCGGACATGAGCCATAATCCGGTCTTCGATCTGCCGATGGAACCCTGTCGGCACGCCTGAAAACGAGGTTGCGCATCACGGCCCGGACGGGGATGACCGTCCAGGCTTCCGCCATGATCAAATGGTCTCCTGGGCGAGGCTCCGGCGCATGGCTTTGAACGTGCGGGTCTGGGCCACGAGGGCCTGCTCGGTCGGCAGGCGCTCCATGCTGCTCGCCCCGTAGAAGCCGTGGCAGTCGGGGCAGCGCGCCAGGATGAACTCGGCATCGTCCGGCATGGCGATCGGGCCGCCATGGCAGAGCAGGATGATGTCGGAGCGCACTTCGCGGGCCGCCGCCGCAATGGCGTTGATGCGATCGACGCAATCGGTCAGCGTGAACCCCGTGGCGGCGCCGATCGTGCCGCCTGTCGTCAGCCCCATGTGGGCCACCACCATGTCGGCGCCGGCCTCCGTCATGGCGGTCGCCTCCTCGGGATTGAAGACGTAGGGCGTCGTCAGCAGGTCCTTGGTGCGGGCCATGCGAACGAGGTCGACCTCGAGCGCGTAGCTCATGCCGGTCTCCTCGAGGTTGGCCCGGAAGGTGCCGTCGATCAGCCCCACGGTGGGGAAGTTCTGGATGCCGGAAAAGCCCGCGGCCTTCACCTGGTCGAGAAACCAGTCGAAGTTGCAGAAGGGGTCCGTGCCGTTCACGCCTGCCAGCACCGGGGTGTGGCGCACCACGGGCAGGACCTCGCGCGCCATGTCCATGACGATCTCGTTGGCGTTGCCGTAGGCGAGCATGCCCGCCAGCGACCCGCGGCCCGCCATGCGAAACCGGCCGGAATTATAGATCACGATGAGGTCGATGCCGCCCTCCTCCTCGCATTTGGCGGACAGGCCGGTGCCGGCGCCGCCCCCGACGATGGGACGGCCCTCGGCCACCATGGCGTGAAAACGCCGCAGGAGGTCGTGGCGCGGGATGGCGGGCATGGCGTGTCCTTAAAGCAGGGCGCGGAAGTGGCTGACCGCCGCCTCGGCGAAGGCGGGATCGTTGATGTTCTGGGGCAGGCGGACGAGGCGTCGCCGTTCGGTCTGCCGCACCGTCGCTTCCAGCGCGGCAAACAGCGCCGCATCGGCTTCGCGATCGTGAAACGCCATGCCCGGGGCATCGAGGGCGGACACGCCGCCCTCGGGCAGCAGAAAGCGGACCGGCCCCTCGCATCGGTTGAGCTTCTCGCCGATCCACCGGCCGATGCGGCCGTTCTCCTCCGCGGTCGTGCGCATCAGGGTCACCGAGGCATTGTGCTCGTAGAGGTTGCGCGCCGCGAAGGCCGCGGGGACGCTCGACCTTGCACCGAAATTCACCATGTCCAGCGCTCCGCAGGACCCCACATAGGGCAGCCGGGTCTGCGCGACGGCGTCGAACCGCTGCTCGGTGCAGGGAAACACGCCCCCCATGAGGAGGTCACAGACTTCCGTGGTCGTGAGGTCGAGCAGCCCGCTCACGAAGCCCGCCTGGGCGAGCTTCTCCATGGACTGCCCGCCCGTGCCGGTCGCGTGGAACACGAGGCAGTCGAAGTCCGCCTCGAGCCGCTGGACGACCTGCGTGATGCAGGGGGTCGTGACCCCGAACATGGTGAGGCCGAGCGCCGGCTTGTCGGCCGCGCCCTCCGGCACGGGGGTGCGCGCCATGCCCGCGATGGCGTGGGCGGCATTGCCGAGGATCACCCGGGAGATCCGGTTCAGCCCGGCCACGTCCGTCACCGAATACATCATGGTCACGTCGCTCGGCCCCACGTAGCCCGCGACGTTGCTGGACGCCACGGTGGACACCATCAGCTTCGGGGTGCCGATCGGCAGCGCGCGCATCGCGGCCGTCACCAGCGCGGTGCCGCCCGACCCGCCCAGGCCGATCAGCCCCGCCACGTCGGACTGGGCCGTCATGAAACGCTCGAACGCGACCGCCATGGCGTTGACCGAGGATCCGCGGTCGCCCGTGAACACGGCCTGCGGACCGTTGGGATGGTGGCGCGCCACCTCTGCGGCGCGGACGTCGACGTCGCCCCCCTCATCGCGGGTCGACAGGTCGACAAGGCACGTCCGCTGCCCTTCGGTTTCGATGAGGTCGCGGACGTAGCGGAGCTCGCGTCCCTTGGTGTCGCAGGTTCCGGCCACGTAGATGCGTGCGGCATTCATGGTTGTTCTCCCCGTTGCGGTCACATCAGTGGGCATGGGTGCCGACCCCGCGATAGCGACGCTGCAGGGTTTCGTCGGCCGTGATTGCTTCAGCTCCGGCGCGGATCAGCAGCCCAAGGCGGGTGAAGCGGATCAGCAGCCACGGAAACGCGCCGATGGCGATCGCAAGACCGATCAGGGCCAATCGCGCCAGCCCGTAGCGCCGCGTGAAAGGCACGGCGACGAAGTCCTGGGGCGCGTCGGAGATGGTCAGCTGGGAAGTCGTGCGGCCCCACTGGGCGACCATCAGGTCGGCGGCGACGATCGACACCGCGATGGCTGCGAGCGCCTGCCGCACGTCCTGTCCCCGCATGCGTCGCCCCTTTCCAGTCTTTTGCGGCTTATCCGAGCGAGGCGAATATCAGGGCTTGGTCGGTCTCATGGCGCAACTGCCACAAGCCTTCTGAGCACCCCACCCCACCTGAGAGAGGTGGAGTGATCGGGTGAACAAGGCGGCGCGAGGCGCGCTGATCCTCCTGGTACGGCCGCGTGTAAGCGTTAAGGGGGCTGATTCCCGCTGTGGTGTTGCCGCGATCGATTGCGCGGCGCTGTCAAAAGTACCCATCATCCCCGCATGGAAATCACATCGCTTTTCTGGACGACCAGTCCGATC
Organism: uncultured Lichenihabitans sp.; assembly: GCA_964243125.1. Classification (GTDB taxonomy): domain Bacteria; phylum Pseudomonadota; class Alphaproteobacteria; order Rhizobiales; family Beijerinckiaceae; genus Lichenihabitans. The sequence continues at coordinate 1,685 of CAXTEP010000197.1, read as the reverse complement.
GCCATCAGCGTGCTACTTGGTTGGGCGCTGGCCATGATAAACCCGCCTCATGAGGAATTCATAGCAGCTCGAATCTGTTTTTGGGCCAGCGCTATCGTGTGGTGGGGCACCCTGATCGTGTGGGGAACATACTCGGATTACTCGTTTTTGATTCGATCTATAATAGTTGGCGTTTTATGTGCCATAGGCGCTGTAGCTCTGATGCAAGCCTTGAGGGTTGTTGCTCGGCGAGAAGACGCTGTAAGCAATTCAGCCAATAAGACGCAGCAGGTCGGCGTGCATTTTAATTGCAAACCGTTGCAATGGGACCTTGTTTCTGAAGAAAAGGGAGACGAAACGTATCAGTTGTATACCTTGTATTACGCATCTTCTAGGTATTTGATTAGAAGTCAGGATGAACATGGCCGACTCTTATATGTTTATGGCGATGCTCCTGAGGCTAGTTTCTTTGTGATGGAATGCGTTGTAGATATATATAGTAAGACTCCGATTTTTAATGTGAAAGCTGATTTTTTAGTAAGCGTCTATGAAGGAAGAATAATTAATCCAACCGACAAGCCTGTCGTCGTACCTATGCGAGTCTCAATCAATCAAGTTAACACAGATAATTACTTCGCTTACAAGTTTTATTTCTGGTCTAATAAGAATGGTATTATGTCAAAAATCTCATACCCATCTAGAGTTACCTACCAATCGCTGCGTGGCGACCAAAATCAGGCAGCACTGGTGTTGATCTCTGAGAACGACGACTTTTTACTACCAAGTAGAAAGTGATATTTTTTCCTTCATACCTTGTCGAGATCTATCGTTTGGCATCCGATTTCCATCAGCGCCGCAAGAAAGAACGTGGCCGTGAAGGCCCCTCGCGCCAGCTTACTGGCGACTGACGCCTTTGTCTCGGTCATCCCGTGCTTCGCCAGCCGTTGCGCCAGTTCCTCATAGGTCACTTCGGCCCGCTTCAACTCGACCTTGAGGAACCGCTTGGCGCGGTCGGCCCATTCCTGTTCCGTCCTGACTAGGTCCACGGTGTCCTCGCTTTCGCAAACGAGGTATCATGTCTGAGATTTCGGGCTTGCCTTGGCTGTGATGACATACCGAGCGAGTTGGCGGGTGCATAGGGGCTCGGCCGAGGCTTGTAGCACCGCCTTGCACAGGTCGAGTAGGTCCCGTCCGCCGCAGAGCCTTGCTAACGCCGTGGTAGGCCGTGGCGGGGCCGCCGACGGCTATGGGATCGAACAGCTTAACCACGGCGACGACGTGAAGAAGATCGGCCCTGGCCTCGGTCAGCCGAGCATTCAGACTGTCGATCTGGGCTTCAATCTCGGCTCGCTTGAGAAGAAGCTGGGTGACGATCAGGGGCGTAGACATGCCCGATAAATGGCAGCCTCAGCCCTGGAAGGCTTGTGGGGTTTGCGCCATCATCCCGCGCTTCCCGCCCATCGGTCACGTCCCGGTTTCCCACGTGCCGCCTCCTGCTTCCCCGGTCCGCTCCTGAGGTGGGGAACGGCCGGACGGCGTCGCGGAGGGTTCGCTCGTGCGGCCCCGAGCTGCCGCTTCCCGTGCACGGGATCGCGACGAAGGGCCGAAAAGGGACTTCACATCGCGCGTGTTCATGTTATGTTCCGGCCACGGAGACCGAGAACGTGACCGACACCCTGTTCGTTGTTCAAGCCTATCGCAGCAAG
>CAXTEP010000196.1:0-5470 GCA_964243125.1 uncultured Lichenihabitans sp. | reverse complement strand
GCCGAGACCCGCGTGGTGGCGTATTTCGCGAAGACCGGCCGCTGCGGCATCGCCCGCACGATCGCGGCGCCCTGGCTGCGGCACGACCGGATCGAGCTGCCGCTGCCCTATCCGGTCACCACCGAACTGCCCTTCGACGGGCCCGACTACGCGGCCCTGCTCGGGGCCTTCTACGCCGCCGCGGCCGAGCAGCTCGCCGACCATCTCGCGGCAGGATCCGACGTGGCCCTGCTGTGCGAGGGCGACCCGCTGTTCTACGGCTCCTTCATGCACATGCACGTGCGCCTGCGCGACCGCTTTGCGGTAGCGGTGGTGCCGGGCGTGACCGGCATGTCGGGCTGCTGGACCGCGGCCGCCGCCCCCATGACCTGGGGCGACGACGTGCTTGCCGTGATGCCCGGCACCCTGCCGGCCGCCGTGTTGCGCGACCGCCTCGCGAACAGCGACGCCGCCGTGGTCATGAAGCTCGGCCGCAACCTGCCCAAGGTGCGGGCCGCCCTGGAGGTCGCGGGCCTGCTCGACCGTGCCCTTTACGTGGAGCGAGGCACGATGGCGGGCGAGGTCGTGCTGCCGCTGCGGCAGAAGCGCGACGACCACGCGCCCTATTTCTCCGTGGTTCTCGTGCCCGGGCAGGGCCGGCGGCCGTGACCGGCACCCTGGACGTGGTGGGCCTTGGCCCCGGACCGGCACGCTGGCTGACCCCGGAGGCCGCGGCCACGTTGGACGGCGCCACCGACCTCGTGGGCTACGGCCCCTACCTGGCGCGGGTGCCCGAGCGGCCCGGCCTCGTCCGCCACCCGAGCGACAACCGGGTGGAACTCGACCGCGCCCGGCACGCCCTGGACCTTGCCCTCGGGGGAGCCCGCGTGGCGGTGGTCTCGGGCGGCGACCCCGGCATCTTCGCCATGGCGGCGGCCGTGTTCGAGGCGCTCGACCGCGACGGCCCGCGCTGGGCCGCGGTGCCGGTCCGCGTCCTGCCCGGCGTGTCGGCCATGCAGGCCGCCGCGGCCCGGCTCGGCGCGCCGCTCGGCCACGACTTCTGCGTGATCTCCCTGTCCGACAATCTGAAGCCCTGGTGGATCGTCGAGCGGCGGCTTCGGGCCGCGGCGGACGGCGACTTCGTGCTGGCCCTCTACAACCCCGTCTCGGCGGCTCGGTCCGGTCGGCTCGGCGACGCCCTGGCGATCCTGCGTGACCGCAAGGCGCCCGCGACACCCGTGGCCTTCGCGCGCGCGGTCGGCCGCCCCGATGAGGCCGTCACGCTGACGAGCCTGGGCGAGGCCGATCCGGCCCGCGCCGACATGAGCACGCTGGTGATCGTGGGCTCGGGCGAGACCCGCGTGATCGAACGGCCCGACGGGTCGCGGTGGCTGCTGACGCCGCGCTACTACGGCGGGCCGCCGTCGTGAGCGGCCTTCACCCGGGCGTCGATCCAGGCCAGCACGTCGGGCAGGCGCGTGAACGCGCCGGCCTGCGGATCCGCGGGCCGTTCCACCATGACGACGCGCAGGCCCAGCGCCCGCGCGGCCTCGAGCTTGCCGAGGCCCGCGTCGCCGCCGCTGTTCTTGCTCACCAGCACGTCGATGCGGTGCTGCCGCATGAGGGCGGCCTCGTCGGCGGTTGCGAACGGCCCCCGGCCCAGCACGAACCGGTGGTCGGGCGGGGCGTCGGCGGGGTCGGGCGGGTCGATGGTGCGGATCAGGTAGCGGTGCTGCGGCGCGGCCTTGAAGGCCGCGAGCCCGAGGCGGCCCGTCGTGAGCAGGACGCGGCGCGGCTCCGGCCCGAGCGCCTGCGCGGCGGCCTCCAGGCTCTCGACAAACGTCCATTGGTCGCCCGGGCACGGGCTCCAGCCCGGGCGCGTGAAGGTGGCGAGCGGGAGCCCGAGCCGGCCGCAGGCCGCCGCCGCGTGGGTCGAGATGCGCGGCGCGAAAGGATGGGTGGCGTCCACCACGATGCCGATCGTTTCCCGTCGGAGGAACGCGACCAGCCCCTCGATGCCGCCGAACCCGCCCGTCCGCTGGGGAATGAGCGAGGCGACCGGATGGGCGGTGCGGCCGGCCAGCGACAGCAGGGGCGCGAGGTCGCGGCGCTCCGCCAGCGCCCGCGCCAGCAGGCTCGCTTCCGTGGTTCCGCCGAGCAGCAGCAGGCCGGGGTGTGCGGGGATCGGATCGCCGGAGGTAAATGTTTCCATGACGGATCCTACCCTGGCCGGCGCCGCCGCGCAGGCCCGCGCGAAGCCGCGGACGCGTCCGACCGCCGCGGGGTGACGTCGGCATGATCCCGGAGGCACGCTGGCTCAGCGTCGTGGGGCTCGGCGAGGACGGGCTGGCGGGCCTGTCGGGCGCTGCGCGGAACGCCCTCGCGCGCGCGGTCCTGGTGGTGGGCGGCCGGCGCCACCTCGACCTCGTCGGCCCGACCGCGGGCGAGCCGCTGGCCTGGGCGAACCCCATCGAGGACACGGTGCCGGCCATCCTGGCCCGGCGGGGACGCCCGATCTGCGTGCTGGCGAGCGGCGACCCCTTCACCTACGGCATCGGCTCCGTGCTGGCGCGGCACGTGTCGCCCGACGAGATGAGCTGTTTCCCGCAGCCCTCGGCGCTCAGCCTCGCGGCGGCGCGCCTCGGCTGGGCCCTGCAGGACTGCGACACCGTCACGCTGCACGGGCGGCCGCTCGGCCGGGTCGTGCCCCTGCTGCGGCCGGGCGCCCGCATCCTGGCCCTGTCGTGGGACGGCGCCACGCCGGGCGCGCTCGCGGCGCTGCTGACCATGCGGGGTTACGGCGGCTCGCGGCTGACCGTGTGCGAGGCCATGGGCGGACCGCGCGAGCGGCTGCGCGTCGCGCTTGCCCGCGACTTCGCGCTTGCCGACGTCGCGGCGCTCAACACGGTCGCGGTGGAGGTCGCGGCCGGCCCGGACGCGCGTCCCCGCCCGCTGACGCCCGGCCTGTCGGACGCCTGGTTCGAGCACGACGGCCAGATCACCAAGTCGCGCATTCGCGCCCTGACGCTGGCCGCGTTGGCGCCGCAGCCCGGCCAGCTGCTGTGGGACGTGGGCGCGGGCTCGGGCTCGGTCGGGGTCGAGTGGATGCTGCTGCACCCGGCCAACCGGGCGGTCGCGGTGGAGCAGGACGCCGGCCGCGCCGACCGGGTGACGCGCAACGCTGACCATTGGGGTGTCGGCGACCTCCGGGTCGTGCGGGGCCGGGCTCCGGACGCCCTTGCGGGTTTGCCGGCGCCCGATGCGGTGTTCGTCGGCGGCGGCCTGACCGAGCCCGGCCTGCTCGACCGCTGCGGCGCGGCCCTGCCGCCGAGCGGGCGCCTGGTCGCCAACGCGGTCACGGTGGAAGGCCAGGCGGTGCTGGCCGCCGCATTGGCGGCGCACGGCGGCGACCTCGCGACCGTGAGCATCGCGCAGGCCGACCCGGTCGGCCGCTTCCACGGCTGGCGGCCCGCCATGCCGGTCACCCAGTGGGCCTGGGTGAAGCCGTGACGACGGTGCTCGCCATCGGGCTGGGGTGCCGCAGGGGATGCCCGGCCGCCGCGGTCGTCGACCTCGTCGAGCGGGCCCGGGCCGCGGCGCCGGCCGGCCCGGTCGCGGGGCTGTTCACCATTGCCGACAAGGCTGCCGAACCGGGCCTGCGCGACGCCGCTCGCCACCTCGGCCTCGAACTCGTGTTCCTGCCGCGCGACGCGCTGCGGGCCGTGACGGCCCTGGTCGAAACACCATCTGCGGCCGCCGAAGCGCGGTTCGGCGTGGCCTCGGTGGCCGAGGCGGCGGCGCTGGCGGGGGCGGGATCGGACGCCCGGCTCGTCGTGCGGCGCATCGCGGCCGGCGGCGCCACCTGCGCGGTGGCGGCCGGGGTGGTGTGCCCGTGACGGTCCACTTCATCGGAGCGGGTCCCGGCGCCCCCGACCTCATCACGCTGCGCGGGCGCGACCTCATCGCGCGCTGCCCCGTCTGCCTTTACGCCGGATCGCTGGTGCCCGCGGCGCTGCTCGACCACTGCGCGCCCGGCACCCGCGTGGTCGACACCGCCCCCCTGACGCTCGACGCCATCGTGGCCGAGTGCGAGCGCGCCCATGCGGCCGGGGAGGACGTGGCGCGGCTCCATTCGGGCGACCTGTCGGTGTGGAGCGCGCTCGGCGAACAGGTCCGGCGCCTGGATGCCCTCGGCATCCCCTACACGGTGACGCCCGGCGTGCCGGCCTTCGCGGCCGCGGCCGCGGTTCTGCGGGTGGAACTCACCCTGCCCGAGGTGGCGCAGTCGGTCGTGCTGACCCGCACCGGCGGCCGCGCCTCGGCCATGCCGCCCCGGGAAACGCTGGCGGCCTTCGCGGCGACCGGGGCCACGCTCGCGGTGCACCTGTCCATCCACCGGCTTGACGCCGTGCTGGCCGAACTCGCGCCCCATTACGGCCCGGACTGCCCGGCCGCGGTGGTGTACCGCGCGTCCTGGCCCGATGAGCGGGTCATCCGGGGGACCCTGGCGACGCTCGGGCCGGCGGTCGCGGGGGCGCCGGTCGAGCGCACCGCGTTGATCCTGGTCGGCCCCGTGCTGGACGCGCACGGGTTCCGGGACAGCGCCCTTTACGATCCAGGCTACCGCCGCCGCTACCGGGGCGGCACGGGTCCGTCCGAGGACTGACGACGCCGGTCAGGTCGCTTGCGGCGGCGTCGCGGCCACCACCGTGCCGGTGCGATCGACGATTATCACGTCCAGCAGCGTGCCAGGACCGAGCGTAGCGGCGGCGGTCCGCCAAGCCGCGGCCGCCACGGTCCCGCCAACCGCGATGCCCTCGCGGCCCAGCACGGCAAAAACTTCCGCGACCGTGTTGGCGCCGTCCACCGCGTCCAGCAGCGCCGCCGCCGCGCCGGCCGCGCGCGCCTGTTCCCGCAGCCACGGCCGGTCCACCTCGCCGCGCCGGGAATGGAGGTCGAGCATACCCTGGCCGAGCTTGCTGATCTTGGCGACCCCGCCCGCCACGGTGACGCGCCCGACGGGGCGCCGCCGCAGATATTTCAGCATGCCGCCCACGAAATCGCCCATGTCGATCATGGCGGGGTCGGGCAGGCCGTAGTGCTGCCTAACGGTCGCCTCCGAGGTCGCGCCCGTGGCGCCCGCCACGTGAGGCAGGCCCAGCGCGCGGGCCACGTCGATGCCGCGATGGATGGTGTCGATCCAGGCCGCGCAGCTGTAGGGCACCACGATTCCCGTGGTGCCGAGCACCGACAGGCCGCCCACGATGCCGAGCCGCCCGTTCAGAGTGCGGGCCGCCAGCGCCTCGCCGCCGGGAATCGCGATCTCGATGCGGACGTCGGCCGGCACGCCGAACAGATCCGCGACCTCCGCGACCGCGCGCGCCATCATGGCGCGCGGCACGGGGTTGATGGCGGGCTCGCCCGGCGGGATCGCCAGCCCGGGCCGCGTCACCGTGCCCACGCCTGGGCCGGCCGCGAACGCGATGCCGCT
>CAXTEP010000195.1:0-5508 GCA_964243125.1 uncultured Lichenihabitans sp. | reverse complement strand
CGCTGCATGTTGGAGCCCATCAGCGCGCGGTTGGCGTCGTCGTTCTCCAGGAACGGGATCAGCGCTGCCGCCACCGACACGAGCTGCTTGGGGCTCACGTCCATGAAGTCGACGCGCTCGCGCGGCACCAGCATGACGTCGCCGGCATGACGGCACAGGACGAGCTCCTCGGACAAGGTCTGCTCGTCCGTGACGACCGCATTCGCCTGCGCCACGTAGTGCTTGGATTCCTCCATGGCCGACAGGTACACGACCTCCTCGGTCACCCGCCCGTCGCGCAGGCGGCGGTAGGGCGCCTCGATGAAGCCGTACTTGTTGACGCGCGCGAAGGTCGCGAGCGAGTTGATGAGGCCGATGTTCGGCCCCTCGGGCGTTTCGATCGGGCAGATGCGGCCGTAATGGGTCGGGTGCACGTCGCGCACCTCGAAGCCTGCGCGCTCGCGCGTCAGCCCGCCCGGGCCGAGTGCCGACAGGCGGCGCTTGTGGGTGATCTCCGACAGCGGGTTGGTCTGGTCCATGAACTGGCTGAGCTGCGACGAGCCGAAGAACTCGCGCACCGCGGCCGCGGCCGGCTTGGCGTTGATCAGGTCCTGCGGCATCACGGTGTCGATGTCGACCGACGACATGCGCTCCTTGATGGCGCGCTCCATGCGGAGCAGGCCGAGCCGGTACTGGTTCTCCATCAGCTCGCCCACCGAGCGCACGCGCCGGTTGCCGAGATGGTCGATGTCATCGATCTCGCCGCGCCCGTCGCGCAGTTCCACCAGCGACTTCGCGACCGCCAGGATGTCCTCCTTGCGCAGGGTCCGCATCGTGTCGGGCGCATCGAGGTCCATGCGCATGTTCATCTTGACCCGGCCCACGGCCGACAGGTCGTAGCGCTCCGGATCGAAGAACAGCGAGTGGAACATAGCCGAGGCTGAGTCGAGCGTCGGCGGCTCGCCGGGGCGCATGACCCGGTAGATGTCGAACAGCGCTTCCTCGCGTGAAGAATTCTTGTCCACCGTCAACGTGTTGCGGATGTAGGGACCGATGTTGATGTGGTCGATGTCGAGCAGCGGCAGCTCGTCGAACCCGGCCGCGAGCAGGCCGGGCAGCGACTTGACCGTGATCTCGTCACCGGCCTCCGCGAAGATCTCGCCCGTGCCCGGGTTGAACAGGTCCTCGGCGATGTACTGGCCGAACAGGTCCTCGTCCTGCACCCGCAGGGCCTTGATGCCCTTGTCGGCCAGCAGGCGCGCCGAACGCACGGTCAGCTTCTTGCCGGCCTCGACCACGACCTCGCCCGTGTCGGCGTCGATCAGGTCGACGGTTGTCTTGTAGCCCTTCAGCCGCTCGGCATCGAATGGCACGCGCCAGCCATCCGTGCCGTGCCGGTAGGTGATCTTCTTGTAGAAGGTCGACAGGATCTCCTCGCCGTCGATGCCGAGCGCAAAGAACAGGCTCGTCACCGGGATCTTCCGGCGCCGGTCGATGCGGGCGTAGACGATGTCCTTGGCGTCGAACTCGATGTCGAGCCAGGAGCCGCGGTAGGGGATGATGCGGGCCGCGAACAGCAGCTTGCCCGACGAATGACTTTTGCCCTTGTCGTGGTCGAAGAAAACGCCCGGGCTGCGGTGCATCTGGGACACGATCACGCGCTCGGTGCCATTCACCACGAACGTGCCGTTCGACGTCATGAACGGCATGTCACCCATGTAGACGTCCTGCTCCTTGATGTCCTTGACGGACTTCGAGCCGGTGTCGGGGTCAACGTCGAACACGATGAGGCGCAGCGTTACCTTGAGGGGCGCCGCATAGGTCATGCCGCGCTGGCGGCACTCGTCCACGTCGAACTTGGGCTGTTCGAACTCGTAGCGCACGAATTCGAGCAGCGCCGTGCCGGCGAAGTCGGAGATCGGGAACACCGAGCGGAACACGGACTGCAGCCCCTCGTCCGGACGGCCGCCTTCGGGCACGTCGACCAGCAGAAACTGGTCGTAGGACGCCTTCTGAACCTCGATCAGGTTCGGCATCTCCGCAACTTCCCGGATGTGACCGAAGAATTTGCGGACCCGTTTCCGGCCGGTGTAGGTTTGCGCCATGATCATCCTCGACCCTTGTGGTCCGGCCCGGCGCGATCGCCCGGGCAGGCTGGTTCATCTCGTGCGCCGGTGCCGCGCCCTGACGGACGGGCCCCGGTGCGGTTCATCCGGGAACCGCGAACCGTGACGGAGCCGATACCGCGGGCTCCCCCCGCGTCGATCGAGACGGAGCGCCTCGATCCCGCCCGCGTACAGGGTCCCGGCCCGGAACCCTGACGGCAGACGCATCAAAGGTCCCGGAGAAGATCTCCGAGACCGTGGCAATCCTTGGACCAGGATGGGGCGCGGTTGATCCGCGCGGCGGGCCGCAAGGCCGTTACTTGAGCTCCACCTTGGCGCCGGCCTTTTCGAGCTGGGCCTTGAGCTTGGCGGCGTCATCCTTGGAAACGCCTTCCTTGACGGCCTTGGGAGCGGCCTCGACGAGATCCTTGGCTTCCTTGAGGCCCAGACCCGTGATGGCGCGGACCTCCTTGATGACCTCGATCTTCTTGTCGCCGATGGCGGCGAGCAGCACCGTGAACTCGGTCTGCTCCTCGACGGGCGCGGCCGCCGCGGCCGCCGGCCCGGCCGCAACCGCCACGGCCGCGGCAGCCGACACGCCCCATTTCTCTTCGAGCAGCTTCGCGAGTTCGGCCGCCTCAAGGACGGTCAGCGACGACAGGTCGTCGACGATCTTTTCTAGATTAGCCATGATGATCATCCTGATGTTTGGTTTGACTTCGACAATTGCAAGACGCCGCCCTTAGGCCGCATCGCGATCGGCATAGGCCGCGAAGACGCGCGCCAGCTTGGCAGCCGGTGCGGTCGACAGCTGGGCCAGCTTGGTGCCGGGCGCCTGGATCAGGCCCACCAGCTTGGCGCGCAGCTCGTCGAGGGACGGCAGGGTCGCGAGCGACCTGACCGCTTCGACGTTCAAGGCGGACCGGCCCATGGCACCGCCCAGGATGACGAACTTGTCGAAATCCTTGGCGAACGCCACGGCAACCTTCGGGGCCGCGACCGGATCGTCCGACGTGGCGATCAGGGTCGGCCCGCGCAGCAGCGGGCCGATGGACGCGACGTCCGTGCCTTCGAGGGCGATCTTGGCGAGGCGGTTCTTGGCGACCCGCACCTTGGCTCCAGCGGCACGCATCTGCTTGCGCAAAACCTGCATCTGGGCCACGGTCAGGCTGGAATACTGAGCCACGATCACGACCGACGTCTTGTCGAAGACGTCGTGGAGCGTCGTGACGAACTCCTTCTTCTCCGCTCTGTCCACAGCTTGCTCTCCATTGGCGGAGCATGACCCTGCCCCGCCGGTTGCACATTAACGGCCGCCGGCATCCACGGAGCCTGAGCTCCGCTTCGCCCGCGGCGTTTCGTGCCTGTCCCCGGAAGCGGCGAAGCCGCGGCCGGACAGAGGGTTCAAACCAAACATCGACGGACCCGCTTCAAGCGAGTCCTTCCGTCAATCCGGTTATACCCGTCTATGCAAGCCTGGGGATGCTGGGCGGCGCGAAGCCGGCCTTGTCCTCGGATCAAGCCATCCGGCGAACCGGATTGAATGGCACTTGCAGTCTCGGACAGGACACGGCCGCCCGGCCGACACGACGGTCGGCCTGCGGCCCATCCACCCGAACCTCGGTTCGCGGTCACGAAGACGTGTTCGGGGTTTCTCGGACCCGATCGGAACGATGCGGGACCAAACCGGTTCTTAACCCCCCGCCCGGCGCGTGCCAAGTGGGGCGGCTTGTTTATTTCGCCGCGGCTGTCAAGCCTGCGAGGAAGCGCCCAGCGTGGCGGGATCGACCTTCACGCCCGGCCCCATGGTGGAGGAGATGGCCACGCGCTGGATGTAGGTTCCCTTGGCGCCCTGCGGCTTTGCGCGCGACACCGCGTCCACGAAGGCGCGGATGTTCTCGACCAGCTTGTCGCCCTCGAACGAGGCCTTGCCGACGCTGCCCTGGATAATGCCGGCCTTCTCGACGCGGAACTCCACGGCGCCGCCCTTGGAGGCCGCGACCGCCGCGCCCACGTCCATGGTCACGGTGCCGACCTTGGGGTTGGGCATCAGGCCGCGCGGGCCCAGAACCTTGCCCAGGCGACCGACGAGCGGCATCATGTCGGGCGTGGCGATGCAGCGGTCGAAGTCGATGGTGCCGCCCTGCACGGACGCCACCAGGTCCTCGGCCCCGACCACGTCGGCGCCGGCGTTCCTCGCCTCGTCGGCCTTGGCGCCTCGCGCGAACACCGCGACCCGGACGGTCCGGCCCGTGCCGTTCGGCAGGTTGACGACGCCGCGCACCATCTGGTCGGCGTGCTTGGGGTCGACGCCCAGGTTCATGGCGATCTCAACCGTCTCGTCGAACTTGGCGCTGGCCCGGTCCTTGACCAGGCCGACCGCGTCGCCGACGCCGTAGAGCTTGACGCGGTCGATGCCGTCGCGCGCTTTGGCGATCCGCTTTCCGATATGTGCCATCTTGGTTACCCCACCACCTCGAGGCCCATGGAACGGGCGGAACCCTCGATCATCGCCATGGCGGACTCGACGGTCGCGCAGTTCAGGTCGACGATCTTCTTTTCGGCGATCTCGCGGACCTGGGTGCGCGTGACGCGGCCGACCGCACCGCGGCCCGGGGTTTTGGACCCGCTGGTGACGCCGGATGCCTTCTTGAGCCAGAAGGACACGGGGGGCAGCTTCATCTCGAAGGTGAACGACCGGTCCTGGTAGGCCGTGATCACCACCGGGATGGGGGACCCCTTCTCCATCTGCGCGGTCCGCGCGTTGAAGGCCTTGCAGAATTCCATGATGTTGAGGCCGCGCTGGCCCAGCGCAGGGCCGATCGGCGGCGAAGGGTTCGCGGCTCCGGCGGGCACCTGGAGCTTGATGTAACCCGTGATCTTCTTTGCCATTCAACGAAACTCCGTGGCGGGCCGGCGGACCGGCGCCATTTGATCGGGGCGTGGTGCGTGAGGTGCCCGGCAGGCCGGCCGCGACATCCCACTCCCACGCATCGGGGCGCGCGGGCCGACAAGGCCGCGCGCTTGCGCCGCCGCGCGAACGGCGGCGCGTTGCTCGGTCAGAGCTTCTCGACCTGACCGAATTCCAGGTCCACCGGCGTGGCGCGGCCGAAGATCGACACCGCGACCTTGACGCGCGACCGGCTCTCGTCGACCTCCTCGACGATGCCGTTGAAGGACGCGAAAGGCCCGTCCGCGACCCGCACCTGCTCGCCGATCTCGAACACGATGGACGACTTGGGCCGCTCGACCCCTTCGGCCACCTGCCCCTTGATGCGCTCGGCCTCGGCGTCGGGGATGGGCATCGGCTTCTTGTCGGCGCCCAGGAAACCCGTGACCTTGGGGGTGTTCTTGATCAGGTGGTAGACGTCGTCGGTCAGGTCGGTCTTCACCAGCACGTAGCCGGGGAAGAACTTGCGCTCGG
>CAXTEP010000194.1:0-5561 GCA_964243125.1 uncultured Lichenihabitans sp. | reverse complement strand
GCCGCGACGATTCCCGCCAGCCGCTCGCGCGCCGCGGCGGGGCCGCCCGTTCCTTCCGGCAGGTCGCCGAACGTGTAGAGCCCGATCTCCATCGTGTTTCCTCGTCCCTGCACGGGTTGCCGCGCCTCGATCGATCGGCCTTCGACCAGCACGGGATCAGGCCTCCGGGCCGGTCAAGGTGAGGGACGTGCCCCAGGGGTCGCGCAGGGACAGGACGGGTCCGCGCCGCGCGGCCGGCACGCCGGCCTCCGCGGCCCGCCGCTCGACGGCGTCGAGCATGGCCGCGTCGGCGACCAGGAGGCCGACGTCCGCGAGGCCCGTCGCGGGCTCGGTGCGGGGACCGGCGTTGCGGCTCTGCCAGATGTTGGCCGCGAGGTGGTGGTGGTAGCGGTCAGCGCCGAAGAAGCTGCCGCCCGGATAGCGAGCCGTCAGCGGCACGCCCAGGACGCCCGCGTAGAAGGCGTCGGCGGGCGCGATCGCGCCGACCTTGAGGTGGACGTGGCCGACCGTCGTGGCCTCAGGCACGCCGTCCCAGGGGAGCGGTCCCGCGTCGCGCATCAGGGCCTCGGTGTCGAGCGGGTCGGTCCGCATGGCCACGGCGCCATCCGACCACGCCCAGATGTGGCGCGGACGGTCGCTGTAAACCTCCACGCCGTTGCCCTCGGGATCGGCCAGGTAGACGGCCTCGCTGACCCCGTGGTCGGCCACGCCCTCGATCGGCACCCGGTTGCGCGCGACGTGCCGGATCCAGCCGCCGAGGTCGGCCCGGCTCGGCAGCAGGAAGGCCGTGTGGAACAGCCCGGCGTCGCGGGGCGAACGGAAGCGCGCCCGGGCGTCGCGGCGGAGTTCGAGCAGAACCGCCGAGCCCGTCCCAAGCCGGACGGCGTCGGGTTCGGCGCCGAGCTCGCGCAGGCCCACGACCTCGCGGTAGAAGCGGGCCACGCGGTCGAGGTCGTGCACCGTGAGCGTGACGGCGCCGATCCGCAGCGACGTTTCCTGGTCGTTGATCATGGGCCCGCTCCCGGGTGAGATCGGTCGGAACGCCGACGCCGCACTGTTCTCCAACCTTCGCGCCGCGTGAAGAGCCTCATATCCTGGATCGCCCCACTGTCGCGATTGGATTTCGCGGTGCCGGACCGGATCGCGCCCGTCGCCTCGCCCGGCGATCCGGTGGACCACGACGCGATCGTGGCGGGGCCGACCCGCTACGGCCGCATCGTTTCCCGGATGGCGCCTTTCCGGAACCAGACGGGAGGCCGGCGGGCGGGCCAGGGCGGCACGCCCTGCGGCGCGTCCACGATCGCGGCCGGCGACGGCTCGCACTCGGTCGGCCGGACGATGGCCAGCCGCGCCGCCGCGTCGAACACGCCCGGTCCGGCGGTTGCGGCCCGCACCGGTATCATGCGACAGGTTTGCTGCATGACACCAGCCTCCGACATCGGTTCGGTGCCGCCGGAAGGCCGCCGACTGCCCGCGGGGGGCGTGCTGCTTTGCGCGACGCTGTGCGGTTTCGTGGACGCCTGCAGCCTGATGCGATTCGGGGTCTACAGCTCGTTCATGAGCGGCCAAACGGCGTCGACGGGAACGAGCGTCGGGCAGGCGCACGTCGCGGCCGCCGCGCACGACGTCCTTCCCATCCCGTTCTTCGTCGTCGGCCTCGTGCTGGGTTTGCTGGTGCAGCCGGACAAGAGCCGGCAGCAGCTTTCCCGCGTCTTTCTCATCGTCGCGGGGCTGCTCGCCATGGCGGTCGGTGCGAGTTTCGCGGCCGCACCCCCCTGGTTCCTGGTGATGGTTCTCGCCCTGGCCATGGGCTTCATGAACACCACGGTGTCCCGGATCGGCGGGCAGGCTGCGAACGTCGGGTTCGTGACGGGCGACCTGAAGAACCTGGCCGAGCAGGTCGTCGCGGCGCTGCGCCGGATGCCCGTCCCGAAGGCTTTGGGCGCGTGGGACACGCATTGGTGGCGCGCCGCCACCCTGGGCGGCGTGTGGAGCGCCTTTCTGATCGGGGCGGTGCTCGGCGCGGTGGTCGCGTCCCGGATCCAGACATGGGCCCTGCTCCTGCCCGTGCTGGCCGCCTTGTTTCTCGCCGCAACCGCCAGACCCGTCGACCTGAAAGCCTGACCATCGCTCCGCGACCGGCCCTGCCCGCCGCCCGGGGAGGAGCGTCGAGGGCCGGGCGTCGACTGGAGGACGCGGGCTCGGTGCGCCGACGTATCGGTCGGCCTCGGTCGCAATGCCGGCGAACTCAGCTGTCGTGGATGGCCGGCGCTTCGATCGTCATCACGGTCACGACGAACAGCATCAGGCCCGTGTCGTCGGTGACCTCGATGTTCAGGTCGTGTCCGTCCCAGACCATCTCGGGATGATCCTTGAGCGATTGCCCGGCGTAAACGACGGCTTGCATCCGCGCGGCATGCAGATCGGGAAGCACGCTGCCCTCGGGGTCAGGCTCGATCTGTCCGTCCGTCCGCTGAAAATGATACCGGGGCATACGCAATCACTCCATTTACATGAACGAAACGAGCGACATGCCGCCGAGTTCACGCCGGGTGCGCCTATTTGAATGTTAGTCTGCTGACCGCAGGCTCGCGGCTCAATCCCCTGCCTCGCACCGCATCGGCCCGATCCCGGCCCCGTGTCGCCGCTGGGTGACCTGCCGCCTGTCGATGGCGTGCCGACACGCGTCCTGGCGCTTGCCCGTGCATGGCGGGTGACCTTGGGGCGCCGCACACGGTGCGGACGGCATTGGCGTGGCCGGAGCTCTCACGCGGCCGCGTTTCGCGCCCCGTGCCCGCTCACCACCGCGCCCGCGTCCGGCCGCAGCCGCAGCACGTCCGCCAGGGGCAGCAGGGCCAGGGTGCCCGCGGCCAGGAACGTTGCCCCGAAGGCCGGAAGCGGGTCGGGCCCGAGCAGGCCCGTCATCGTCTTGAGCGCGACGGCCCCGATCGCGATCCCGAGGCCGATCGCGAGCTGGAACGCCGTGTTGAACAGCGTGTTGGCGGCTCCCGTCAGGCCGGGCGGCACTTCCGAGAAGGCCAGCGTGTTGAGCGCGGTGAACTGCAGCGAGCGGCTCGCGCCCGCCAGCATGAGCAGCAGGACGATCAGCCAGACCGGCGTGGTCCGGCCGATCAGGCCGCAGGCCGCGATGGCCGACGCGCTCAGCCCCGTGTTGACGATCAGCACGGCGCGGAATCCGAAGCGCCGCAGGATCGCCGACGTGGCGGGCTTGATGCCGATGTTGGTCAGCCCGTACCACAGCACCAGCAGGCCCGACGCGAACGGGTCCAGCCCCAGGCCGAGCTGGAACAGCAGGGGCAGCAGGAACGGCGTGGTGCTGATCGCCACCCGCGACACGAACCCGCCCCCCATGGTGACCGCGAAGCTGCGGTCCGCGAAGGCGTCCAGCGACACGAGCGGGTGCGGGTGGCGCCGCGCGTGCCGGACCGCGAGCCATCCCGCGCCGGCGCTGGCGCAGAGCACCGCGGCGGTCACCCGCCCGTCCGGGCCGGCGCGGCCCAGGCGGTCGAGCCCGGTCAGCAGCGCCGCCAGGGCCGCGCCGTTCAGCGCGAAGCCGACCCCGTCGAAGGGGCGCGCCTGCCGCGCGTCGGCGTGCCCGAGCAGGCGCCGCGAAAGGAGGAGGCCCGCCAGCCCGATCGGCAGGTTGATCAGGAAGATCCAGCGCCAGGAGGTCGCGGCCGCGATGAAGCCCCCGAGCGGTGGCCCCAGCACGGGCGCCACCAGGGCCGGCCAGGTCAGCGTCGCGATCGCCCGCATGAGGGCGGGCTTGGGCGTGTCGCGTAGCACGACCAGGCGCCCGACGGGCGTCATCAGGGCGCCGCCGCAACCCTGCAGGACGCGGGCCGCCGTGAACTGGAGGGGGCTGCGGCTCGCGCCGCACAGGACGGACGCGAAGGTGAACAGCGCCACGGCCGCCGTGAACACCCGCCCGGCCCCGAACCGGTCCGCCGCCCAGCCGCTGGCCGGAATGAACACCGCCAGCGTGACCAGGTAGGCCGACATGCCCGTGGCGAGCGCCGCCGGCGCCGCGTGGAAGCTTTGCGCCATCCGGGGCAGCGCCGTGGCGATCACGGTGCCGTCCAGGTTCTCCATGAAGAAGGCGCCCGCCACCAGCAGGGCCACGGGCGTCGGATTGTTGGGGCTGGACGACGGCTGATCGGACATGTTGGCATGTTCTGGAGGGTCGCGAGCCCGGGCCCGTGCGGGCTCGCATAACACGGCTCGCCGACGGGCGGACCGGCTTGGGGGAAGACGTCACATCGACAACGCCTTCACGCCAATCGGATGAGCTGTTGATTTGACGATGCTGGACCGTGGGGTTGGGAAAGCCTGGGTCAAGGGTCCGAGCTCAGGGCGGTCGTTGCGATCCGAGCGTTCCGTGATCAAGCTGCCGTCAGCGAACGTTGACCGAAGGATGTCGCGCCGTGCCTGCTGAACCGACCAAGGGACCGGCTTCATATTTCCCGTCGATCGAACAGAAATATGGGCGGCCCATCAGTGAGTGGCAGCAACTCGTCCGTGAGAGGCTTCCGGCCAAGCACATGGAACTGGTCGCGATGCTGAAGACGGATCACGGGATGGGCCATGGACACGCCAACGCGGTCGTGGCGCACGTCTTGGCGACGCGGCAAGAGTGATCGTTCTTGGGCGCGATCCCGCTTCCCTCCTTCTCGGACCTTCGCACGGCCAAGCTGATTGAGTGTTCACCCCAGTTTGGGGGTTCGGCCAGCTGCGTATCGCTGCAATAGCAATGAGCCTTCCAGATCGAATTCAGTTTTGCCCACGATCAGGCCGGGACAGGATACTCCCTCGGGCACTCGCGTGAACGTCCGGCTCGTTCTTGGACAGGTTGGGAACGGGAAGGGCGGTCAAGCCGATCTCCTCCGCCCTCACCCTGAGCCTGTCGAAGGGTGATCGGGGGATGGCGCGTGCGCCCATCCTTCGACAGGCTCAGGATGAGGGGATCGCGGCCTATTCAGGCCCTTGCGTCCGGCGGACGGTCGCGCCGGTGACCATTGACTCGATCGTCCTGGGATACGTTCCACCTCCGCTTGACAAGCCCGCCCGATCGGCCGAAGCCGCGCCGCCATGATCCCGAGCCTTGACCGCTTCCGCCGCATCGTCATCAAGGTCGGGTCCTCGCTGCTGGTGGACCGCGCCGCGGGCGAGCCCAAGCGCGCCTGGCTGGACGCGCTCGCCCTCGACATCGCGGGGCTGCACGGGCGCGGGTGCGACGTGCTGGTGGTGTCGTCGGGCGCCATCGCGCTCGGCCGCACGGTGCTGGGCCTGCCGCGCGGCGCGCTGAAGCTCGAGGACAGTCAGGCCGCGGCCGCCGTGGGGCAGATCGCGCTGGCCCGCGTTTGGGCCGAGGTGCTGGGGGAGCGTCGCATCACGGCGGGCCAGATCCTGCTGACCCTGGGCGACACGGAGGAGCGCCGCCGCTACCTCAACGCGCGCGAAACGCTGGCGCGCCTGCTCGCCATGCGGGCCGTGCCGATCATCAACGAGAACGACACGGTGGCGACGAGCGAGATCCGCTA
>CAXTEP010000193.1:2950-5623 GCA_964243125.1 uncultured Lichenihabitans sp. | reverse complement strand
GCGCAGCTCGGGCTGACGATCATCGGCGGCGAGGGCGCGCTGGTGCTGGGCGGCTTCGCGGCCGCCGCCGCGGCGGTCCCCTTCGTGGGCAGCGGCGCCCCCGCCCTCGCCGTGATGCCGCTCATGGCACTCGCCGCCATGGCGGTGGGAGGCGGCTGGATCGGCCTTGCGGGCTGGCTGCGCTACGCGCGGGGCGTCAACGAGACGATCTCGTCGCTGCTCCTGTCCTACATCGGCATCGCGCTCACCCTGTTCTTCGTCGAGGGCCCGCTGCGCGACCCGGCCCAGACCGTCAAGGCTTCGACCCTGCCCATCGGGGCCGCCTACGCGGTCGGCAAGATCCCGGGCACCTCCATCCACTGGGGCCTCGTGGCCGGGGTCGTGGTCTCGATCCTGCTTTATGTCCTTATGGACCGCACGGTGTTCGGCTTCGCGGCGCGCATCACGGGCGGCAACCTCCGGGCCGCGCAGGCCCAGGGCCTGCCGGTCGGCCGGCTGGTGGTGACCTGCGCGCTGATCGCGGGCGCCTGCGCGGGGCTCGCGGGTTATTACGAGGTCGCGGCCGTGCAGGGCCGGGCCAACGCGTCGCTCGCGGCCGGCTACGGGTTCACGGGCATCCTGGTGTCGTTCCTGGCGCGCCACAACCCGCTGGCCATCCCGCCCGTGGCGGTGCTGTTCGGCGGGCTGGCGGCCGCGGGCGGGCTGATCCAGCGCCGCATGGGCATGCCGGACGCCACCGTGCTGGTGCTGCAGGGCTTCATCTTCGTGATCCTGCTGGCTTCGGAAACGCTCTACGGGCGCTTCGCGATCTTCCAGGCCCCGGGCCGGCGGGCGCGCACGTGAGCGGCTCGCTGCCCATCATCCTGTTGGCCCTGCTGGGCGGCGCCATCCGGGTGTCGACGCCCTTCATGTTCGTGGCGCTTGGCGAGTGCCTGACCGAGAAGTCGGGCCGCATCAACCTGGGGCTCGAAGGCACGCTGGTGCTGGGCGCGATGCTGGCCTACGCGACCGATTACGAGACGGGTTCGCCCTGGCTGGGCGTGCTGGCGGGCGGCGTGGCGGGCACCCTGCTCGGCGCCATGCACGGCTACCTGTGCAAGCTCCCGCGCGTCAACGACATCGCGGTCGGCATCGCCATGATGACGTTCGGAATCGGCCTCGCGTTCTTCTTCGGCAAGCCGTTCATCCAGCCCCAGGCCGCCCACCTGCCGGCGCTGGCGCTCGGGGGCTGGACGGGGATGCCGCAGCTCGCCGAAGCCCTGCAGGTCAACCCGCTGTTCTTCGTGGGGCTCGCGGTCGCGGTCGCCATGGCCTGGGGGTTCGCCAACACGCGCTGGGGCCTCGTTGTGCGAACCACGGGCGACAGCGCCGCGGCGGCCCGCGCCATGGGGGTGTCGGTCGACCTCGTGCGGTTCCTGGCGACCGCGGCGGGCGGCTTCCTGGCCGGGGTCGGCGGCTCGTTCCTATCGCTGTCCTACCCGGGCTCGTGGAACGAGGGCCTGTCGTCCGGCCAGGGACTGATGGCCGTGGCGCTGGTGATCTTCGCGCGCTGGAGCCCGCTGCGCTGCGTCGCCGCCGCCCTGCTGTTCGGGGCCGCGGGCGCGCTCGGGCCGGCGCTCCAGTCGGTCGGCATCACCCAGGGCTATTACCTGTTCAACGCCGCCCCCTACGTGCTGACCCTGCTGATCATGATCGGCTCGTCGAATTCCAAGCAGGCCCTGCGCGCCGTGCCGGGCGAACTCTCCATCACGCGGTAGGAGCCGGCATGAACGGATTGGGTGGCCTCAACAAGAGCCCGAACGGGGTGGTGATCGGCCTCGTGCAAGCGCAGCTGCCGGTGGTCAGGACGCCCGCCGAACTCACGGCCCAGACCGACAGGATCGTCCGCACCGTCGCGAAAGCGCGCGGCAATCTCGGGACCATGGACCTCGTGGTGTTCCCCGAATACAGCCTGCACGGGCTGTCGATGGACACCAACCCGGACATCATGTGCGCCCTCGACGGTCCGGAGGTCGCGGCCTTCAAGATGGCCTGCCGGGACAACAGCATCTGGGGCTGCTTCTCGGTCATGGAGCGGAACCCGCGGGGCAACCCCTACAACACGGGTCTGATCATCGACGACGCGGGCGAGGTCAGGCTCACCTACCGCAAGATGCACCCCTGGGTGCCGGTCGAGCCCTGGGAGCCTGGGCCCGGCGGCATCCCGGTGATCGACGGGCCCAAGGGCGCGAAGCTCGCCCTGATCATCTGCCACGACGGCATGTTCCCCGAGATGGCGCGGGAATGCGCCTACAAGGGCGCCGAGATCATGCTGCGGACGGCGGGCTACACGGCGCCGATCCGCGAGTCGTGGCGCTTCACCAACCAGTCGAACAGCTTCTGCAACCTCATGGTGACCGCCAACGTGTGCATGAGCGGGTCGGACGGGCAGTTCGACTCCATGGGCGAAGCGATGATCGTCAACTTCGATGGCAGCATCATCGCGCACGGCACCACGGGCCGGCCCGACGAGATCATCACGGCCGAGGTGCGGCCCGACCTCGTGCGCGAGGCCCGCATCCACTGGGGCGTCGAGAACAACATCTACCAGTTGGGCCACCGCGGCTACACGGCCGTGGCGGGCGGGGCCGGCGACTGCCCCTACACCTACATGCACGACCTCGCGGCGGGCCG
>CAXTEP010000193.1:0-2850 GCA_964243125.1 uncultured Lichenihabitans sp. | reverse complement strand
CCGGGCGAGATCGTGATCGACAAGCCCGGCAAGGGCTCGTTCTGCGCCACCGACCTCGAGATGATCCTGCGCACGCGGGGGCTCCGCAACCTCGTGCTGACCGGCATCACCACCGACGTCTGCGTCCACACCACCATGCGGGAAGCCAACGACCGCGGCTTCGAGTGCCTGCTGGTCGAGGACTGCTGCGGCGCCACTGACCGCGACAACCACCTGGCCGCGATCCGCATGGTGCGGATGCAGGGCGGGGTGTTCGGCGCCACCGCGACCGCCGACGCCGTGCTGGACGGGCTGCCGCGGTGACCCGCCAAGCCCGCGTCCACCGCCTGCCGGCCGCCAGTCCGGACGACGTCGCGGGCCTGGAGCAGGCCTTCGCGGACGGCTCCATCGATCCCCGCGCCGTGGTCGCCGTGTTCGGCAAGACCGAGGGCAACGGCAACGTCAACGACTGGACCCGGGCGCTGGCGTCCCGCGCGTTGGGCGACTGCCTTCGCGGTTACGCCGGCGCCAATGTCGCTTCCGTCTGCCTCGTCATGTCGGGCGGCACCGAGGGGGCGCTGTCGCCGCACTGGAACGTGTTCGAGGTGCTGGACTCGGGTGAGACCGCGCAGGCCGGCGCCCTGGCCATCGGTCGCGCCCAGACCCCCACGCTCCGCTTCGACGACCTCGGCCGCACCGGCCAGGTCGACATGGTGGCCCAGGGCGTCCACCGCGCCATGGCGGACGCGGGGATTGCCGACCCCGCCGACGTGCACCTCGTGCAGGTCAAATGCCCGCTGCTGACGAGCGAGCGGATCGCCGAGGCGGCGCGGCGGGGCGTGCAGGTGGCCACCGGCAACACGCTGACCTCCATGGCGCTGTCGCGGGCCGCGTCCGCGCTGGGCGTGGCGGTGGCGCTGGGCGAGGTCGACCGCGCCGTGGTGACCAACGGGCGGATCGGCCACGATTGGACGCTGTTCTCGTCCCGCGCTTCCGCCTCGGCGGGGGTGGAACTGCTCGGCCACGAGATCGTAGTGCTGGGCAGCGGCATCGACTGGTCCGGCCCCCTGCGCGTCGCCCACGCCGTCATGGCGGATGCGGTCGACGTGGAGCCGGTGCGCCAGGCCCTCGGCCGGCTCGGCCTCGGCGGGGCCGGGCAGCTCGTGGAGGCCGAACGCGCCCGCCTCAGGGTGGTGATCGCCAAGGTCGGATCCGCGTCGGACGGTCGCCTCCGGGGCAGCCGCCACACCATGCTGACCGACTCGGACCTGTCCTCCACCCGGCACGCCCGCGCCTTCACGGGCGGCGTCCTCGCCGGCCTCGTGGGGCACGCCGAACTGTTCGTGTCCGGCGGGGCCGAGCACCAGGGCCCCGACGGCGGCGGACCCGTGGCCCTGATCGCCGCCGACAGCGAGGACCAGCCATGAGCGCCTTGGCCGCCGCCGCAACGCCCGCGACCACGCGGGCCAACCGCGCCATCGCGCTCCGCGCCACCGGCATGACCAAGCGCTTCGGCGCCATGACGGCGCTCGACCACGTCGACCTCGACGTGCCGGCCGGGCAATTCCACGTGCTGCTGGGCGAGAACGGCGCCGGCAAGTCCACGATCGTCAAGTGCATCATGGGCTTCTACCAGCCCGACGAGGGCACGATCGCGGTGAACGGGCAGGCCGTCACGGTGCGCAACCCGCGCGACGCGCGCGCGCTCGGCATCGGCATGGTGTACCAGCATTTCACGCTCGTCCCCTCGCTGACGGCGGCGGAAAACCTCGTGATCAGCCGCGCCGACGCGCCCGCCGTGATCGACTGGCGGCGCGAGAAGGCCGCGCTCACGGCCTTCATGGAGCGGATGCCGTTTCGGGTGCCGCTCGACACGCCCGTGTCGGCGCTGTCGGCCGGCGAGAAGCAGAAGCTCGAGATCCTCAAGCTGCTCTACCTCGACCAGCACTTCCTGATCCTCGACGAGCCGACCTCGGTGCTGACGCCGGGCGAGGCCGACGAGGTGCTGGGCCTGCTGCGCGGCATGACGGCGCGGGGCGAACTCTCGGTGCTGATGATCAGCCACAAGTTCCGCGAGGTCATGGCCTTCGCGGATGCCGTGTCGGTGCTGCGCCGCGGCGCCCACGTGGGCGGAGGCCGGGTCGCCGACCTGACCCCCGACGCCATGGCCCGCATGATGATCGGCGACACCGCCATCCGCGAGCGCGCCGCCCGGGTCGCCCCCGCCAAACGGACGACCGTGCTGGAGGTGGCGGGCCTGTTCGCCGACGACGACGCGGGGCGTCCGGCCGTGGACGGACTCAATCTCAAGGTCGCGGCCGGCGAGATCCTGGGCATCGCGGGCGTGTCGGGCAACGGGCAGGCCGCGCTGGTCGAGGTGCTGGGCGGCCAGCGGCCCCTGCGGGACGGGCGCATCTTCATCCGCGACCAGCCGTTCGAGCCGGTGCGGCGTGACTTCGACCGCTACAAGGTGTTCGGCCTGCCCGAGGAGCCGCTCAAGAACGCCACCGTGCCGCGCATGTCGGTGGCCGAGAACATGGCGTTCCGGGCCTTCGACAAGCCGCCCTTCGCGCGCTTCGGCTGGTGGATGAGCCGCGCCCCGATGCGGGACCGCGCCGAGGCGCTGATCGAGCGCTACCGCGTCAAGACCGCTTCCCCCGACGCGCCCATCGAGACGCTCTCGGGCGGCAACGTGCAGCGGGCCGTGCTGGCGCGCGAACTGTCGGGCGACGTGGACGTGCTGATCGTCGCCAACCCCTGCTTCGGGCTCGACTTCGCGTCCGTGGCCGAGATCCGGTCGCAGATCATGGAACAGCGCAACCGCGGCGCCGCCGTGCTGCTCGTGTCCGAGGACCTCGACGAGATCCTGGA
>CAXTEP010000192.1:1956-5628 GCA_964243125.1 uncultured Lichenihabitans sp. | reverse complement strand
GCACGTATTTGATCGCCTGCGCGGGCAGGTCCGCCCAGGACCGGGCCCCGCCGGTTGCGCCGTCCCAGCCCGGGAACGTCTCGTACACGGGTTCGATGCGCGCCTGCGCGGCTTGGCTGGCCGGCAGGTGGTGCAGCAGCGCGCCGTCGAGCCGGTAGGCCGTGCAGATCCGGATCTCGTCGAAGCCGTCCAGGATGTCGAGCTTGGTCAGCGCGATCCCGTCGATCCCGCAGGTCTTCACGGTTTGGCGCACCAGCACCGCGTCGAACCACCCGCAGCGCCGCCGGCGCCCCGTGTTGACGCCGTATTCGTGGCCCTTGTCGCCGATGCGCTGCCCGACCTCGTCGTGCAGCTCGGTCGGGAACGGCCCGCCGCCCACCCGCGTCGTGTAGGCCTTGGCGATGCCGAGCACGTAGCCGATCGCCCGCGGCCCGAGCCCCGACCCCGCGGCGGCCGCGCCCGCCACCGTGTTGGACGAGGTGACGAAGGGGTAGGTGCCGTGGTCGACGTCGAGCAGGGCCCCCTGGGCGCCCTCGAACAGGATGCGCTTGCCGGCCCGCCGCTCGGCGTCGAGCAGCTCGAACACGACCGCCCGGTAGGGCAGAACCGCGGCCGCAACCGCCATCAGCTCGTCGCGCACCGCCGCGCGCGACACCGGCTCGAGCCCGAGGCCGCGCCGCAGCGGATCGTGGTGGGCCAGCAGCCGGTCGATCTTCTCGTCCAGCGCGTCGGGTTCGGCCAGGTCGGTCAGCCGGATCGCCCGGCGGCCCACCTTGTCCTCGTAGGCCGGGCCGATGCCCCGCTTGGTGGTGCCGATCTTGGTGCCGCTCGGGCTCGCCTGCTCGCGGTGGGCGTCGAGCTCGCGGTGCAGCGCCAGGATGAGCGGCACGTTCTCGGCGATCTTCAGGTTGTCGGGCCCGACCGCCACGCCCTGGGCCCGCAGCGTCGCGATCTCGCCCAGCAGGTGGTGGGGATCGAGCACCACGCCGTTGCCGATCACGGCCAGCTTGCCGGGGCGCACGATGCCCGACGGCAGCAGCGCGAGCTTGAACACCTTGCCGTCGATCACCAGCGTGTGGCCGGCGTTGTGGCCGCCCTGGAACCGCACCACGACGTCGGCCTCGGTGGACAGCCAGTCGACGATCTTGCCCTTGCCCTCGTCGCCCCACTGGGCGCCGACCACCGCGACGTTCGCCATTGATGCTCGTGCCCGTGCCCGCGCGCGGTTTCGCCGCGACGGTTGTGCCCGATAACGGGCGTCCTCGTAACCGGCCGGAGTGATAGGGGAAAAGCCCCGGTTCCGTCCAGCCTTTCGCGGCAGGCGTTAGGGCAAGGTACGGAGCGCGACGGCCCCGCCGCGGGACCGGGACCTACGGTGAGGGGCCGTCAGAACGCATCCCACGCGTGGACCTCGGCGTCGGGCGCCCGCGCCGCGCCGCCGCGTCCCACCGTTCTCAGCCCCGCCACCGGCCTCACTGGCGCGTCGCCCGCCTCGCTCGCGCCCTGGACGGATTCGGGGTGCTGCGCGGTGCGGAACCGGCCGATGATCCGGGCCAGTTCTCCGGTTTCCTGGCTCAGCGCCTGGTTGGCGGCCGTGGACTGCTCCACCATGGCGGCGTTCTGCTGGGTCATCTGGTCCATCTGATTGATGGCCGTGTTGACCTCCTGGAGCGCGGTCGATTGCTCGTGCGCCGAGGACGCCATGTCGGCCACGATCGCGTTGATCTCGCTGACCTGGGCCCCGATGCGCGCCAGGGCCTGGCCGGTCTCGCCCACCAGATCGACGCCCTGGCCGACCTGCTGGCCCGAGGCCGAGATCAGGGTTCTGATCTCCTTGGCGGCCTCGGCCGAGCGCTGGGCCAGCCCGCGCACCTCGGACGCCACCACCGCGAAGCCCCGGCCGGCATCGCCGGCGCGCGCCGCCTCCACCCCGGCGTTGAGCGCCAGCAGGTTGGTCTGAAACGCGATCTCGTCGATCACGCCGATGATCTGGCCGATCTGGCGGGACGAGCCCTCGATGGCGCTCATGGCCTGCACGGCCCGCCGCACCACGTCGCCCGACCGCTCGGCGTCGGCCTTGGCGGTGGAGACGACGTCTCGGGCATGGGTGGCGCCCTCGGCGGTCTTCCTCACCGTGGCGGTGATCTGGTCCAGCGCCGCGGCGGTCTGTTCCAGGGTGGCGGCCTGCCGCTCCGTGCGGCGCGACAGGTCGTCGGACGCCGTCGCGATCTCCGCGGCGCCCGAGCGGATCAGCGCCGTGTTGTCCGACACCGTCGTCACGGTGTCCTGCAGCTGCTCCATGGCGGCGTTGAAATCGGCCTTGAGCCGTTCGTATTCGGGCGCGAAGGAAGCCGTGAGCCGGAACACGAGGTCGCCTTGGGACAGCCGGGCCAGCCCGTCGGCCAGGGCCGCGACCACCTGGGCCTGCAGCCGGGCCGCCTCGGCGCGGGCCGCTTCGTGGCCGGCGCGCTCCTCCTCGGCGGCTCGGCGCGCCTCGGCGGCTTCGCGCTCGAAGCGGAGCTTGGCTATGGCGGCCTCCTTGAAGGTCTGCACCGCCACGGCCATCTGGCCGATCTCGTCCTTCTGCCCGAGTGCCGGAACCTCGACGGCGTTGTCGCCGGACGCGAGCCTGTTCATGGCCGCGGTCATCGACGTCAGGGGCCGCCGGACCGCCCGGACGATGATCCAGGCCATGGCGCAGCCGAGCGCCACGGTCGCGATCCCGCTGGCCAGCACCAGGAGCCTGACCTGGTTCATGGCGCGGTTGCCGGCCTCGGTCGAGTCCTGGGCCCAGCCGCTGACGGCGCCGCGCAAGGTCCGGAACGCGTCTTCCACGTCGTCGGACGCGGCCGCGCTGGCGGGGGATGCCATCATGGCGGCGGCCTGGGCCCGCGTGTCGGGACTCGCGGCCAGTTCCAGCTCGGGATAGATGAACTTCTGCGTCAGGACGTCGAGCTTTTCCCTGTAGTCGGCCACGACGGGCAGCAGATGGCGCGCGTCCTTCTCGCAGATGTCCTTGACGGTCGCCAGGCTGGTGTTCAGGTCGGTGACGCCGGCCTGCGCCTTGGACTGGTCGTCCTCGTCGCCGGTCGTCACGAAGCGCGCCGCATTGGCTCGCGCCCCGTTCAGGCCGCCCGACACCTGGTCGATACTGTCGATCGCGGCTCCGGCCACGGCGTTCAGGCGCTCGATCTCGGCGACCCGCCGGACGTCGATCACCGTCACGGTCGCGCTGGCCGCCACGATGGCCAGCACGGCCCCGAACCCGACGGCCAGCTTTCTCGCCAATGACAGATTTCTGAAACGCATGACCGGTACGCCCGACAACCGTAGCTCACTGGCGCCGGAGGATGCGCAACGAAGATTGACAAACTTCCCCCACGTGCCGGTGTGGCACCCCGTGGGAAGCGGGCGGGCCCTCGCCGAAACGAGCGCGCCCCGGCCGACAGGGCGGCGGGCCCGCGGTGTCACGCAACCTTAACCGCCTCGGTGGAAATCGCGGACCGAAGGCCCGCGTGTTTCCGGATTAACCAGGACCATCCGGAAAACTTCCCCGGTTGTGACGGTCCACGCTACGGTCTGTCGTCCGCCACGGGAGCCGTCCTTGCCTTCGCCCGCCATCGCGTTCACAACCCTGGCCGAGGCCGATCTGCGGGCCGCGCCGATCAACCC
>CAXTEP010000192.1:0-1856 GCA_964243125.1 uncultured Lichenihabitans sp. | reverse complement strand
CCATCGCGTTCACAACCCTGGCCGAGGCCGATCTGCGGGCCGCGCCGATCAACCCGGCCTGGGTCGTCGAGGGGCAGCCCGCGGCGCGCAACGCCCTGGTGGCCAAGGGCACCAACGGGGCCGCCTACACGCTCGTGTGGGACTGTACCGCGGGCACGTTCGACTGGTTCTACGACCTCGACGAGACCATCCACGTGCTGGAGGGCTCGGCGCTGATCGGCCAGGACGGCGGACCCGCGCGGCGGGTCGGCCCGGGCGGCCTCGTGTTCTTTCCCAGGGGCTCGTCGGCCCGCTGGGTGGTCGACAGCTACGTCCGCAAGCTCGCCTTCTTCAACCATCCGCCCCCGCGGCTGATCGGGCTGGCCCTTCGGGCCGCCGGCCGGATCGGGTCGGCCCTGCGGGCATCCCCCCGGCCCGGGGCCCGCGCGTCGGCGGCCGGGATGCCGGTGGCCCCCGGCCGCTGACGCCGGACCGTGCCGCCCCTGGGCGGCCAAGCATGAGGATGATCGATGTTCAGCATCGTCCTGGCCGCCGCGACCGCACTGTGGTTCACGCTCCTGTACCCGCTGGCCTCGCGCCACCTGGCCGTGGCGGCCGGCCCCCGCAACCTGTCGCCCGTGCTGCCGATGGCGCTGATCGCGACTTTCATGTTCTTTCACTTGATCTTCGACGTGGCGCGCGAGGACGGCACCGCCATCCTCGACCAGGGTTTGACCGCGTCCAACAAGGTCACGGTGGCGGTCGCCGGGCTGACCGCGATCTACCTGGCGGTCAGGATCACGGCCGACCGGACCGTGATCCTCGTGCCTTTCGCGCGCCCCTACCTGCCCTTCACCCTGCTGGTCCTGGTGGACGCGGCCAGCACCGCCTGGTCGATCGTGCCGGCCTACACGGCCTATCGCAGCGTCGAGCTGGCGGTCTTCACTCTCGCCACCATCCTGGTCTTCGATCGCGACGACGTCGAGCGGCGGTTTCCCGGCCTGCTCGCGGCCTTCATCCTGGCCTGGCTGGCGGCCGCGACCCCGACGGTTGCGGCCAGCCTGGCGTCGGGCATCGTCTTCTCGTCGGCCAAGAACAACCTGATGCCGCTCGTCTGCGCGGCCCTCATGATGTTTGTGGCGTTCAAGCCCGTGCCGCGCCGCAAACGGCTGTTCGCGCTCGGCTTGGCGGGCTTCGTGATTGCCGGTTCCGCGGCCAGCACGGGCGCGCTGCTGGTGGCGCTGCCGCCGGCCCTGATGATCGCCTCTGCGCGGCCGGGCCGGAGGCTGGCCGGCTACGTCGCGGCCGCGGCCGCGGTCGCGGGTTTCGTGGTCCTGATGCTCGGCCTGTCGATGTTTCCGGCCCTGCTGGATCTCCTGTCGGCGGTGCTGCAGAAGCCCGCGGCCGAACTCGCCAACGCCACGGGCCGCGCGACCTTCTGGCCGACCTTCATCGCCGCGACCCGCGACCACGTGTTCGGGTCGGGCTATTCGGCCGGCGACCGCTTCCTCCAGCTGCTGATCTCCACCAGCGACCTCGCCGATGCCTGGGGTTCGGACGCCATCAACATCACCAGCGCCCACAACATGTTCCTGAGCGCCTGGGCCGGCACCGGCGTGCTCGGCCTGTGCTTCGCTTGCGTGGTGCTGGGAAGCGCGCTCGCCTGGGGCCAGCGGCTCGAGGCGCCCGACCGGCGCTTCGTGGCTTGCTTCGTGCTGACCCTGGTTCTCAACGGCATGACCACGCCCGGCATCATGCAAGACTTCAGCGTCAACACCTTCGTGTTCGTGGGCGTGCTGGCCTACGTGCGGGTCGCCGCGGCGCGGCGGGCCTCGCGCCCGGCCCCCGCGCCCGGCCGCGCGTCCCCGGTCCGGCGT
>CAXTEP010000191.1:3478-5637 GCA_964243125.1 uncultured Lichenihabitans sp. | reverse complement strand
GACGTGAAGCCCGGCCTCGACAAGGACGAGCTCGCCGCCATCATCGGCGACTACGACGGCCTGGCGATCCGCTCGGCCACCAAGGTCACGGGCAAGCTGCTGGAGCGGGCCACCCGCCTCAAGGTGGTGGGCCGGGCCGGCATCGGGGTCGACAACGTCGACATCCCGGCCGCCACGGCGCGGGGCGTGATCGTCATGAACACGCCCTTCGGCAATTCCATCACCACGGCCGAGCACGCCGTGGCGCTCATGTTCGCGCTCGCCCGGCAGCTACCCGCCGCGGATCTCTCCACCCAAGCCGGCAAGTGGGAGAAGAACCGCTTCATGGGGGTGGAGATCACCGGCAAGGTGCTGGGCATCATCGGTTGCGGCAACATCGGGTCGATCGTGGCCGAGCGGGCCGTGGGCCTGCGCATGCGCGTGCTGGCCTTCGACCCCTTCCTGTCGGCGGAACGCGCGCTGGCGCTGGGCGTCGAGCGGGTGGAGCTCGACGACCTGCTGGCGCGGGCCGACTTCATCACCCTGCACACGCCCATGACGCCGCAAACCCGCAACATTCTGTCGGCCGAGAACTTGGCCAAGACCAGGCCGGGCGTCCGCATCGTCAACTGCGCGCGCGGCGGCCTGATCGACGAGGAGGCGCTGCGGAAGGCGCTGGACAGCGGCCACGTGGCGGGCGCCGCCATCGACGTGTTCGCGGTCGAGCCCGCCAAGCAGAACGTGCTGTTCGGCCATCCCAACGTCATCTGCACGCCGCACCTCGGCGCCGCCACCAACGAGGCGCAGGAGAACGTGGCCCTCCAGGTCGCCGACCAGATGGCCGACTACCTGATCCGCGGGGCCATCACCAACGCCATCAACTTCCCCTCGATCACGGCCGAGGAGGCACCGCGCCTGCGACCCATGATCGAGCTGGCCGAGCGGCTTGGCGCCTTCGCGGGCCAGCTGACCGACGCCCCCATCCGGCAGGTACGGATCACCTACGAGGGCGCGGTGTCGGAACTAAAGACCAAGGCCCTCACGGCCTCGGCGCTGGCCGGCCTGCTGCGGCCCGTGCTGTCCCACGTCAACGTCGTGTCCGGGCCGGCCGTCGCCAAGGAGCGCGGCATCGTGGTGGAGGAGGTCACGCGAGCCGCCGAGGGTGATTACGAATCGCTCGTCACCCTGTCGGTCGCAACGGACCAGCAGGAACGCGCTATCGCTGGCACGGTGTTCACCGACGGCAAGCCGCGCATCACCGCCATCAAGGGCATCAAGGTGGACGCCGAGTTCGCGCCCTCCATGCTCTACGTCACCAACGAGGACAAGCCCGGCTTCATCGGCCGCTTCGCGACCGTCCTGGGCGATGCGGGCGTCAACATCGCGACCTTCGCGCTCGGCCGGGACGAGCCGGGCGGCTCGGCCATCGCGCTGGTGGAGGTGGACGGCGCCGTGCCCGACCCCGTGCTGCAGCGGATCGCCACCATCCCGGGCGTCAAGGCAATTGCCATGCTGCGGTTCTGACGGGCGAGCCAATGGCCGGCCGTCGATGCGTCAGCTTGCAAGCGAGATCCGGTCGCAAGGGACCGAGGACAATAAAAAAGCCCCGCCTTGGGCGGGGCTTCATCGACCGATAACCAAACCCGCTCCGACTAAGCGGCGAACTCGGCCTTAGGTTCGTGATCCTTCTGCCCGATGCGACGCCCGATCTCGCGACGCACGCGCCACCAGTGACCGGGCTGCGACGTCGCCATCAGGCCGGTGTCCTCGCGCCAGGACAACTCGGCGGCCTTCTCGTAGGCCGCATTGCCCCAGAGCTGGATCAGTTCGGCCGCGTCATGGCTCACGGTGTCGTCGAATCCCGACGTCCTCAGCGGCCAGATCTTCCGTCGAAACGCAGCCACGCTCATCGTCGCATTCCCCTCGCCTGTCTCAAATCGAGAACCACCGTAGCGGCGTTTTGTTTCATCCACGCTACACCGAAACGAAAAAGACGCGCGACTGTTCAGCTTTAAGGATTAACTTAGCGGGTCAGCGTGGCGGCATTGTCGGGCGGAGGATTGTCCCGGGGGGCGAGCACCTGGCCGACCGCATCCCGACGGATCGCATTTGAGCCCGCCACGAGCGGCACCGCGGCCAGATAGGCGGCGCTCTCGCGATGCCGCACGGGCTTCTTGGCG
>CAXTEP010000191.1:0-3378 GCA_964243125.1 uncultured Lichenihabitans sp. | reverse complement strand
CCCCGGGGCACCCATGCCGCAGTTTGTCACGTCCCGCCGGAGCTCGTGAAAAGCCTATGGTGACTTTTGCATTCGTTAAACAGGGCTGATGCCTCGGAGGGCCGATGCCTGAACGAATCGAACGTCGCGTCTGCGCCGAGATCGACGGTGAGTTCGTCGTTTTCCTGATCGGTATCCGGGTGAACAGGATCTGGAAGGTTCAGTCCTGGATTCCCGTCATGCAGGCCATGCCGCGTATGCTGACCGAGTTGGAAGTGAAGCCCGAACTCGGCCTGCTTCACGGCCGCATGCAACTGGGTTTCCCAAACACCATGGTGGTGCAGTACTGGCGCAGCCTTGCCCACCTCCACGCCTATTCCGAGTCCCGGGACCATGCCCACCTGCCGGCCTGGTCGGCCTTCAATCGGCGCATCGGCCTGAACGGCGATGTCGGCATCTGGCACGAGACCTTCGTGGTGGCCGACGGTCGTTCGGAAAGCATCTACGTCAACATGCCGCCCTACGGCCTCGGCCGGGCGGGCGAGTTGCACGACGCCACGGGCTCCCGCGCGACGGGACGCAAGCGCCTCGGTCTCAAGCCGGACTGAGCCCCGCGGCCCGCGACAGCCGGCCGGACCGCCGGTTCATTTCTGGGTGAAGAAGGTCAGCAGCACCTTGCCCTTGTCGCCGATCAGGCAGACGAACTGGTTGGGCTTCTCCTTCTTGGCGGTTTCGATGGTGGCGAGGCCGAGCACGATCGTGCGGACGGCCGTCTGCTCGATGGTCGTGTCGGTCTTCGACACCGAAACCGTGTCGGGATCGATCTCAACGCTCGTCACGGACGGCGAGCGCTGCTTCAAAGCGATCAGGCCCGATGCCCTGCAGGCATCGATCTCGGCCGATCCGGGGCTGGTCTGCGCTCGGGCCGGAACGCCCGTCACGGCGCAAAGCGCCATGGCGGCAACCCACGCCGCCCGTCTTGGAACCCGCATGCTGTCCTCCTCGGCTTGCCGGCTTGCTTCTGGCCGGAGGCTCGTCAACGTCCGGGCCGCGGCCCCGTTCCAGCCCCGGCCGGACCCGCGCCCGCCTTGATGCGGACGCCCGAAGGGTTCAGAACCCGCCCATGCTCCGACGCTTCCTCGCCTATTACAAACCCCACCGCGGGCTGTTCCTGCTCGACTTCGGCTGCGCGGTCGTGTCCGGCGTGCTGGAACTCGGCTTCCCGATCGCCGTGAAGGGGTTCGTCGACACGCTTCTGCCGGGGCGCGACTGGGGCCTGATCGTGCTGGCCTCGGCCGGACTGCTGGCCATCTACCTGCTGAACACCGGGCTCATGTCGGTCGTGACCTACTGGGGTCACATGCTGGGCATCAACATCGAGACCGAGATGCGGCGCAAGAGCTTCGACCACCTGCAGAAGCTCTCGTTCCGCTTCTTCGACGAGCAGAAGACCGGCCACCTCGTGGCGCGCATCACCAAGGACCTTGAGGAGATCGGCGAGGTCGCGCACCACGGGCCCGAGGACCTGTTCATCGCCGTGATGACCTTCGTGGGCGCCTTCGCGCTCATGCTGACCGTCAACGTCCCGCTGGCGCTGGTCACGGCCGCGATCGTGCCCGCCATCGCCTGGGTGACCAGCCATTACGGCTCGCGCATGACGCAGAACTGGCGGGCGCTCTACGGGCGCGTTGCCACCTTCAACGTCCGCATCGAGGAGAACGTGGGCGGCATGCGGGTCGTCCAGGCCTTCGCCAACGAGGACCACGAGCGCGCCTTGTTCGCCCGGGACAATGACGGGTACCGCCGCACCAAGCTCGACGCCTACCGGATCATGGCCGCCAACGTGTCGCTGTCCTACCTCGGGATGCGGCTCATCCAGATGATCGTCATGGTGGCGGGAACCTGGTTCGTGCTGCACGGGCAGCTGTCGAACGGCGGCTTCGTGGGCTTCCTGCTGCTGGTCGGCGTCTTCCTGCGGCCGATCGACAAGATCAACGCCGTGGTGGAAAGCTACCCCAAGGGCATCGCGGGCTTCCGCCGCTACACGGAACTGCTCGACACCGCGCCCGACGTGGCCGACGCGCCCGATGCCCGGGCCGCCGGACCGCTGCGGGGCGACATCGCCTACGAGGACGTGAGCTTCGGCTACGCGCCCGGCCGCCCGGTGCTGCGGCGCGTGAGCCTGCGGATCGCCACGGGCGAGACGGTCGCGTTCGTGGGACCGTCGGGAGCCGGCAAGACCACGATCTGCTCGCTCCTCCCGCGCTTCTACGAGCCGCAGGGGGGCCGCATCACGATCGACGGCATCGACGTGCGGGCCATGACGCTGCGCAGCCTGCGCGAACAGATCGGCATCGTGCAGCAGGACGTGTTCCTGTTCGGCGGCACGATGCGCGAGAACATCGCCTACGGGCGGCTCGGCGCCGGCGAGGGCGACATCAGGACGGCGGCGCGGCGCGCGCGCCTCGACGACGTGATCGCGGCCCTGCCGGCCGGGCTCGACACGGTGGTGGGGGAACGCGGCGTCAAGCTGTCGGGCGGTCAGAAGCAGCGCCTCGCCATCGCCCGCATGTTTCTCAAGAACCCGCCCATCCTGATCCTGGACGAGGCCACCTCGGCGCTCGACACCGAAACCGAGCGGGCCATCCAGCGGTCCCTGGCCGAGCTGTCGGAAGGCCGGACCACGCTGGTGATCGCCCACCGGCTGGCCACCGTGCGCAATGCCGACCGGATCGTGGTGGTCGACGCGAGCGGCATCGCCGAGCACGGGTCGCACCGCGACCTCCTGTCGAGGAACGGCGTTTACCGTCGGCTGCACGACGCCCAGTTCAGCCTCGCGGCCGAGTAGGGCGCCACGGGACCGAAGCTACCAACGGATGAATCCCATGATCTACGTCATCGCCACCGTCCACGTCCGCACCGAGCACCGCGCCGACTTCCTCGAGAACGCCCGTCCCCTGATCGCCGCGTCCGTGAAGGAGCCGGAGTGCCGGTCGTATGATCTCCTGAGCTCGATCACGGAGCCGAACTGCTTCGACTTTGTGGAACGCTGGGCGTCTCGCGAGGCGTTGTCGCGCCACTTCGAAACGCCCCATTTTAAGGAGTTCCAGTCGGTCTCGGCCGCCTTCGTCGAGACGATCACGATCGAGATCGTGTCGCCCGACCACGTCGAGACGCTCTGACCCGGTCCGGCCGGGATCGGCTGTTGTGCCGCGCGTTGCGACCGGAACCGCCCCGTCAGCCCTGACGTTGGGGTTACGGAAGAAGAGGCGTTGTGCGCCCTGCCTTCCTTTTTCGAAACGACTGGTCGGGGATGCGCTTTCGGTGGTGACCGACGTGTTCGCCTCGCAGCACGACGGACACCGTACCCATGGCCGTGGACCCCGACACCGGGCAGAC
>CAXTEP010000190.1:2853-5650 GCA_964243125.1 uncultured Lichenihabitans sp. | reverse complement strand
AGGCGAGACGTTTCGCGGGCCGCCCCGTGTCGGCCTGGGCATGGGCGCGGAGCAGGGCCTCGAACTGCTCGGCCGGCACGGGCTTGCTGAAATAGAAGCCCTGGAACTCCTCGCAGCCCCGGTTCTTCAGCCAGAGCAGCTGCTCGATGTTCTCGACGCCCTCGGCGACGATCTTCACGTGCATGAGCTTGCCAAGCGAGATGATGAGCTTGGCCAGCGCCTTGTCGTTGGGCAGCTTCTCGATGAACGCCCGGTCGATCTTGACGCAGTCGATCGCGAACTCGTGCAGGCGCGCCAGGTTCGAGTATCCGGTGCCGAAGTCGTCGACCGAGATCGTCAACCCGAGGCCGCGCAGCTGGTCGATCATGGCGACCGAGGCGTCGCTGCGTTCCATGAGCATGGACTCGGTCAGCTCGAGCTCGATCCGGCGCGGGTCGCAGCCCGCCTCGGCCAGCGCGTCCTCGACCGTCGCCACGAAGGTGCCGGTGACCAGCTGGCGTTGCGAAACGTTGACCGAGATCGACAGCGGAAAGCCCTGGTCCTGCCAAAGCCGCTGCTGGCGCATCGCCACCCGCATGACATGGGTGCCGAGGTCCTCGATCAGGCCCGAAGCCTCGCAGGCCGGGATGAACACGGAGGGCGGGATCATCCCCCGTTGGGGATGGTTCCATCGCGCCAGCGCCTCGGCGCCCACGATCGAGGCGTTCTGCAGGGACACGCGCGGCTGGTAGTAGACCTCGAACTGGTCGTTGGCGATGGCCAGCTTGATGTCGGACTGCAGCTTCAGCTGCTGATCGGCGCGTTCGCGCATCTTGACCGAGAACAGGCGGAAGCAGTTCCGGCCCGCCTCCTTGGCGTCGTACATGGCGAGGTCGGCGCTCTTCATCAGCGTCTCGAAATCGGTGCCGTCGCGCGGAAACACGCTGATGCCGACGCTGGTCGTCACGGTCAGGCTGTGATGGCCGATCAGCACGGGGGCGGCCAGCGCCCGCAGGACATCGGCCGCGACCCGCTCGTAGGTCTGCCGGTCGCCGCCCGACACGATGATCAGGAACTCGTCCCCGCCGAGCCGCACCGTCGAGGCGCCGCGGTGCCCGGCCGCAACCAGCCGCCGCGCGATCTCGACCAGCACCTCGTCGCCGACCGCGTGGCCCAGCGAGTCGTTGATGAGCTTGAAATTGTCGAGGTCGAGGAAGAAGACGCCGAGCTCCTGGCCGCGGCGCTCGGCCAACCGGATCAGCTCGGCGAACTGCCCGGGGACCGAAGCCCGGTTCGGCAGGCGGGTCAGGGTGTCGTGGTAGGCCAGGAAATGCGCCTTGGCCTCGGTTTCCTTGAGCTCGCTCACGTCGACTTCGCTGAACAGGACCGCGGGTCGCGCCGTGGCGGCGTCGTGGCACTGGCGGGCCGTCACCTCGTGCCAGCGGAGGCCGTTCTGGGTGCGCACCCGCACCACGCGGCTCACCTCGCCGGACCGCGCGAGTTCGGCGGCGAAATCATCGAATTCACCGGCGTTGACGAAGCGGCCCTTCATCCCGTCGCCATCGTTTCCCACCACGGCCCGCGCCGCAGGGTTGCGGTAAAGCGCGTGTCCCTCCGACGAGTAGAGCGAGATCATCAACTGGGTGTGGAGCAGGGCGTCGGCGCTCCGCAGCGTGTCGGGCTGCATGTCGACCTCGTCCCGCGCTTCGCAGAACATCCCCATGCGGCCGTCCGGCAGGCGGAACCCGGAGAACCGGACCCGCACGGTGCGGGACACGCCGTCGGGGTAGACGGTCCAGAGCTCGGAGAAGACCGATCCCTTGCGGACGAAGTCGTCCTGGTACTGCCGGAGCCGGCGCGCCACGGAAGCCGACATGTCCCGCCCCATGTCCCGGGCCGCCAGCGACGCCACGTCCTCGGCGCGCCAAAGGTCGAGCCCGGCCCGGTTGGCCCAGACCACGCGGCCCCGGTCGATGTCGAAGATCCACGCCACCATCGTCAGCCGGTCGAGGATCATGGCCGTATCGGCCGGGAACGGCAGATCCGTTTCTGCCACCGGATGCAACGTATTCCGCATCTCGCTCGGTTGCTGGTTCATGCCGCCTTCGTCGACGCACTCGTGTCGCCGCTCCGCGCCATCAGGAGTGCCGTCATGTCGGCCATGGGCACGAAGCCCGGCGTCGCCTCGACGCGGCCGATCCAGGCGCGCACGGCCGGGTAGTCGTCCAACCCGATGCCGCCCTCGGGCGCCACGTGGACGTAGCCGAACACCCCGATGTCGGCGATCGAGTAGCGCGGCCCCGCGACGAAGTCGCTCGCCGCTAGGTGGTGGTCCAGCACCGCGAGGCCCTCGCGGGCCCGCTGCCGCCAGGCCGCGATCTCGGCTTCCCGGCCGATGCCCCGGTCGGGCGCGATGGCGGTGAGGAAACGGGCGGGCGAAATGAACGGCTCCAGCCGGAGCTGTTCGAAGAACATCCATTGCAGGCCCTTGGCGCGCTCGAAAGCGTCCTCGGGAACCAGGCCCGACCCGTCCGCGATGAACCACAGCATAGCGTTGGACTCGCCCAGCCCCGCGCCGCCCGGCATGCGCAGGTAGGGGACGGTGCCGGCGGGATTGACCGCCAGGTAGGCTTCGGACCTCGCTTCGCCGGCCAGCACGTCGATCGGCTGCGCCTTGAACGGAATGTGCAGCTGGCGCATGGCGAGGAACGGCTTGAAGCAGTTTCCGGAGCCGGGGGTCGAGAACAGCTGCAGCACGGGACACTCCGAAACGTTATGGCCAACCTTTCACGGATGTGTGGTCGAAACGTTAACGGGT
>CAXTEP010000190.1:0-2753 GCA_964243125.1 uncultured Lichenihabitans sp. | reverse complement strand
GGTCAGGGCGAGAACGCGGCGGGCTTCGTCCCAGGCGCGATCCTTGTTGGCGCGATAATCATCCGTTTCCCCGTGTCGCGCCTTGATGTCCTTCAACCGCACCAGCTCGGCCAGCGCGGCCCGGACCGGGTCGGGGTCGCGGGGCGCCGACGCGGCGTCGGCCGCCGCGTCGGCGGTTGCCTCGGCGGTCACGCGCGCGCCTCGCGTCCGGGCTCGTCGCGGCCGGCATGGTCCACGCCGAGGGACTGGAACACGCTCTCGACGAGGCCGGTCGGGGTTTGCAGCCGTACCGAGGGCAGGTCGGACACGACCCCCCGCGTGAAGGCGTCGACGTAGTGCTCGATCGGCACGCCGTGCTGCAGGCCCACCGAGATCGCCACGGCGATCTGGCTGGCGATCAGGTCGTGCCGGTCGGGGGCGTCCAGGGCTTCCATGGGAAACGCCGCCAGCGCGTCGACCTCGTCGAGCCGCTTCTGCAGCGTGACCCGCTGCCCCTCGATGACCGCGACGTGGCGTGACCCGAGGCGGACCGTGAGCCGCGCGTCGTGCCGCTCGGGGTGCTCGGCCCCCGCCTGCGCGATCATGCGGACCTGTTCGGTGACGGTCGCGTCCGGGGTCTGGACGAGCAGATCCTCGACCTCGTCCTCCTCGTCGTCGGTGATGCGATGCGCGCTCAAGGGCTGCGACAGCTTGGAGCCGTCGCGGTAGACCGCATTGGCCTTCAGGCCGAGCCGCCACGACAGCATGTAGGCGTTCTTGCAATCCTCGACGGTGGCGTCGTTGGGCATGTTGACGGTCTTCGAGATCGCGCCCGACAGGAAGGGCTGGGCGGCCGCCATCATGCGGATGTGGCTTTCGGGCGACAGGAACCGTGTGCCGGTGCGGCCGCACGGACTGGCGCAGTCGAACACGGGAAGGTGTTCGGCCCGCAGGTGGGGCGCGCCTTCGAGCGTCATGGCGCCGCACACGTGGACGTTGACGGCCTCGATCTCGGCCCGGGTGAAGCCGAGGTGGCGCAGCAGGTTGAATTCGTCGGTGAGCGCCCCGGGCGGCACCTTCAGAACGTCGGTCAGGAACGATTCGCCCAGCGTCCAGCGGTTGAACACGAACTGGACGTCGAAGGCCGCCGGGAGCGCGCGTTCGATCGCCTCGATCTTGTCGGGCGTGAACCCGCGCGCCGCGAGGCTGTCCCGGTTGATGGCGGGGGCGTCGGCCAGCGACCCGTGCCCGATGGCGTAGTGCTCGATCGCCGCGATCGCCTCGGTGCCGTAGCCGAGCTTGCGCAAGGCCGCCACGACGGCGCGGTTGATGATCTTGAAATAGCCGCCGCCGGCCAGCTTCTTGAACTTCACCAGCGCGAAATCGGGCTCGATCCCGGTGGTGTCGCAGTCCATCACCAGCCCGATCGTCCCCGTGGGGGCGATGCAGGACACCTGGGCGTTGCGGAACCCGAACGCCGTGCCGAGCTCGGCCGCGCGGGTCCACAGGTCGCGGGCGCGGGCCGCGACCGCGGCGCCGTTCAGCCCGGGAACCGCCGCCAGCGAGGCCGCGTCGAGCGGGACCGGCAGCACCGAGAGCCCCTCGTAGCCGGCCGCGACGCCCTGGGCGGCCCGGCAATGGTTGCGGACGACCCGCAGCATGGGCTCGCGGTTGGCCGCGTAGCCCCGGAAGGCCCCAAGATCCCTGGCCATCTCGGCCGAGGCCGCGTAGGCGGCCCCCGACAGGACCGCGGTCAGGCCGGCGCAGAGCGCGCGGCCCTGCTCCGAGCCGTAGGGGATCGCCATGGTCATGAGCAGGCCGCCGAGGTTGGCGAACCCCAGGCCGAGCGGCCGGTAGTCGTCGGTGCGCCGCGCGATGGCGGCCGAGGGGAACTGGGCCATGGCGACCGAGATGTCGAGCGCGACCGTCCAGAGCCGGCAGGCGTGCTCGAAGGCGTCGAGGTCGATCGTGTCGCCCGCCGTGCGGAAGCGCAGCAGGTTCAAGGACGCTAGCGTCGCCCCCGTGTCGTTGAGGAACAGGTATTCGGAACAGGAGTTCGAGGCGCGGATCTCGTCGGTGGACGGGCAGGTATGCCATTCGTTGATCGTGGTGGCGTAATGGATGCCGGGGTCGGCGGACGCCCAGGCGGCGTGGCCGATCTCGTCCCACAGCGCCGCGGCCGCCACCGACTTGACGGGCCGCCCGTCCCGCCGCGCCAGCAGGTCCCACGTTGCCTCGCCCTCGACGGCGCGCAGGAAGGCGTCGGTCACCCGCACCGTGTTGTTGGCGTTCTGGCCCGCCACGGTCGCGTAGGCTTCCTGGTCCCAGTCGCCGTTGAACACGGGAAACTCGATGCTGTCGAAGCCCTGGGCCGCGAACTGCACGGCGCGGCGGATGTAGTTTTCCGGCACGTGCGCCTTGCGGGCAGCCCGGATGGCGCGTTTGAGGGCCGGGTTCCGGGCCGGGTCGTCGACCGGTCCGCCCTCCTGCAGGACGGCGGCCTGCATCAGCTTCTTGAGGTGGTGCTGGCAGGTCCGCGAGCCGGTTACGAGGGACGCGACCTTGCGCTCCTCGTCGGCCTTCCATCGCACGAAGGCCTCGATGTCGGGGTGGTCCACGTCGACCACGACCATCTTGGAGGAGCGCCGGGTGCTGCCGTTGGCGGTCACGAGCGCCGCCGACCGGTCGCTCGCCCGCAGGACCGCCAGCAGCCCGCAGGCCCGGCCGCCGCCCGTCAGCGCCTCGGCGGCGCCGCGGACGTTGGAGAAGTTCGC
>CAXTEP010000189.1:1729-5664 GCA_964243125.1 uncultured Lichenihabitans sp. | reverse complement strand
CTACGGCGCGGGCGGCCCCGCAAGCTCGCGATGGCGGAAGCAGGTGACCACGTGGTCGTTGACGATCCCGGTGGCCTGCATCCAGGCGTAGACGATCACGGGGCCGACGAAGGTGAACCCGCGGGCCTTCAGGGCCTTGGACAGGTCGCGCGACAGGGCCGTCTCGGCCGGCACCGCGGTGCGGTCGGCCCAGCGGTTCTGGATCGGCGCGCCGCCCGCCGCGTCCCACACGAAGCGGCCGAAGTCGGCGCCGGAGTCGCGCATCGCCAGGTAGGCGCGCGCGCCACCCACCGCGGCCTCGATCTTGGCCCGGGACCGCACGATGCCCGGGTCGGCCAGGAGGCGGGCCACGTCGGGCTCGCCGAACCGCGCCACGGCTTCGGGATCGAAGCCCTCGAAGGCGCGGCGAAAAGCGTCGCGCTTGCGCAGGATGGTGATCCAGGCGAGCCCGGCCTGGAACCCGTCCAGCACCAGCTTCTCCCACAGGGCACGGGGGTCGCGCTCGGGCACGCCCCATTCGCGGTCGTGGTAGTCGCAATACAGCGGATCGTGCCCCGCCCACGCGCAGCGCCCCATGGTTTCCGGCTCCTGTTCGGGACCCGGCGCCCCGCCACGATCCTCTCAACCCGGCGCTAACGAGGTTGGGAGATCGGCTTCGACGCCGCCGCCGCCGCGAGACTATCCTGTCTCCTCACGGGTTGGGAGGAGTTCGACATGCCGAGTGTTCCGTTCAAGGCCGACACCACGGGGGTGGCGTTGCGCAGCGCGCCGATCCGGCCCGAGTGGATCACCGAGGGGCGGCCCCTGGCGCGCGTGGCCGAACTGTCGCGCAGCGCCGACGGGCAGGCCTGCACGGTGGTGTGGGACTGCACGGCCGGCCGCTTCACCTGGCACTACGGCAGCGACGAGACGATCTACGTGATCGAGGGCTCGGCGACGCTGCGCGACGACGGCAACCCGCCGCGCGTGCTCGGGCCCGGGGACGTCGTGTTCCTGCCCAAGGGCGCGGTGGTGGACTGGACCGTGGACCGCTACGTCAAGAAGGTCGCGTTCTTCCGCCGGACCCTGCCCAACCCCCTGACGCCCGCATTCAAGCTGGCCCGGCGGGCCAAATACTGGCTGCGGGGCCGCCCGATGCCCGACAGCGCGCCCGGCATGGCGGTGGAGACGCGCTGAGGCGGAGCTCATCGCCTTGGCGCTCGGCGGGCGCGGCGGGCGGGCTCCGCGGTCCGGGCGCGCCGACGGGATTGCCTGACCCGCGGCGCATCCTCACGGCCCTGCCGCGCAGGACGGCCCGTCAAGCCCCGGGGCCGGTTACTGAAGGATCGGGCCGGGCCCCGTCCGCCCTGGCCCAGGGCTCGGCCGCGAGCGCCTGCACCAGAAAGGCCGTGAGGGCGGAAACGCGGGCCGGGCGAGGCTCGCCCGGCGGCATGACGAGATGCAGGTCGATCGGCGGGGGCGACCAGTCGCGCATCACGCGCTCCAGCCGGCCCGTTCGCAGGTCCTCCCAGATCATGAAATCGGGCTGCACCGCCAGCCCGAGCCCTTCGAGCAGCGCCGGCGTGAGCGCCTCGGCGTTGTTGGCCCGCATCGGGCCCCGCGGCGTGACCACGGCCTCCACGCCCCCGGCACCGATGAACCGCCAGCGGTCCGGCCGCGGCAGGTAGGCGTAGCCGAGGCAGGCGTGGCGGGCGAGGTCGTCGGGATGGGTGGGGCGGCCGTGCCGGTCGAGGTAGGCGGGCGTGGCAACGAGGCAGCGACGCACCGCGCAGAGCCGGCGCACGCGCAAGGAGGAATCGGGAAGAGCCGCGATGCGCAGGCCGACGTCGTAGCCGCCGCCGACCAGATCGACCACCTCGTCGCTCAGGTGCAGGTCGACCGACACGGCGGGATGCTGCCGGAGGAAGTCCGGCAGGCGGGGCGCCACGTGGGCCAGCCCGAACGACATCGGCGCGGCGAGCCGCACGAGGCCCTGCGGGGTGCGCGCCCCGGCGGTGGCCCGCGCTTCGGCGGACTCGCCCTCGGCCAGGATGCGGGCCGCGCTGTCCCGCGCCGCCCGCCCGGCCTCGGTCAGGGCGAGCTTGCGCGAGGTGCGGTGGAACAGGCGGCTGCCGACACGCGCCTCGAGCCGGCCGACCAGCTTCGACACCGTGCCCCTGGACAGGCCGAGGTCGGTGGCGGCGCGGGCGAACGAGCCGGTCTCGGCCACCTTGGCGAAGACCGCCCAGGCTTCGAAGTCGGGCAGCCGCATGCGCGTCGATCCGGAAATGATGTGTTTCGATTGTTTCCCTTTTCGGTCGCCCGGGCAAGACGCACATTACGTCGAACAGCAACGGATCGCGCCTGCCGGCGCACCGAACCTCCAGGGATCGCGCCCCATGTCCGCCACCGGCCTCCACCACGTGACAGCCTTTTCCGGTCCCGCCGCCCGCAACGTCGACTTCTACACGCGCGTGCTCGGGCTCCGGCTCGTCAAGAAGACCGTCAATTTCGACGATCCCGGCACCTACCACCTGTATTACGGTGACGAGACCGGCCGCCCCAGCACGATCGTGACCTTCTTCCCGGTCGCGCATGCGGGGCCGGGCCGCGTCGGGGTGGGCGAAACGCAGGAAACCGCGTTCCGGGTGCCGCGCGCCTCGATCGGCTGGTGGACCCACCGCCTCATCGCGCAGGGCGCCGGCCACGAGGCGCTGGTTCACGTGTTCGGCGAGCCGACGCTGCGCTTCCGGGACCCCGACGGCATGATGCTGGCCCTCGTGGGGGTTGACGCCGCCGCCGATGCCCCGGCCCAGGGCACGGGCGACGTGCCGGCCGAGCACGCCCTGCGGGGGCTGCACGGCGTCACGCTTCTCCTGTCCGAGGCCGACGCCACAGCCGAGATCCTCACGGACGTGCTCGGTTTGCGCGAACGGGACCGCGACGGCACCTCGCGCCGCTACGCCGGCACCGCCCCGGCCGGCGCCCTGGTGACGCTGCGGGCCGTGGGGGATTTCCTGCCCGGCCGGCAGGGCGCAGGTTCGGTCCACCACGTCGCGTTTCGCGCCATGGACGACGCGGCCCAGGCTGCCATGGCGGACCGGCTCGCCGCCGTGCACGGGCTCGGCGTGACCGAGCAGCGCGACCGCAACTATTTCCGTTCGGTCTATTTCCGCGAACCCGGCGGGGTGCTGTTCGAGATCGCCACGGACCAGCCCGGCTTCGCGATCGACGAGCCCGTCGAGGCGCTGGGCCGGAGCCTCAAGCTGCCGCCCGGCCTCGAAGCGCACCGGGCCGAGATCGAGCGCGCGCTGCCCGCCATCGCCTGACCGAAACTCCTCCCGCGCGGACGCGCCGCGTCCGACATCGCCGGCGAGACGACCATGACCAACGCTTCCCTCGGCTTCGTTCACCGCTTCGAGCCCGGTTCGGGCGAGGTGCCGCCCCTCCTGCTGCTGCACGGCACCGGCGGCGACGAGACCGACCTGCTGGACCTCGGCCGAAGCGTCGCGCCGGGCGCCGCCCTGCTGTCGCCGCGCGGGCCCGTGCTGGAGAACGGCATGCCGCGCTTCTTCCGGCGCCTGGCGGAGGGCGTGTTCGACGAAGCCGACGTCCGCCGCAGGGCGGGGGAGCTCGCCGACTTCGTGGCAGCGGCGCGCGACGCCTACGGGCTCGCGCCGCCGCTGGGGCTCGGCTTCTCCAACGGCGCCAACATCGCGGCCGCGACCCTGCTGCTGCGGCCCGAAGCCCTCGCGGGCGCGGTCCTGCTCAGGGCGACCGTGCCGCTCGCCGCCCCGCCCCAGGTCGATCTCGCGGGCAGGCGCGTGCTGGTGCTGTCGGGCGCCGCGGACCCGCTCGTGCCGGCCGCGAAGGCGCAACGCCTTGCCCGGCTGCTGGCCGAGGCGGGCGCCGCGGTCGAGCACAGGGTGCTTCCGGCCGGCCACGGCCTGACGCAA
>CAXTEP010000189.1:0-1629 GCA_964243125.1 uncultured Lichenihabitans sp. | reverse complement strand
CCCGGCCGCGTCGCCAAGGCGGTGCTGGTGAGCGCCGTGGCGCCGCTCATGCTGAAGACCGACGCGAACCCGAACGGCGTGCCGGTTGCCGTGTTCGACGAGCTCCGCCGGCAGACCGCGACCAACCGGCCGCAGTTCTACGTCGACTTCACGCTGCCGTTCTACGGCTACAACCGGGAGGGTGCCGACGTGCAGGAGGGCGTGCGCCGCAACTGGTGGCGGCAGGGCATGATGGGCAGCGTGCTGGCCCACCACGACGGCATCGCGGCCTTCTCGGAAACGGACTTCACCGCGGACCTCAAGGCCATCGCGGTGCCGACCCTGGTGATGCACGGCGAGGACGATCAGGTGGTCCCGTTCGCCAACGCCGGCGCCCTGTCGGCCAAGCTGGTTCCGGGCGCGGTGCTGAAATCCTACCCGGGTTACCCGCACGGCATGCCGACCACGCACGCCGACCGGATCAACGCCGACCTGCTCGCCT
The DNA here is from genome assembly GCA_964243125.1 of uncultured Lichenihabitans sp. Classification (GTDB taxonomy): domain Bacteria; phylum Pseudomonadota; class Alphaproteobacteria; order Rhizobiales; family Beijerinckiaceae; genus Lichenihabitans. The sequence continues at coordinate 1,148 of CAXTEP010000189.1, read as the reverse complement.
TCGCCCGAAGCTGATCGGGGCCGCAGCACGCGTCCGATCTTGACCTGCCCCGCCGCGAGGACACAATCGCACCGATGAGCGACCGCATCCTGATCTTCTACGGGTCCTACCGCGCCGACCGGCAGGGCATCCGGCTGGCCGACTACCTGGTGGGCGCCTTCGCGAAGCGCGGCGCCAGTCCGGAGCTGGTCGACGCTAAGGCGCTCGACCTGCCGATGCTGGACCGGATGTACAAGGAGTACCCGAAAGGGACCGCCCCGCCGGCCCTGGAGGAGCTGGCCGGCAAGCTGCGGGCCGCCGACGCCTTCGTGTTCGTGGCGGGCGAGTACAACTGGAGCGTCCAGCCCGGCCTCAAGAACCTGACCGACCACTTTCTCGAAGAGTGGTTCTGGCGGCCGGCCGCGATCGCGAGCTACTCGGCCGGGCGCTACGCGGGCGTTCGCTCGGCCCTGTCGTGGCATGGCATCCTGTCCGAGATGGGCATGGTGGTGGTGTCGAGTTCGCTCGCGGTCGGCAACATCGGCCAGGCCCTGAGTGCGGCGGCCGAGCCGACCGGCGAGGGTGGCGCCGCGCTGGCGCGCGCCTTTCCCCGCTTCGCCGACGATCTGGCCTGGTGGACCGAGGCGGCGCGCAGCCAGCACGCGCGCGTGCCCCCACCCTACTGAGGAATCCAGGACCGTGGAACGCGTGACGATGGGGTCGGAGCGGCTGACGGCGCTGACCGACGGCGTGGTGGCGGTCATCCTGACCATCATGGTCCTGGAGCTGAAGCCGCCGCACGGGGCCGACATCGCCAGCCTGGCGGAGCTGGGGCCCACCTTCCTGAGCTACGTGCTCAGCTTCGTTTACGTCGCGATTTACTGGAACAACCACCATCACTTCTTCAGGCTGGTGCCGCAGGTGGGCGCGGCCGTGATGTGGGCGAACTTCAACCTGCTGTTCTGGCTGTCGCTGCTGCCCTTCACCACGGCCTGGATGGACGAGCGCGGGATGGCGGCAGTCCCGATCGCGCTCTACGGGGCCGTCCTCATGCTTTGCGCGCTGAGCTGGTACGGGTTGCAGTTCGCGATCAGGCGGACGCAGGGCCCGGGGTCGCGGCTGCACCGGGCGCTCGGACGCGACCTGAAGGGCAAGCTGTCGCCGCTCGG
>CAXTEP010000188.1:0-5669 GCA_964243125.1 uncultured Lichenihabitans sp. | reverse complement strand
TGCTCGACCGCGACCGCGTGGCCGGTCAGCCGTTCCAGGTGGCGGAGCAGCTGGCGCAGGCTGATCGCGTTGGCGGGGCCGCCGCCCAGATTGAAGGCGCGCCCGCGGACACGCTCGATGTTGCGCCACGCCGCCAGATAGGCCGCGACCGCGTCCCCCACGTCGAGCACGTCGCGCACCTGGCAGCCGTCGCCGAACACGCTCACGGGCTCGCGCTCCAGGGCCCGGATGGCGAAATGCGCCACCCAGCCCTGGTCCTCCGTGCCCATCTGGCGCGGCCCGTAGATGCAGCTCATGCGCAGCACGGCGGTCGGCACGCCGAACGAGCGGGCGTAGTCGAGCACGTACTGGTCGGCCGCGCCCTTGGAACAGCCGTAGGGCGTGTGGAAGTCGAGCCGCCGGTCCTCGCCGACCCCGTTGTCGCGCACGGCGGCGTCGGCCGGCACGTAGGCGTCGCCGGTCCGGACCAGCGCCACGTCGGCGAGGTCGCCGTAGACCTTGTTGGTGGAGGCGAATACCAGCGGCACCGGCGCAGCGCGACCTCGCAGCGCTTCGAGCAGGGTCAGGGTCGCGCCCACGTTGGTGTCAAAATCCTCGACCGGGGCCGCGAGGCTGGTCGTGACCGCCACCTGGGCGGCCAGGTGGAACACCGCATCGACGTCGCGCGCCGCCTCGGTCAGGCGGTCGCGGTCGCGGATGTCGGCCTTGATCGCGGCGACGGCGCCCGGCCCGTGCCGCCGCTGCAGCCAGTCCAGGTTGCGCTCGACGCCCGGCCGCGACAGGGCGTCGTAGATCACGACGCGGTGGCCGGCCTCGGCCAGCCGGTCGGCTAGGTTGGAACCGATGAAGCCAGCGCCGCCCGTCACCAGCACGCGCTGGCCGGGCCGGACCGCCGGCGAGCCCTGGGGTTGCGGGCCGTCGGTCACGCGACCAAGCCTCGCGCTTCGAGTTCCCGGCGCGCCTCGGCCACGCGGTCCACCGCCTGCTGCTCGGCCACCCAGCCGGCCAGTTCCCTCAAGCCCGCTCTGAAGTCGCGGGCCGGCGCGAAGCCGAGGTCCTGGCGGGCCTTGCCGATGTCGGGGATGCAGTGGCGGATGTCGCCCGCCCGGGCCTTGCCGGCAATCTCGGGCCGCAGGTCGGGGCGGCCCATGGCGTCGGCCAGCAGGGTCGCGACCTCGTCGACCGAGCGGGCCTCGCCGCTGCCGATGTTGAACACGCCGCCCGCGGCCGCGGGGCTGTCGAGCGCCAGCATGAAGGCCTGCGCCACGTCGGCCACGTGGACGAAGTCGCGCTGCTGCGCCCCGTCCTCGAAGATCACCGGCGGCTTGCCGTTGTGGATGCGCGACGCGAAGATGGCCAGCACGCCCGTGTACGGGTTGGACAGGGCCTGCCCGGGCCCGTAGGCGTTCCACAGGCGGAGCGCCACGCCCTCCATGCCGTAGGCCGGGGCAAGCGTCAGGGTCAGCCGCTCCTGCACGTATTTGGTGATGGCGTAGACCGAGGCCAGCGTCGGCCGCTTCCATTCGGGCGTCGGCACCGGCACCAGCGGGCGGCCCGAAGCGTCGAGCGGGTCCCAACTGCCGCCCGGACCGCGGGGCGCCCGCAGCACGTCCTGGTGCAGCGCGCCGTCCGCGTCGCGGTAAAGGCCTTCGCCGTAGATGCTCATGGAGGACGCCACCACGACGCGCCGGACGGGCTGGTCGATCAGGCACTGGAACAGGGTCGCGGTGCCCAGATCGTTGACCGACACGTAGCGGTCCACCGCGTACATGCTCTGGCCGACCCCCACCTCGGCCGCTAGGTGGACGACCTTGTCGACCCCGCGCAGCGCCTTGCCCAGCGCCTTGGCGTCCCGCACGTCGCCGGTCACGAAATCCACGCCGGCCGGCAGACCCTCGGGGCGGCCGCGGCCGCCGTGCACCTGCTCGATCAGGCTGTCCAGGATGCGGACCCGGTGTCCCCGCTCAAGGGCGGCCTCGGCCACGTGTCGGCCGATGAAGCCCGCGCCGCCCGTGATGAGTATCGTGTCCGCCATGCCGACCCTTGTGGTTCGCGCGAACCGGGCCGCCCCCAGGCTCCCGCTTCACCGTTTGTTGAAGCCTAACCCCGTCGGCACGGCGTTACAATCTTTTGACGCGGGCCTCACTTATGTTCCTCGCCGCTTTTGTGGACGAACCTCGAGAATCGGCTTTCCTTGCCGTCGTGCGTCTTGTCCTGGTGCAGGAAGGCGAGCTCGCCGTCGTCGAAGATCTTGAAGAACTCGTCCCAGGAGATCTCCTCGAGGTTGTCCTCCTTTTCCCCGAAGTCGAAGCGCAGGATGCCGCCCTTGCCGTGGGTGCGCACCACCGAGGGGCGGCCGCCGCGCGCTTCGGCCCACTTCTTGATCGTCGCGTGGCTGGTCGTGGTCTTGGCATCCGACATGACGGTCCTCCTTGCCTCAAAAGGTCGGACTCAACGCCGTCCGACGCGGTTTGGTGCCGGCCGGAGCGGCGTGATGCGACCCGGTTCCCGATGCTGGAAAACCGACATGGCGCCGTCGACTTCACGACAGACGGCCGGGGGGCGACCCACCAGAACAGCCGCACGCTTCCGGAGCCCGTCGTTGAAGTTCTCGCTCGCCAGTCTCATCCGCCAGGGGTTCGACGCCAACCGCGGCTGGCCGGCCCAGTGGCGCTCGCCCGAGCCGAAACCGGCCTACGACGCCGTCATCATCGGCGCGGGCGGCCACGGGCTCGCGACCGCCTACTACATGGCGGCCGAACACGGGATGCGGAACATCGCGGTGGTCGAGAAGGGGTGGCTGGGGGGCGGCAACACGGGCCGCAACACCACCATCATCCGGTCGAACTACCTGTGGGAGGAGAGCGAGGCGCTCTACAACCACGCCATGGGCCTGTGGCAGGACCTCAGCCACGCGCTGAACTACAACGTCATGTACAGCCCGCGCGGCTGCATGATGCTGGCCCACAACGCCCACGACGTGCAGGTGTTCAAGCGCCACGTCCACGCCAACCGCCTGGCCGGCATCGACAACGAGTGGCTGACCCCGCGGCAGGCCAAGGATTATTGCCCGCTGCTCGACATCTCCCCGACGCTGCGCTACCCGGTCGTGGGCGCCACCCTGCAGCGGCGCGGCGGCGTGGCGCGGCACGACGCGGTGGCCTGGGGCTACGCCCGCGCGGCTTCCGCGCTCGGGGTCGACATCCTGCAGAAATGCGAGGTCACAGCCATCCGGCGTGACGCGGCGGGCGCCGTGTCAGGACTTGAAACGACGCGCGGCGCCATCGCGACCCGCCGGATCGGCGTGGTGGCGGCCGGCAACACCAGCACCGTGATGGGCATGGCGGACGTCCGCCTGCCGCTGGAAAGCTACCCCCTGCAGGCGCTGGTGTCCGAACCCATCAAGCCGGTCATGCCCTGCGTGGTCATGTCCAACACCGTGCACGCCTACATGTCGCAATCCGACAAGGGCGAACTGGTGATCGGGGCCGGCACGGATGCCTACGTGTCCTACAGCCAGACCGGCGGGCTGCACATCTCGACCCACACGCTGGACGCCATCTGCGACCTGTTCCCGACCGTGCGGCGCATGCGCATGCTGCGTAACTGGGCCGGCATCGTGGACGTGACGCCCGACCGCTCGCCCATTATCGGCAAAACGCCCGTTCCGGGCCTCTACGTCAACTGCGGCTGGGGCACGGGCGGCTTCAAGGCGACGCCCGGCTCGGGCCACGTCTTCGCCCACCAGGTCGCGACCGGCAAACCGCACCCGATCAACGCGCCCTTCTCGCTCGACCGGTTCGCGACCGGCCGGCTCATCGACGAGGCGGCCGCGGCCGCGGTGGCGCACTGATGCTGCTCATCCCCTGCCCGTATTGCGGCCTGCGGCCCGAACTCGAATTCAAATACGGCGGCGAGGCCCACGTGACGCGCGATCCGAACGTGCCGGCCGACGCCGACTGGGGCGCGTTCCTGTACACCCGCTCCAACACGCGGGGCGTGATCGCGGAGCGATGGCGTCATGCTTCGGGCTGCGGCCGTTTCTTCAACGCCCTGCGCGACACGGTGAGCGACAGATTCCTCACGAGCTACCGGAGCGGCGAGCCGCGGCCCGACATCGCGCCTCGCCCTGACAGCGGCGACGTGGCGCCCGACCCCTCGGTCGCCACCACGGAGGTGTCGCGGTGACGGCCCCGTTTCGCACTCCGGCGGGCGGCCGCGTCGACCGTGCCGTCCCTCTGCGCTTCACCTTCGACGGGCGGACTCTGGAAGGATTCGCCGGCGACACGCTCGCGTCCGCGCTGCTCAGCCACGGCATCCACCTGGTCGGGCGCTCGTTCAAGTACCACCGGCCGCGCGGGGTCCTGGCGGCGGGCTCGGAGGAGCCGAACGCCCTCGCGACGGTGGGCCGGGGCGGCCGTCAAACCCCCAACCTGCGCATGACGGAAGTGGAACTGCACGACGGCCTGGTGGCCGAAAGCCAGAACCGCTGGCCCTCGCTCGGGCTCGACGTGGGCGCCGTGAACGCGCTCCTGTCGCCCATCTTCGCGGCGGGCTTCTACTACAAGACCTTCATGGGACCGCGTTTCCTGCGCGACCAGAAGCTGTGGTCCCGGCTGTTCGAGCCCGCGATCCGCCGAGCCGCGGGACTCGGGCGGGCCGCGGTTGAGCCCGACCCCGACCATTATGCCAACCGCTTCGCCCATTGCGAGGTGCTGGTGGTGGGCGCGGGCCCCGCGGGGCTCGCGGCCGCGCTGGCGGCGGGGCGCGCTGGCGGCCGCGTGATCCTGTGCGACGAGGGCTCGGAGCCCGGCGGCTCGCTGCTGCGGGACGCCACCGCCCGGATCGACGGGCTGTCGGCCTCGGACTGGCTGCGCGGCGCGCTCGCGGATCTCGGCACCCTGCCCAACGTGACCGTGCTGCCGCGCACCCAGGCGTTCGGCTACTACAACCACAATTTTGTGGCGCTGGCCCAACGGGTGGCCGGCCCGCACGAGGGGTCCGGGCGCCCGCGCGAGCGCATGTGGCAGGTGCGGGCCCGCGACGTGGTGCTGGCCACCGGCGCGGTCGAGCGCCCGCTGGTGTTTTCCGGCAACGACCGGCCCGGCGTCATGCTGGCCGACGCGGCCCGCGCGTTCCTCAACCGATACGGGGTCCGCCCGGGCCGGCGTGCCGTGGTGGCGACCGCGCACGACGGCGCCTACCGCGCCGCGCTCGACCTCCACGCCGCGGGCGTTTCGATCGCCGCGGTCCTCGACCTGCGCCCGCGCCCCGAAGGCCCGCTCGTCGCCCAGGCCCGGACTGCCGGGATTCGGGTTCTCACGGGCGCCACGGTGACGGCCACGCGCGGCGCGCAGCGCGTCGCGGGCGTCACGGTGGGCCAGGTCGCGGGACAGCACGTGACCGACCTGGAGCGCATCGCCTGCGACCTCGTGCTGATGAGCGGCGGCTGGACGCCCTCCATCCACCTGTTCTCGCAGTCGCGCGGCCGGATCGCCTTCGACGCGGAAGCCCAGCTGTTCCTGCCGGGCGAGCCCGTGCAGCGGCAGCGCTCGGCGGGGGCCTGCCGCGGCACATTCGGGCTCGCCGAGGCCCTGCGCGACGGCGACGCGGCCGGGCGCGCGGCCGCGGGGGACGAGGGGGCGGCGCGGGCCTTCGCGGTGGCGGAC
>CAXTEP010000187.1:0-5713 GCA_964243125.1 uncultured Lichenihabitans sp. | reverse complement strand
TTCGGCCTCGTAGCGGGGCGACGGCCAGCGGATCGACAGGGCGTCGCCGTTGCGGCCGTAAAGCGGGTTGGGCCGCAACGGCGGCCGACCCGGGGGGAGAGCCAGGCCGCCGTCGAGCACCCGCGGCACGCCCGGGGGCTCGACGACCGAGAAGGCCTCCACGGTCGCCAGTGCGGCCAGCGGAGCCGGCCGCGGGGCCCGCGCCTCGGCGAGCGCGCGGGTCAGTTCGGCGTCGTCGTAGACGAGCGCGGCCGGAAACAGGGCCGCCATGGCGTCGGGCGACACGGCCCGACCGGCCGACATGTTCTGGGCCGCGGCATTGTGGATGTGGCCGATGGCGAGCCGGTCCGCGATGCGGCGCAGCTGCTCGAGGATGGCGGGCTTCGGCTCGATGAAGTAGAAGGCGTCGTGGCAGACCGCGAGGTCGAAGCGGCGGCCGGCCACGGGCCAGGGGTGCGCGGCGTCGAAGCACACCAGGGTAGCGGCGGGACCGACCACCCAGTGGCGAGCCAGCCATAGTTTCGAAAACACCACGTCGCCGCCCGACACCGCCACGCCGTGCCGGGCGAGGTCGCGCAGGTAATGCCCGATGCCGCAGGCGAGCTCGAAGGCCGTGCCGGTGGGCCGCCAATGGGCTTCGAGCAGCGCCAGCCCGGCCAGGTAGGTAGGGTCGCTCCAGCGGTGGGCGAAATAGGTGCCGACGCGGTCGTAGGCGAGGAGGTCCATAGCGTCGCGCAGGCTTAGGTCATCCCGTTCCTCGACGAGGCGGCGCAGCGCGTCGGGGTCGGGCGCGGCGCCCGTCCACCAATCGTCCTGGTCGGCGAGGAGGTGGACCAGCGCACCCGTCCGATCCTCGGCGTCGAGCCGTTCGAGGACCCGGGCCACGAGGTCGTCCCGACCGGCCCGGAGGTAGGCGATGCCGTCGACCACGGGCCAGCGGCGGCCATCGGGCTCGCGCAGCGACCACGGCGCGTCGGCCAGGAGCCCTGCCCCGGTGACAGGTGAGCGAAGCGGCGCCCCGGTCACGGCAGGCCCGCCTCGGCCAGCACGGCGTCGTGGAACGGCTTGACGGGCCCGTCGTGGACCAGCGCCATCTCGCCCAGAACCTGATCCATCGTCAGGGTGGCGGCGCGGAGGTGCTGGCCGATCTGCAGGACGCGGTCGATCACGTCGGCGGCGTGGAACGCGCGGCCCTCGGGCGTCCCGGCGTTGGGCAGGATCGCGCGCGCCCGCACGGTCAGGTCGCGCAGCGGCACGTCGAGCTGATCCAGGCAGGCCTCGGCGTAGTGGCCGACGACGCGGTCCAGGAACGGCCCCAGCAGGACCTCGCCGGTGAAGCCGGAATCCGGCATGCCGGCATTGTGGAAATGGTGCGCCAGCCCGGCCAGGAACACGGCCGCGGGGTCGGCGCCGTAGTGCGGCGACAGGAGAACGCCGTAGACCGCGACGACGAGACAGTGCTCCGCATGGTTCTCGGGCGGCTCCAGGACGATGCGCGGCCGGCCCGGGCAGGTCACGCCGGCGCGCGGCTGCGCTTCGAGAGCCGCCACGAAGGGCGGCAGGGTGCCGGGAAAACGGTTCGGGTCGGCACCGACGCCCTCGATCAGGGCGGCCCGGAGGGGGTCCGGAACCGCGCCCGCCACGGTCGCCACGGCGGTCTGCAGCACGCGCGTGATCTGCGCGCGCGACACGCCGGCCGCGGACAGCACGGGCCGGTCGAGGTCGCCGAGCCGCGCCGCCGCGAGCGCGCGCGCCGTCGTTGCGAGCGCGACGTCCCGCGGCACCCGTCCGCCCGTCAGGTCGCCCCACGCCTGCCGGAACAGGCGCACCGCGATCGAACCCTGGCGGCCAGCGCTGCGGACCCGCTTGAGGTCACCCAGTTCGTGGAACAGGGGCAGGTAGGCCGAGACATCCGCGGCCGCCGGGTCGCCCTCCGTCACGCCCCCGTCCTCAACCGACGTTCAGCCAGTCCATCAGCATGGCCTCCTGGGCGTGGAACGCATGGACGGGCGCGTGGCCGTCGCGCACCATGGGGGCCTTGAAGAAGTGGCTCAGCTGCTCCTGCACGCCGCCGTCGCCGCGCTTGCTGGCAAGCCCGATCACGCGGGCGATCTCGATCGCGAGCGGGGCCGCGAGGATCGAGTCCTTGCACAGGAAGTTGACCTTGATCTGCATCTTCTGGCCCAGGAAGCCGGTCACATCGATGTTGTCCCAGGCTTCCTTGTCGTCGCCGCGGGGGCGATAATAGCGGATATCGACCAGGTGGTCGGCCACCTCGTAGCCCAGCATCTGGTCCAGCACGCCGCCCTTGGTGTTGAGCTTGGAGGCGAGCGAGTTCGGGTCGTTGAGGGCCAAGCCGTCCCGGTTGCCCAGGATGTTGGTGGAGAACCAGCCGTCGATGTGCAGGGCGCGCGATTTCAGCGCGGGCGCCAGCACGGTCTTGATCATCGTCTGGCCGGTCTTGCCGTCCTTGCCGGCGACCGGCACATTGCGCTCCTTGGCGAAGCTCATCAGGGCCGGCACGTCGGCCGCGACGCTCGGGGTAAAGTTGGCGTAGCCGACGTCGTTGGCGATGGCCGCGTAGGCGTAGAGCATGGCCGGGCCGATGGACGCGTCGTTGCTGTCCAGACCCTTTTCAAAGGCATCTAGCGAATTCAGTGTCCTGGCCTGGAGGTCCGGCCAGCTCTCGGTCGAGGCAAGGTTGAGCACGACCACCCGGTCGACCCCGCTTTCCTCCTTGAAGCGCCGGATGTCGTCGCCGATCATGTCGATGGCCTCGCGGTGGTTGCGCGCCTTGGTCATGTTCTTGCCGACGATGTTCTTGCAGAACTGCTCGCTGCCGACCGCCTTCCAGGGCTTCATGGTCCGGAGCTTGGCGGCGCCGTCGTCGAGTTCGGAGCGTCCGAGCACGCCGTGCTCCTCGGCCGCGGCGCCGAGATCGTTCCCGTTCAGGTCCCACCCGCCGAAGACGATGTCGCGGTACTGGCTCATGCCGGGCACCGAGAGATGGGCAAGAGGCAATCCGTCCAGCCGGTTGGAACCCGATTTGATCATCTCGATTCCGGCAACGGCGGTCGTGGCCACGGCGCCCCCGAGACCCACGATGGCGACGCCGAGACGCTCGGACTGCTTACTACCCATTACCTTCTGCCTCCCTTTGGGGGTGACCGTGGAACGGGGTGGCTAGCGCCCCGCCGCGATATCAACCGCACCAGTGGACCTGCGGGCGCGCGACGATGTCGTGCCCGGGCGCTTGTTGTGTGTCAAAATCAACGCAGGTCAATTGCGTCGTAAAATCGCAATGTCGATGCGCCGTGACCGTCCAGACATGGGACGCGTCAGTTCAAGCTGCAACAACCGAAAGCGAAACGGAACAAGAAGGCGTCTCGGGCTGTTGATCATTTGTAATCGCCAAGGGAGACGCGAGATGAGCAGCACATCCGACAAGGCAACCGGCCTCGCCAACGAGGCGGTCGGCAACATCAAGCAGGGCGTGGGCAAGGTGGTCGGATCCGACCAGCTGAAGACCGAGGGCCTGGCCCAGGAGGCCAAGGGCGATGCTCAGAAGGCGGTTGGCACCGCCAAGGACGGCGTGAAGACTGCCGCCGACAAGACGAGCGATGCCATCAATCGGAACATCTGATCCGAGCTTCGGCTGAGCCCATCGTTACGGTGGCCGCAAGGTCGGTTCCTCGTTTAATCAGATTGTAGTCAACAGAGCTTCGCTTGCCCGATGCGAGTGAATAGAAGTTCAGGCCGCCCGGAGCATCCGGGCGGCCTTCTTATTGAGGTCACACCCGTTCACGCGGCCGCGCGCTGGTAGTCCTTGATGTCGGCAAACTGAACGGCCGGCCAGCGGTTCTGCTCGTATTTCAGGGTGAAGGCCGACGAGGCCATGAAGACCGGCGCGCCGTCGAGGTCGGAGGCCGTGGAGGACGGGTAGGCGCTCATGAAGCGCTGGAGTTCGGCCGGGTCGGCGGCCGCGACCCAGCGGCAGAGCTCGAATCGGCTCGTTTCGAACGTCACCGGCAGTCCGTATTCGGCCTGCAGCCGCTCGGCCAGCACGTCGAGTTGCAGCGCGCCCACGACCCCGACCATGGCGCCCGACCCGTCGTGGGGCACGAAGGTCTGCACCACGCCTTCCTCGGCCATCTGCTGCAGCGCTTCGCGCAGCTTCTTGGCCTTCATGGCGTCGGTCAGCTTGACCCGACGCAGGATCTCGGGCGCGAAGCTCGGCACGCCGCGGAACACGAGGTCCTCGCCCTCAGTCAGCGTGTCGCCGATGCGGAGCGTTCCGTGGTTGGGAATGCCCACCACGTCGCCCGGGTAGGCCTCCTCGGCCAGCGCGCGCTCCTGGGCAAAAAAGAACTGCGGGGCGTTCAACGCCATGGGCTTGCCGGTGCGCACGAGCTTGGCCTTCATGCCGCGCGACAGGCGCCCCGACGAGACGCGCATGAAGGCGATGCGGTCGCGGTGGTTGGGATCCATGTTGGCCTGGATCTTGAACACGAAGCCGCTCATCTTCTTCTCGTGCGGGTCCACGGTGCGGGACTCGGCCCGCAGGCCCTTAGGTGGCGGCGCGAAGGCCGCCAGCGCGCCGATCAGGTCCGCGACTCCGAAGGTGCGCAGGGCGCTGCCGAAGAACACCGGCGTGAGGTGGCCCTCCCGATAGGCTCCCTCGTCGAAGGGCCGGCAAGCCTCGCGGGCCAGTTCCAGCTCGTCGATGGCGGCGTCGGCCTCCATGGCGGGCAGCAGGGCCCGGATCGCAGGATCGCGCGGTCCCGATACCGCCACGGGGGGCGCATCCACGTCGGCGTCGAGCCGGCGGATCGCGTTGCGGGCGAGGTCGTAGGTGCCCGCGAAGGCGCGGCCCCGGCCGATCGGCCAGGTCACGGGCGCGGTGTCGAGCGCCAGCACCTTCTCGATCTCGTCGAGCAGGTCGAAGGGGTCGCGGGTTTCGCGGTCGAGCTTGTTGACGAAGGTCACGATGGGGATGTCGCGCAGCCGGCACACCTCGAACAGCTTCCGGGTGCGGGACTCGATACCCCGCGCCGCGTCGATCACCATCACGGCCGAGTCGACGGCCGAGAGCGTCCGGTAGGTGTCCTCGGAAAAATCCTCGTGGCCCGGCGTGTCGAGCAGGTTGAACACGCAGCCGGCATGCTCGAAGGTCATGACCGAGGTGACGACCGAGATCCCGCGCTGGCGCTCGATGTCCATCCAGTCCGACCGGGTCTGCCGCCGGTTCGCCTTGGCCCGCACCTCGCCCGCGAGCTGGATGGCGCCGCCGAACAGCAGCAGTTTCTCGGTCAGGGTCGTCTTGCCGGCGTCGGGGTGCGAGATGATCGCGAAGGTGCGCCGGCGCGCGACGGGGTCGTCGGTGGGGGTCATGGATCGGATGTTGGCGGGAGAACAGGTTTCCGCTTACCAGGGCCCGCGGCGGGCCGCAATGAGATGCCACCTCCGCCCGGGTTCTGAGCCGGCGACGCGACCTGTCTCAGACTGCCCTTCTCCCGCGGGGGGGGGGGGAAGAACGCAGCCGCGATGGGGGTCCGTGTTCGGAGCGCCTTATGCTACTCCGCGGCCTCCGCGAGCTTGGCCTCGGCCACCATGGGCAGGCCGCCGTCGCGCGGCTTGCGGGTGCGGCTGTGGTCTCGCGCCACGAAGGTGTAGACGGCGGGCGTCACGAACAGGGTGAAGAGCGTGCCGATGC
>CAXTEP010000186.1:0-5811 GCA_964243125.1 uncultured Lichenihabitans sp. | reverse complement strand
GGAACGGACCGAAACGGGACAACACGCGCCATGTTTCCGCGGTCGGCACGGACCGGGGAACGCCACCGCCTTCGGCTCAGGACCCGCCGCGCGCCGCCCGGGCGATGTCGGGCGGCATGGCCTCCTCGACCAGCGCCGCCAGCGCGACCTCCAGCGGCTCCGACCGCTGCTCGGTCGAGCCGAGGCGGCGGATCGAGACGGTGCGCTCGGCCGCTTCCCTGCGACCCAGCACCAGCAGCACCGGCACCTTGGCGAGCGAGTGCTCGCGCACCTTGTAGGTGATCTTCTCGTTGCGGAGATCGGCGTCCACCCGCAGCCCGGCCCGGCGCGCCGCAGCCACCACCTCCATGGCGAAATCGTCCGCCTCCTGGGTGATCGTCGCGACCACGATCTGCAGGGGCGCGAGCCACAGCGGGAAGTGGCCGGCGAAATGCTCGATCAGGATGCCGGTGAACCGTTCCATGGAGCCGCAGATCGCGCGGTGCACCATGACGGGCGGCAGCTTGCTCCCGTCGGGCGCCACGTAGAAGGCCGCGAAGCGCTCGGGCAGGTTGAAATCCACCTGCGTGGTGCCGCACTGCCAGTCGCGGCCGATGGCGTCGCGCAGCACGTATTCGAACTTCGGCCCGTAGAAGGCGCCCTCGCCCGGGTTCAGCCCGGTTGTCACCACGTCCCCCTGCTCGGCCTCGATGCGGCGCATGACGGCCGTCATCACGGCCTCGGCGCGGTCCCAGGCGGCGTCGCTGCCGACCCGCTTCTCGGGACGGGTCGACAGCTTCAGGATGATCCGGTCGAACCCGAAGTCGCGGTACACCGACAGGATCAGGTCGTTGATCTTCATGCACTCGTCGGCGAACTGCTCCTCGGTGCAGAACACGTGGGCGTCGTCCTGGGTGAAGGCGCGCACCCGCATGACGCCGTGCAGCGCGCCAGAGGGCTCGTAGCGGTGCACGGCGCCGAACTCGGCGAACCGCAGCGGCAGCTCGCGGTAGGACCGCAGCCCGTGCTTGAAGATCTGGATGTGGCCCGGGCAGTTCATGGGCTTGAGCGCAAACATGCGCTCGTCGTGGGTTTCCTCGCCCGCCGACTCCACCTTGAACATGGCCTCGCGAAACCAGCCCCAGTGGCCGGAGGTTTCCCACATCGCCTTGTCCATCACCTGGGGGGCGTTCACCTCCTGGTAGTCGCCCGCGAGCCTGCGGCGCATGTAGGCGATGAGGGTCTGGAACAGCGTCCAGCCGTGCGGGTGCCAGAAGATGGCGCCCGGCGCTTCCTCCTGAAAATGGAACAGGTCCATCTCGCGGCCCAGGCGGCGGTGGTCGCGCTTCTGGGCCTCCTCGATGCGCCGGAGGTGCTCGTCGAGGTCGGCCTGCCTGGCGAAGGCCGTGCCGTAGATGCGCGACAGCATGGGCTTGCTGGAATCGCCGCGCCAATAGGCGCCCGCCACCTTGGTAAGCTTGAAGGCCGGGCCGATCTTGCCTGTGGAGGTCATGTGCGGGCCGCGGCACAGGTCGAGCCAATCGCCCTGGCTGTAGAACTTGAGGTCCTGGCCTTCGGGGATCGCGTCCACGAGTTCGACCTTGAAGGCCTCGCCCCGGGTCTCGAAGAAGGCGCGGGCCTCGTCGCGGCTCCGCACCGTCTTGGCGAAGGGCGCGTCGCGCGCGATGATCTCGCGCATCCTGGCCTCGATGGCCGGAAAATCCTCGGGCGTGAACGGCTCGGGGCGGAAGAAGTCGTAGTAGAAGCCGTCGGCGATCACCGGGCCGATCGTCACCTGGGTGCCGGGATGGAGCGACTGGACCGCCTCGGCCAGCACGTGCGCCGCGTCGTGCCGGATCAGTTCCAGGGCGCGCGGGTCCTCCCGGCCGATGAACTCGACCCGGGCGTCGCGCTCGACCGGGTCGGCGAGGTCCACCACCGCGCCGTCCAGCGCCATGGCGACCGTGCGCTTGGCCAGCGAGGGCGAGATGCTGCGGGCGATGTCGAGGCCCGTCGCGCCGGCCGGGAAGGCGCGCTGGGCCCCGTCGGGGAACGTGACCGCAACCATGGCTGTCTCCTTTGGCTCACTCGCCGATACGGGTCGGCGTAAGCGGATCGGGGCGGCCTATAGCGCATCTCCGCCCGACCACCAAGGATGGCGCCGCCGGCGGTCCGGGACGTGGGTCCGGGCCCGGCCCCGTGGTATTGGCGTGCATGACCGCCTTCGCGTATCTCATCGAGCCTCCCTTCAACCACCGCGACCCCGACGGACGCGTCACCGGCTGCGACGTCGAACTGGCCCGGACGGTTCTGGACGCGATCGGCATCCATGATTTCCAGCCGGTCGAGGCCGCGTTCGCGGAGCTCATCCCGGGATTGGTCGACGGCCGCTGGCGCATGACGACTGGCCTTTTCGCGACCCAGGAGCGTCGCAGGGTCGTGGCGTTCAGCCGGCCCATCTGGGCGCTGCCCGACGGGCTGCTGGTGGCCAGGGGCAACCCGCTGGGGCTGACCGGGTACCGGGCGATGGCCCGAACCGGGCGGTGCGTGCTCGCGGTCGTGCGCGACCAGGTCCAGCACCGCTCCGCCTTGGCGGCGGGCGTGCCGGACCACCGTGTCCGGATCTTCGACACTTACGCGAAAGCGGCCGCGGCCGTGCTGGACGGCCAGGCCCACGCCTACGCGAGCGTGGCCCAGGCGCACGGCAGCTTCATCGAACGGAACCATGGCGCGCCGTTGGAGGTGGTGGCCGTGAGCCCCGACGAAGCGGAGCCGGCGTTCGGCTGCTTCGGCTTCGGCAAGTCGGATGACGCGTTCAAGCGCGCCGTCGACGACGCGCTGGCGGCCTATCTCGGCTCCGGCCCGCACCGTTCGATGATGAAGGGGTTCGGCTTCTCGGACGCCGACGTCGACCGCGTCGCACCGTAGCGGGCGATGGGCCCGCGCCCCGTTCCACGCCCGGCAGGTCGCGAGCGTTCAACCGCCCTTGCCGCAGTGCCGCGGTCGAATAGGATGCCGCCTCTTTAGCGGTACGAGCCCGGGGCGGTCCTCGCGCTCGGGCCGGTCTGCCCCGGGTCGTTGCGTATGAACACCTTGCGTTTCGTGCTGGTCGGCTTGGCCCTGGCCCTGTTCGCGGCCCTGGGATGGCGGGGTGTCGCCCGCAACCCGCCCCTGCCGCCCACCGCCCAGACCGCCGCGCGCGCCGCACCTGCCGCGCCCGCCGCGGCCCCGCCCCCGGTTGGTATTGTCGCGGCGCCGACCGCCGCGGCCGCCGTCACGACCCCCGACGCGGCCCGGACCCGCGAGGAGGAAGCCCTCCGGGCCGCACCCGACCTTGCCCGGGCGTTCGACGACCTGCGGACGCTGTTTCCCGCCGTCGCCGACGAGACGCTGTCGAGCGCGGCCGAAACGCTGCACGCCACCGGACAGGCGACCTCGCCCGACGACCTGCTGGCCGGCGCCGTGCGGGCCCTGCGGCTGCGTTCGGGCGTGCTGGCCGCCAAGGCCGGGCCGGACGCGCTCGGCGCCCTGTTCGACAGCAAGGCCGCCATCCTGGCCGAACTGGCCAGGGTCGATCCCCGGGTCTGCGCCGACTTCCTGTACGGCGGCACGAGCCCCGAATATGCGGATTTCGCGGCCGGCCATCGGCTGCTCGAAGCCCAGGCCGCGACCGCCGTGGTCAAGGCCGTGGCGGAAGGCCAGCGGATCCAGACCGAGCGCGCCCCGCCCTCGGCCGAGGACTTCTCCAAGGTCGAGGCGGGCCTGTCGGCCAAGGGATTGTCGGCCGGCGAGATCGCGGCCCTGCTCGACGGCGCCGCGCCCGATCCACCCCTGCCCGACGACCGGCTCTGCGCCAACGCGCGCACCTACCTGACCGTGCTCCGCGACCTCCCCGAGGATGCGCGCACCCGCGTCTACGGGCTCGCGGCCGACCTGCTGGCCCGGTCCTGAACGGCGCGCCAGCGCCCGTAGCGCCAGGGCCTGTACCAGGCCGCGGTCGGCGGCAGATCGTGAGGCACGGGATCGAACCCGCTGTCGCCCCACGGGTGGCAGCGGCAGGTCCGGGCGAGCCCCGTCCAGCCGCCCTCCCACAACCCGTGCCGCCGGATGGCCTCGTCGACGTAGTCCGAGCAGGTCGGCAGGTAACGGCAGTGCCGGCCCGCCCATCCCGACAGGGTGAGCTGGTAGCTCCGGATCGCCGCGTGGGCGACGGAACGGAGAAGGCGATCGGCGGCGGTCATGCGGGCGCGGGGCGCCCGACCTTGCCCAGCGCATCCGCCACGGCCTCGAAGGTCAGCAGGGTGGAGGCGTGGCGGGCCTTGTACTGGCGCACCGGCTCGAGCACCGCGACTTCGGCCCACAGGCCCTGCGGGGCCGGGCCGTTCTCCTTCAGCATGCGGCGGACCTCGTCGCGCAACGCCACCAGTTCGGCCGCGGTCCGGCCGACGACGTGCCGCGCCATGATGGAGGAGGACGCCTGCCCGAGCGCGCAGGCCTTCACGTCGTGGCCGAAATCCGCCACCACGCCGTCCCGCATCACGAGGTCCACGGTCACGGTCGATCCGCACAGCTTGGAATGGGCCGTGGCGGTGGCGTCGGGCGCAGGCAGGCGACCGAGCCGCGGGATTTCGGCCGCGAGTTCGAGGATGCGCCGGTTGTAGATGTCGTTCAGCATGCGGGATCTCGCGCCGCGGCAGGCCTGTGGGACAAACCGCACCCGGTCTATATAAGGCGCGACCCGGCCGTGTTCAGCGGGCGGGACCGCAACGGCGCCAGCGCCCATGGGACTCTCACGCGATGACCTCCGCCACCACGATCAGGCTCGATGCTCTGGGAGGCCGCGCGGGCCAGCCGGATCCGAAGCGCCCGACCCGGGCCGAAGCCGAGGCGGCGGTCGAGACGCTGCTCCGCTGGGCGGGCGACGATCCGGCCCGGGAAGGACTCAAGGACACGCCGCGCCGGGTCGCGCGGGCCTACGAGGAACTGTTCAGCGGCTACCGCGACGATCCCGCGGCCGAACTCGCGCGGGTGTTCGAGGAGGTCGAGGGTTACGACGACCTCGTACTGCTGCGCGACATCCCGTTCGCGTCCCATTGCGAGCACCACGCCATCCCGTTCCTGGGCAAGGTCCACATCGGCTACTACCCCGACAAGGGCGTGGTCGGCCTGTCCAAGCTCGCCCGCGTGGTCGACATTTTCGCGCGGCGCCTGCAAACCCAGGAGGCGCTGACCGCGCAGGTAGCCGGCGTCATCGAGGCCGCCCTGAAGCCGCGCGGCGTCGCGGTCCTGGTCGAGGCCGAGCACCTGTGCATGTCCATGCGGGGCATCGGCAAGGCCGGGGCCTCGACCCTGACGAGCCGTTTCACGGGCGTGTTCGCGACCGACCCGCACGAGCAGGTCC
This sequence comes from uncultured Lichenihabitans sp., assembly GCA_964243125.1. GTDB lineage: Bacteria > Pseudomonadota > Alphaproteobacteria > Rhizobiales > Beijerinckiaceae > Lichenihabitans. The sequence continues at coordinate 431 of CAXTEP010000186.1, read as the reverse complement.
GTTTCATGACCATGCTGCACGCGGGGCGCTGAAGGGGGTGGCGGCCCGCGACGACGCGCGAGTCCTCGAAGAGGGGGACGGTTTCGCGCCGCGCTTCGACCCGCAGGGCCTGATCACCTGCGTCACCGTCGAGCAAGTCACGGGGGCCGTCCTGATGGTGGCCCACATGAACGAGCAGGCGCTGCGCGAAACCCTTCGCACCGGCGTGGTCCATTACTGGTCGCGCTCGCGGGGGGCGCTGTGGCGCAAGGGCGACACGTCGGGTCAGACCCAGACGCTCGTCGAGATGCGCACCGATTGCGACCAGGACGCGCTGATGCTGACGGTCCGGGTCGGCGGCGACGGCGGCTGCTGCCACACGGGCCGGCACTCGTGCTTCTACCGCCGCGTCGTTCCGGGCGAGGGTGCCGCGGCGGCCCGTCTCGTTCATG
>CAXTEP010000185.1:0-5837 GCA_964243125.1 uncultured Lichenihabitans sp. | reverse complement strand
CGGCCTCGGCCGAGCGCTGGGCCAGGGCCCGCACTTCCGACGCCACCACCGCGAAGCCTCGTCCCGCGTCGCCGGCCCGCGCCGCCTCGACGCCCGCGTTCAAGGCCAGCAGGTTGGTTTGGAACGCGATCTCGTCGATCACCCCGATGATCTGGCTGACCTGCCGGGACGAGCCCTCGATGGCGCTCATGGCCAGGACCGCCTTGCCGACGACCTCGCCCGAGTGCTCCGCATCGGCCTTGGCGCTGGCCACGACCCCGCGGGCGTGGACCGAACCTTCGGAGGTCTTCTTCACCGTGGCGGTGATCTCGTCCAGGGCCGCGGCGGTTTCTTCCAGCGAGGCCGCCTGCTGCTCGGTCCGGCGCGACAGGTCGTCGGACGCCGTGGTGATCTCGTTCGTGCCGGCCCGGATGGCCGAGGTGTTGCCGGCCACCACGGCCATCGTGTCCTGCAGCTTCTGGACCGCGCCGTTGAAGTCGCCGCGCAGCTTCTCGTAGTCGGACGCGAAGGGATCGTTCAAACGGAACACGAGGTCGCCGTCGGACAGGCGTTCGAGCCCGTTCGCGAGCGAATGAACCACGTGGGCCTGCTGCTGGGCCTCGGCGACCCCGGCCGCATCGTTGCGGGCCCGGTCCTCCTCGGCGGCGCGTCGCGCGTCCGCGGCCTCCTGCTCCAGGCGCAGCTTCTCGATCGCGGCCTGCTTGAACACCTGGACGGTCTGGGCCATGCGGCCGACCTCGTCGGTCTGGCCGAGAGCCGGCACCGCGACCTGGTTGTCGCCCGCGGCCAGCCTGCGCATCGTGTCCGTCATGGCACCGAGCGGCTTGCCGATCGCCCGCGTGATCATCCACGCCATGGCAAGGCCGAGCAGGACGCAAAGCAGGCCGCTCCCGGCCACCACGGTCAGGATCTGAGCCATGGCGCGGTTCCCAGCATCAGTACAATCGTTGGACCAGGCGGCGATCTCGTCATGCAAGGTCTTGAACGAGGCGTTGATGGCGGCCACGTAGGGCGCGCTGTCTCCGGAAGTCACCATGGTAGCGGCCTGAGGCCGCGTCACAGGATCGGTGGCCAAGCTGATCTCAGGATTGATCCTTGCCTGGAGATAGCTGTCGAGTTTGGCTTGGTAGTCGGCAAGATCGGGGAGAAATTGCGGGGCATCTTTGCTAACAATACCCTTAGCGGTCGCAAGATCATTTCTCAGTTCATCAATGTTTGCCTGGGCGCTTGCCTTGTCGTCGACTTGGCCGGTCATGACCAACTTGTGAACATCGGCGCGCGCGCCGGCTAAGTCACCAACCACCTGATCGAGGCTGTCAAGTGCTGTGTCGGATGTCGAGTTCAGCCGCTCGATCTCGGTGACGTTCCGGACCTGGACGACGGTGAAAACCGAACTGACCGCAACGACGCCGACGATCGCTCCGAAACCGACGGCGAGCTTTCGCGAGATCGGAAAATTGCTGAAACGCATATTTGACGAACCTTTCTGAGCCGGAAATCCGAACCACCGTGTTCGCCTGAAAGCTTCGTGCATAAACATTGAGGAACGATGTTTCATCGCAGGCCGCGCCGCGCATGGTTTCCGTTAGGTAAGCGGGATCCGCGCGGAAAATCCTCGGCCGATCCGCCGTTTCAGCCGGACACCCGCTTGCGGTCGCGCGCCCGCAGGATGAAGCGCGCGTATTCGGCCTGGGCGTGCCGCACCGCGCGCGCTGCGTGACCGGTCTTGTGGGCGGGCAGGATCGGGTAGTCGTCGAGGCGAAGCAGGTCGTCGAGCGACCGGCCGAGTCCCGCCACCGTCATGCGCTGCCCGCGCAGCGCCTTCTGCTGCACGAGCAGGAGGAACTGCTCGCACAGGACGTGCAGCCGGTAGAGTTCGTCGGCGTCGAGGTAGTTCTGGGAGATGCGTGCCTCGTCCATGCTGGGCAGGGCGCCCGCGAAACGCTTTAGGCCCATGTCGGCTGCGTCGTGGTCGGCCCGCGCCAGGATCAGCCCCGGCGGCGTTTGCCCCGTCACGGCGAACATGAACCGGTCTTCCAGCGTCCGGGTGAACGCCCGGCAGGCCTCGTCGTCGGGCCGGTAATCCGCGGCGCCGGCCGCCAGGAAGGCGCGGACGGTCTCGTAGATGTTGGTTTCGTCGGCCCGGATGGCCCGCAGCCGCGCCGCCAGCGATCCGCTGGCGTTGCCGTCGGCCCGCAGCCGGGCTTCGTCGAGCACGAAGCCGTCCAGCATCAGGGCCCGCAGGGTCCGTCCGGCCCAGCGGCGGAACGCCGTCGCCTTGGCGGAGCTCACGCGGTAGCCGACCGCGATGATCACGTCGAGGTTGTAGTGGTCGACCGCGGCGCCCGCGCGCCCGCCGCCGGCCCGGACCGGCACCATGGACCGGATCGTGTCGGCGCGGTCCAGCTCGCGCTCGGCGTAGACGGCGGCGACGTGCCGCGCCACGGTGGCGACCGGCGCCCGGAACAGGGACCCGATCTCGGGCACGGTGGCCCAAAATGTTTCGCCGCCCACGTCGAGCGCGAGGTCGAGCGACACGTCGCCGGCCGAGAACCGCACCAGGTCGAATTCAAGCTGACTCTCCCGTGCCGCCATGGCGTGATGTCCTGCTCCGGTGCCGTGCCGCGGTCAGAACGGCGTCCGGCGCCGCTTGGCGAGGCCGTGTTCCGTCTTGGCCCAGGCATAGGGCCGGCCCACCACCTCGAACAAGGCCTGCCAGGTCGCCAAACTGAGCAGCAGGAGGTAGGCGGGCAGCAGCGCCGCCGTGCCGGCCAGGCGGCCCAGGCCGCGGCGCCGCATGCCGAGCCCGATCGGCCACAGGGCGCTCGCGGTCCCGAGCCCCATGAGCGCGAAGGACAGCGCGCTCGCCAGGGCCTGCAACCCCGTCTTGGGAGCCAGCAGGGTGCCGAACGCGGCGTCGAGCACGATGCCCGCCACGAAGACGGGGCCCAGCAGGGCGCTCGCCACCGTGCCGAACAGGATCGCGAAGACCGCGAGCGTCCGCGCCGGGCCGAGATCACCGAGCAGGCGGTCGGGGTCGCGGCCATGGGTTTGCAGCGTCACCATCCAGCCTTTCTGCCAGCGCCGCCGCTGCCCGAGCCATTGCGCGAGGCCGACCGGGGCTTCCTCGGCCGTGGTGGACGCCAAGGTGTCGACCCCGTAGCCGAACCGGGCCAGGCGGATGCCCAGGTCCACGTCCTCGGTCACGTTCCAGGCGTCCCAGCCGTTGACCTGCCGCAGCGCCTCGACCCGGAAATGGTTGGACGTGCCCCCGAGCGGGATCGGCAGGCCCAGCCGGGCGAGGCCCGGGTTGACCACGTCGAACAGGGCCGCGTATTCCAGCGCGAACAGGCCCGACAGCCAGGACTCGTCGGCGTTGTCGATGGCGAGGTGGGCCTGCAGGCAGGCGAGCCGCGGGCCTGCGCCCGCGAAGCGCGCCACCGCGGCCCGCAGCTGGGAGGGTTCGGGCTCGTCTTCCGCGTCGTAGACCACCACGAACCGGCCGTGGGCGAACTGCAGGGCCACGTTCAGGGCGCGGGGCTTGGTTTGCGGCACGCCCCGGGGCGCCGTCATGACCTCGAAGCAGCCGGGCAGGTGCTCGGCCTCGAGCGCCGCCAGCGTGTCGCGGTCGTTGGCCTCGACCATCATCTTGATGTCGAGCTTGGCGGGCGGGTAATCGAGCCGCTTGAGCGCCGCCACGAGCCGCGGCACCACACGGGCCTCGCGGAACAAGGGCACGATCACGGTGTAGACGGGCAGCGTCTCGTCGTTCTGATCCGCGACCCGGACGGGGGAGATCGACGGGCTGCGGGCCGTGGCGAGGAGGCGGAGCAGCACGGTGGCCAGGAACACGACCGAGAACGCGAGGCTCACGCCTTCCAGGGTGGCCCGCGGCGCCGCCACGACCGCGTGGGCGAGGCCGGCGGCCGTCAAGGCCGCGGCCGCGAACTGCCCGAGGCTCCATCCGGTGCGGGCCGAAAGGCCGCGATTCCAGTCCGGCAGGGCGTGGCTCGCCAGCCGCGCGATGGCACCGTGATGGTTGCGGCGCACCAGGGCGGCCAGCCGCTGGGGCGATGTCATGGCGAGCGCGGGATCGCGCAGCCTTCCTCTCGGCCCGACGCGCCGGAGCAGCGCCGCGAGCGCCTCGCCCTGCGGGGCCATGAGGAATCGCAGGCCCGCGCGATTGGGCGCCAGCGGCACCCGCTCGGCCGTCATGGCCTCGGCAAGGCTGACGCCCGCCGCGACCGGAAGCGGCGCGTGCAGGTAGACGACCGCAAGATGGCGGGCCAGCAGTTCGTAGAAGACCTCGGCCGACAGGGCGCCGGCGCTGAGCAGGGCGCGGTCCGCCGTGACCCCGGCCTGCCGGGCCCGGGCGGCGGCGGCGGCGAGCAGCGCCTCGTCGATGCCGAAACCGGTCAGAAACGCGATCTCGTCCGGCAGGACGGCGCGCTCCAAGTTGTCGTGATGCGCCTGACCCAGCGTCATGCCGGTATTCGTCTGGAGGAAACCTGCCGGTGGACTCCATAGGAAAGTCATTCATGCCGGCTGACAAGCTGATTCTCCGTGCGCGGCGCGCCGGCAACAGCTTTGTCCTGGGACTCGTCTTGTCGGCCGTCCTGTTGTCCGGTCCGGGCGTCGCGGCCGACGCGCCCGTGTTCATTCCAAGCTTCGTGGACCCCCAGCACCACACCGAAAGGCCCGATCCCCTTTCGATGGGGCCGATCCGCTTTCTCACGACCGACGACGACCCGCCGTTCAACTTCACGGCTCCCGACGGATCGCTGGCGGGCTACAACGTCGACCTCGCCCGGGCCATCTGCGCCGAACTGGCGGTGTCCTGCTCGATCCAGGTCCGGCCGTGGGAAACCCTGGTGCCGGCCCTGCACGACAGGGCCGGCGACGCGGTCGCGGCCTCCCTCGCCATCACGGCCAGGGCGCGCGCCGAGGTGGCGTTCACGGCGCCGGTCATGAAGGCGCCGGCCCGGTTCGCGGGCCGGGCCGGCTCGGCGCCCGCGAGCGTGACGCCCGAAACGCTGGGGCCGCAGAAGGTCGGCGTGCAGGCCGGCACCGCCCACGCGGCCTATCTCGCGGCCTTCTTCCCCGGCGCGGCCGTCAGGACCTATCCGGACCCGGACGCGCTGCGGGCCGCGCTCAGGACCGGCGACGTGGACCTGATCTTCGCGGACGGCATCGCCACGGCGCTGTGGCTCAACGGCACGGCCGCGGCGGGCTGCTGCGCGTTCGCGGGCGGCCCGTTCACCGAGAGCCGCTATTTCGGCGAGGGCAGCGGCATCGCGGTGCGGCCGGGCGACGTCGCGCTGCGGCAGGCGCTCGACTACGCGCTGGAACGGCTGGCCGCGCGCGGCGTCACGGGCGACCTTTACCTCAAGTTTTTTCCCGTGGGGCCGTACTGATCAGCCGGACAGGTCGCGCCGGAACTCGGCCGCCGCGGCCTCGGGGGCCTGCTCCAGGTTGAGGGCGTTCACGAACTGCCCGTCCTTGTTCATCAGGTAGATGAGCGCCGTGTGGTCCATCGAATAGTCGGCCGCGGTCGGGCCCGGAACGCGCTTGGCGTAGACCCGGTAGGCGCGCTCGGCCGCCGCCACGGCCGCGGGATCGCCGGTCAGCCCCGTGATGCGGGGGTCGAAGCTCGACAGGTAGTCCTTCAGCACCGCCGGCGTGTCGCGCTCGGGGTCCACGGTGACGAACAGGGCCGCGACCGGCTCGGCTTGCCCGAGCGCGTTCAGCAGGGCCGACAGGTCGTTGAGCGTGGTGGGGCACACGTCGGGGCAGTGCGTGTAGCCGAAGAACACCAGGGTGGGCCGGCCCTTGAGGTC
>CAXTEP010000184.1:4359-5886 GCA_964243125.1 uncultured Lichenihabitans sp. | reverse complement strand
AAACATTTGCCAAGCTCAAGGACTGGCGCCGCGTCGCAACCCGCTACGACCGATGCGCCCACACCTTCTTCTCAGCCATCCGCATCGCAGCAACCTTCACATGCTGGCTCAAACAATGAGGCCTGAGCCTGGAAGCGGTTGACGACCGGGTCACCGGACCGGTACACTATGAACTCCGGAGCGTCTACTGTCGCCAAGCGATTACAATGGTTTAGGTGGGGCAGAGAGGGGCCAAGTCCGAGTACTCTCCAGCGCACCATGTCGGCTTTATACCTCAGGCCGTTCGTGGATGCCTACAATTGTGGCGGCCGGGTCGAGACCCTGGGCGGCCCCACGCCTGGCGAGTTCCTCTGCCAGGCCGGGACGACAAAGCACGAACGACTCAGGTTCGATCCGTCACACCACATACCGGGACAGAACACCGAATTCGCCCGCTCTGAAGCCTTCGATCGCCGACATTGGAGCAACGGCAACAAAATTCGAACCAGCAACTCTGCCTTGCATTGCAATGTTTTAGATCCGATCACCATATCGTGTCCGGGCGCTCCTGCCCGGGTCAGGTCGGACCGATGAAGACGTTCTCCCTTTCACGACGCAACGGCACGGTAACGAAGGTCGCCGCCGTGGCGCTCGCGCTGCTGCTGGCCGTGCCGGCCGGCCTGTCGGTGGCCGACGCGCGGGCTGGCGGCGGCTTCAGCTTCGGGTCGCGCGGCAGCCGCTCGTTCAGCATGCCACCCTCGACCAGCACGGCGCCGCGCGGCGCCCAGCCGTTCGGCCGACCGGACGCCTTGAGCCCCGGCGTCGGCGGCGGCGCCTTCGGCAGCGGCTTCGGGCAGCCGCGCCGCTTCGGGTTCGGGTCGGGCCTCGCGGCCGGGCTGCTGGGCGCCGGCCTGTTCGGCATGCTGACCGGCCACGGGTTCTTCGGCGGACTCGGGGGCATCTCGTCCCTGTTCGGCCTCATGTTTCAGCTCGCGCTGATCTCCGGCCTCGTGATGCTGGCCCTGCGGTTGTTCCGCAACCGGGCCGCCGACCCGGCCGTGGCCGGCGGCGTCCGGCCCGGCTTCATGGCCCGCACGGGCCTGGGCGGCGGCCCGGGTGGGGGAGCGCCGCAACCGGCCGGTCAGCCGATCACGATCGCGGAGGGCGACTTCGCGACGTTTGAGCGGTCGCTGACCGACATTCAGACCGCTTACGGGCGCGAGGATCTCGCCACGGTCGGGCGACTCGCGACGCCCACCATGACGCGGACCTTCGCGGACGAGTTGCGCAGCAACCGCAGCCGGGGCGTCCGCAACGAGCTCGGCGAGGTGAAGCTTCTGCAGGGCGACCTGTCGGAAGCCTGGCGCGAGGGCGTGACCGACTACGCCACGGTGGCGATGCGGTTCAACCTGCGCGACATCACGGTCGAGCTCGCGACGGGACGCATCGTCGACGGCGATCCGAACCGGCCCGCGGAAGCGACGGAGTTGTGGACCTTCAGCCGCGACCGCGGCGGCCCCTGGCTGCTGTCCGGCATCCAGCAGACGC
>CAXTEP010000184.1:0-4259 GCA_964243125.1 uncultured Lichenihabitans sp. | reverse complement strand
GCTCATCCCATGGTCCTCGACCGGCCGCCGGCCGGCGGGACGTGGGCCGCGCTTCCGGAACGGCCCGCACGGCCGTGTTTCGACGTCGACCCGTGAAACGGATCGGCCGCGTCGCCCTGCCAGCCTGGGCAGACACGGGACGGTCGATGCATGAGGACCTTGCTGGACGCTTCCCCGAAAGCCGGCGGATGAACCAGCGGAGGGGCGGCGAAAAACGCTTCGGCCTGCCTTCCCGCGACCCTGGGGTTTCCGATCATCCTCGAACCCGCCGGGGGCGGACCCAGGTCCGACGCCGGACCGGGGGCTGGCGGTCCGCGCAAGCTCATCGGTCAGAGGCCGCGAGCCGCGGCGGCGGAAACGCCTCGGCGCGGCCTCGTGAACGCTCTCGCGTTCCGTCGGAGCCGTTATGGCCGGCGCGAAAACCGTCGCGCCGGCGCGGCACCATCCGGGCCGGGCGGAAACGCGTGAACATTATGCTGCAATGCAGCTTGCCACGACTTCGGCAAGTCCCGCCGATTCAGATCGGACATACCAGTCCCTGCCCTGGCTGACGCTGCCAGCATCCGGGAAGGCCGGGGGGTGAACGCCGCCCTCGGCAGGGTCCTCGGTCCGCAGGGCATCTCGCTGCATTTCGAGAACGTGTTCTTCGCGGCGCTCGACACGCCCTGTGACCGGGACAAGGACATGTTCGAGGCCAATGCCTATATCCAGCTGCCCCACGGCACCGCGTTCGAGCCCGTGTTCCAGGACGCAGTCAACCCGAACAGCGACTTCGATCCGTTCACGGCCGCCCGGGCCCGCGACGGGGCTTGCCTCGGGGGCAGCGACATCGTGCCCGTCGGCAACCTGCTCGGCATCGAAGTCGCCAAGGAGTGACCTGCGCGGTGCTGCGCGAGCCGCCGTCCGTCGGCTCCCTTGCGCGCCCGCGGTCCTCGCCCGTCACTGCAGACCGAGCTTCGGGATCAGGTCGCCCGGCGGGATGGTCACGTCGGCCAGCGGAAGGGGCGTGACCGGGTGGTCCGGGAAGGTGGTTTCCCAGCCGCCGCCCAGGGCCTTGTAAAGCGCCACGAGGTCGGTCGACATCGAGGCCGTGGCCTGCGCTAGATTGAGGTCGGCCTGCAGCACGATCTGGGAGTCCTGCAGGACCGTGGTGAAGGTATCGACGCCCTGCGTGTAGCGCGAGCGGGCGAGCGACAGGGCCCGCCGTGCGTCGGCCACCTGCCGCGCGAGCCGCGCCCGCCTGCCCTCGTCGCCCTTGAGCGCCGCGAGGGCGTTGACGACGTCGTGCCACGCCTGCAGCACCGTCTTGTGGTAAGCGATCGCCGATTCCTGCTGCCGCGCTTCCTGCAGCACCAGGTTGGACTTGAGGCGGCCGCCCTCGAAGATCGGCACCGTGATGCTCGGCCCCACGTTCATGTACTGCAGCGAGTTCGCCTTGAACACGTTGCCGGGGTCGAGGGCGTTGAACTGCGGACTGCCCGTGATCGTCACGGTCGGGAAGAACTGCGCCTCGGCGACGCCGATCTGCGCCACGGCGGCGTGCAGGTTGGCTTCCGCCTGACGGATGTCGGGCCGGCGCGCCATGAGGGTCGAGGGCACGCCCACCGGCACCCTGGGCGGCACGGGCGGCACGGCCTTCCGGGGAAGCAGCTCCTGCGACAGCGCGAGCGGGGGCTCGGCGAGCAGGAGGCCGATGGCGTTGATCTGCTGGATCTCCTGCTGCTGCAGTTGCGGCAGCTGCGCCTGGATCGATTCGACCTGGGAAGCCGCGGTCGCGGTGTCGAGGCCCGTCGTCAGGCCCCGCTGCTCGCGCGTGCGGGCGAGCGTCAGGAGCTCCTGGTTGATGACGATGTTGGCGCGGTCGATGCGGATCATCTCCTGGATGCCGCGCAGGGTGACGTAATCGCGCGCGAGTTCGGCGAGGTTGGAAACCAGCGTGTCGCGGCGGGCCTCTTCCGAGGCGTCGACCTGCGCGTCCGCGACCTCGATGGAGCGGCGGATGCGGCCCCAAAGGTCGAGCTCCCACGAGGCGTCGAAGCCGGCCGAATAGCTCGTGAACGGGTTGCCGAAGGATTGCGTGATGTCCTCCCCGCCGCTGGCAGCACCGGGGGCGCCGGCGCCGAGGGCGTTCCTGGCCAGGCTGATCAGCCCGTTCTGGCTGAACTGCTCGCGGTAGACCGAGTCGGCGCCGTTCACCGTGGGCAGGGCCGCGGCCGCGGCCGTGCCGAGTTGAGCCCGGCTTTCGGTGATCCGCAGCGTCGCGGTGCGGACGTCGAGGTTCTGGTCCGCCACGCGGGCCTCGAGCCGCGTCAGGATCGGGTCATTGAACACGCGCCACCATTCCGCTTCGGGCGGGTCCGGCGTGGTTCCCTTGAGCACGGGGAGCGGGGAGCGGACCGGGACTCCGGTGTCCAGGAAGGTGCGGCTGTCGGCCAGCCTGGGGATGGGCGCGATGAAGTCCGGGCCGACCGTGCAGCCCGCCACGGCGAGCGCCAGCGTGACGGCCGGCAAGCCGCCCAGGGCCGCCGCGAGGACGCGTGTGGGGTGCATCATGTCAATGGGCGCCCTCGCCTCCGGCCGACGTCTTGTTCGAGATGAGAAAGCAGAACGGCACCACCAGGAAGGCCAGGAGCGCGAGGTACTGGAACACGTTGTTGTAGCCCAGGATCGCGGCTTGGTTCCGGTAAGTCGTGAAGGCGCGCCCCATGGCCTCGCTCTCGACCGAGGAGGCGGCGCGGCCGAGCATCAGCAGGCCCTGCTCGGTCGACTGGATGAAGGTGTTGTAGCCCTGGTTCAGCGGCGTCATGAAGCCGGACAGGTGCGCCTGGTCGGCCTGGCTTCGCTCGGTCACCCAGGCCTGGGACAGCGAGATGCCGACCGCGCCGAAGACGTTGCGGAACATGGAGAACAGCGCCGCGCCGTCACTGCGGTAGCGCTGCGGCAGGGTCAGGTACGCGATGCCGGAGATCGGCACGAACAGGAAGCCGAGCGGGGCCGTTTGCAGGGACCGGATGATCACCAGATGCTTGAAGTCGATGCCGGGCACCAGGGTCGACGAATACAGGAGCGAGAAGCCGAAGATGGTGAAGCCGATCATGACGACGTAGCGGGCCGCCAGGACCTTCTGCAGCTGACCCACGATGGGGATCAGCACGATGACGACGACGCCCCCCGGGGACAGGACGAGCCCCGCGAGAAGCGCCGTGTAGCCCAGCTGCTGCTGCGCGAGCTGCGGAATCAGCACGGCGCCGGCGTAGAGCAGGAAGCCCATGGCCCCGATCATCACGCAGCCCATGGCGAAGTTCTTGTCCTTGAACACATCGAGGTTGACGATCGGGTTCTTGGCCGTGAGCAGCCACAGGATCGCGCCGACGATGCCCACGAAGGCGCCGAGCGCCATGAGCTGGATGAAGCCCGATCCGAACCAGTCGTCGTCCTCGCCGCGGTCCACCATGATCTGCATGCAGCCGAGCCCGAGCGTGATCAGGGACAAGCCGATGTAGTCGATCCCCCGGGTCTTGCCCTTCTGCTTCTCCTTCTCCCAGGGCGGGTCCTGGACGAGCACGAAGTTGAGGAACACCGCGAGCGCGCCGATCGGGATGTTGACGAAGAAGATCCAGCGCCAGGTGGAGTGCTCGACGATGTAGCCGCCGAGCGTCGGCCCGAGCACCGGCGCCACGATGGTCGCGATCGCGGTGATCGCGAACGCGGAGCCGCGCTTGGCGGGCGGGAACGTGTCGAGGATGATGGCCTGCTGGTTGGGCTGCAGCCCGCCGCCGAAGAAGCCCTGCAGGGCCCGGAACACGACGATCTGCCCGAGCGACTGCGCGATGCCGCACAGGAACGAGCAGACCGTGAACATGCCGATGCAGATCAGGAAGTACCGCTTGCGGCCGATCGTGTCCGACAACCATCCCGCGATGGTCAGCACGATGCCGTTGGACACCAGGTAGGCGGTCAGGGCGTAGGTGGCGTTGTCGCTCGAGGTCGCCAGCGAGCCCGCGATGTAGGGCAGCGCCACGTTGACGATGGTGGTGTCAAGGATCTCCATGAACGCCGCCAGCGTGACCACGACGGCGATCAGCCAGGGGTTGTAGGCCGGCTTCCAGTTCTGCGTCGCGGCGTCGCTCATTGCAGGGTCACGGTCGGGATGACGCTGACGCCGAGCGGCAGGGGTTCGTCGCCCCGGAGCCCCGAGTCGATCACGATCTTGACCGGCACGCGCTGCACGATCTTGACGAAGTTGCCGGTGGCGTTCT
>CAXTEP010000183.1:0-5893 GCA_964243125.1 uncultured Lichenihabitans sp. | reverse complement strand
GCCGGCAGGGCCACGCGCAGGCCCTGGGGCAGGATGACGTAGCGCAGCGCGTCGCCGTGGCTGAGCCCGACCACGGTCGCGGCCTCGATCTGGCCGAACGGCACGGCTTCGAGCCCGGCGCGGATGATCTCGCTCGTGTAGGCGCCGGTGCACCAGGCCAGCGCCAGGGCCGCGGCCGTAAAGGACGACAGCGTCAGCCCGGCCGAGGGCAGGCCGAAATAGGCGAACTGGAGCAGGATCAGGGCCGGCGTGCCCCGCCCGACCTCCACCACCGCGAGGGCGGCCCACCGGGTGGCGCCGCGCTTCGACTGGACGCCCAGCGCCAGCACCAGGCCGAGCGGGATGCCGAGCGCGAGGCAGACCGCCGTGACCTGCAGGCTCAGCACGAAGCCGTCGAACAGGGTCGGGAACCATTCGCCCCAGAACGCCAGCACGTCGCTCATCGCGCCACCCGGGCGCGGAGGCGGAGGTCGGTCCAGCGCGCCAGGGCCGCGATCGGCAGGCTGATGACGATGTAGAACAGGCCCGCGGCCGCATAGACGTCGAGGCCCCGGAATGTTTCCTGCGACACGTGGTAGGCCTGGAAGGCGATCTCGTGCACCCCGATGGCGGACGCCACGGCCGTGTCCTTGATCAGTCCGATCACGTAGGTGGTGGCGGACGGCAGCGCGATGCGCAGCAGCTGGGGGCCGACCACGTCGGCCAGGCACTGGCGCGACGACAGGTTCAGCACCGTCGCGGCTTCCCACTGGCCCGGATGGATAGCGGCCAGCGCGCCGCGATAGATCTCGGCCATGTTGGCGGTTGTGATGAGCCCGAGCCCGACCGCCGCGGCCGTGAACGGATCGAGCTGAAGGTAGCCGATGCCGATCCCGAAGAAGATGAAGAACAGCCAGACGATCGGCGGGATCGACCGGAACACAAGGATGACCGTCGAAGCGAGGAACCGCAGAACGCTCGACCGCGCCACCCGCATGGCGCAGAGCGGCACACCGAGCAGCGCGCCGATCACGAAGGCCGCGAGCGTCAGCCCGATCGTGAACGGGATGCCGCCCAGGATGGCGCGGAGGTCGTCGAGGATCATCGGTTCTTGACCGCGTTGAGGAAGCGTCGGGCACGCTCGCTCTGCGGGTCGCGCATGACGCTGGCGCTCGGCCCTTCCTCGACGATCCGGCCGTCGGCCATGATCAGGACGCGGTTCGAAACGCTCTCGGCGAAGTGCATCTCGTGCGTCACCACCACCATGGTCATGCCGCCTTCGGCGAGCTCGCGCATGACGGCCAGCACTTCCAGCCCGAGTTCAGGGTCAAGCGCCGAGGTCGGTTCGTCGAACAGCATCAGTTGCGGGCCGAGCGCGAGGGCCCGGGCGATGGCGATCCGCTGCTGCTGGCCGCCCGAGCAGCGGGCCGGGTATTGGTGGGCCTTGTCGGCGAGGCCCACGCGCTTCAGGAGCTGCATGGCGATGTCCTCGGCCTCCTCGCGGCTGCGGCCCATCGCGCGCTCCTGCGCCAGGCAGATGTTGCGCAGCACGGTCAAATGCGGGAACAGGTTGAAGGACTGGAACACCATGCCGACGGCCCGGCGCAGGCGGATCAGCTCCTGCCGCGAGGGCTGTTGGCCCGCCTCGATCGTGACGCCCGCCAGCGTCACGCGGCCGGCCGTCGGCGGCTCCAGCTGGTTGATGCAGCGCAGCAGCGTGCTCTTGCCCGACCCGCTCGGCCCGATCACGGCCAGCACTTCGCCAGCCTGCATCCTGAGGTCGACGCCGGCCAGCACCTCGTGCGCGCCGTAGCGTTTCCGTACCGCGTCCAGGCGCAGCAGCGGCTCGCCGTCCGGCACCGGTGCCGCCACGTCGCTGCCCGCAGGATCTGCTCTCATGCGACCCGTCTCGGCCCGCCCGCCAGCCATGCGAGGCAGGACCTAGGACGAGGACCGGTTCGTTGCGGCGCCGGACCGCAGGGATCATCCCCAGACGGTACACGGAGGAACTGACGATCCACAAGCAAATCGCCTAAACTGCAATCAAGGCAGTGCGTAAAATCAGCAACGATCGTGGGCTCGAAAAACAACATCGGCCCGGATGCTGTTGCAACGGTTGTGCTTCCGCTGTGACGCTGCCGACATCGGCTTGATCCGCAGCGACAGGAACGGTCTTCGTCTTGCCTGCTCCGAAGACCGTGTCCCGCTCGGTTGGGGCTCGCCCGTGCGCTTACTGGCGCGGTCCGCGATACGCCTTCAACGCCGCGCGGCCGGCCTCGGTGACTGCGTACCAGTCAGCCCGGTCATCGCTCCGGCTGCCGGGCTGGACGAGCGTGATCAGGCCCGCCTTGCACAAGCGCCGGGGCGTCACCTCGTCGAAGACCGTGAACGGGTCCTGCAACAGCGACCACAGGCGGTCGCCCACGAGCGACTGGACCAGGGTGTCGCCCTCGGCGGCACGCGACAGGATGCGGGCCTCGATGTCGTTGAGGCGCCGGTGCCTGGACGACCTGGGATCTCGATCCGGCATGACGGCCTTCCCTATCGTGCCCGGCCGCGATCGACGCATCGAGCAGGCGATCGGCTGCCTCATCGCCGGTTACAAACTCCCCCGAGAACCTGCCTGTTCCGGATCGCCATCTGGCCGCGCTCCCCAGGGAGGTCAGGCCGACTGGGGTGTTTGGTCACCGGGGGGCGGGTTCGTGGCAGCCATGCGATCGTCCGACCCTCGACCGACCAGCCCAGCAACGCCATCAGGCTCAGGCACTCGATACCCGACGATAACTTGACGGGCGGACAGTCGGGATCGTCGCGCGGTCAACGACCGAACGCCGGGTTCCTGTCGACCAGCCCCGCTTTGCCGGGGATGATCCTCCACAGATTGAAGGACCGCGTGCCCCAGGTTCCGCCGTGGAAGCGGGGCGAATCGGTGATGTCGGAATTCGTCACGTAGAGCGTGCCGTCAGGTCCCTGCGCGAACGTGTCGGGCCAGCGCAGGCGCGGGTCGGCCACCAGCGTGCCGCGCTTGCCGCTCGCGTCCTGCGTGTCGATCGCGTCCCGCTGGACCGCGGTGAAGAAAAGATGTCCGGCCGCGTCGGTCCACAGACCGTCGTTGGGCTCGCTGTCCGATACTTTCTCGACCTTGCCGGCCATCTGGTCGGGCGACAGGCTCGGATCCTTGAGGGCGGCCGTGGGGGCGCGATAAAGCGTCTTGCCGGTGAGCGGCTGCCAGTAGAGCGCCTCTCCCTTCGGATCGATGCTGATGCTGTCGGCCGCAAACTGCACGCCGCGGCCGTCCGGCTGGTGCAGTTCCTTGCCGTTCACCGTCACTTTCACGGCTTTGTCGACCTGGGTCGACGCGTCGCCGTCGAGCACCCTCCGGCCCACGCCCGACTCGAGATCCACTACCACGATGGCGCCCGATGCGCCCGAGTCGGTGATGTAGGCGGTCTTGCGGTCGGGCGAGAAACGTACGTCGTTGAGGTAGCTGCCCTGGGGCGCGACGCTCTTGTCGAAAGCGTAGACGCGAGCGACCTTGTTGGTGGCCAGATCGATCTTCACGAGCTTGGGACCGCCGGGCACGACGAACTCGGTGTTGGGCGCGGCCGGATCGATGACCCAGAGAAAACCGTGGCCGTCGGCCGTCTCGGCCTGGACGCAGACGAAATGGCTGTCGGCCGCGAGCGGGCTCGCGTTGCGGTAGCGGTTCCATTCCTCGTCCGGGTAGGGATGCAGCTTGCCGTCGGGCGTCAGCTCGGCCAGCGACACGGCCACGTCCTCGGACCAGCGCGGGAAGTTGACGAAGATGCGGCTCGTCTCGGTGACCGCGACGCCCGTGACCTGGTGGTCGAAGCTGGCCACGCTCTCGATCGTGGCGTCGCCCTTGCTGCCGGTGAGCTTGTCGACCGCGGCCGCGGCCTGATCCTGCAGCGGAACCGCGCGGCACGGGGTGAGGCCCGCCAGGGCGACGGACAGGAGGAGACTCGACAGAAGCGCGTTGTGCATGAAGGGGACAGTCACTGGTCCGGAGGGGATGCTTGCCTCCACAACGCCACCGCGGACCGCGGCGTTCCTGCTGCTACCCTTTGGCGCGCTGGCGGATCATGAAGTTGTCGAAGGTGTATTCCGCGACCTGCCACCACAGGTACTCCTCGGACCGGAACGCCAGCAGGGCGTCGAGCATGGTGCGGAACGCAGGGTTGTTGCGCGCCAGATCGCGACAAACCTCGTCGGACGCCTTGAAGGCGGCTTCCAGCACGTCCTGGGGGAATGCGCGCAGTTCCGCACCCGCCACCACTAGACGCTTGAGCGCCGCGGGATTGCGGGCGTCGTAGCGGGCCAGCATCTCGCTGTTGGCCGCCGTGGCCGCGATCGTCAGGGCCGCGCGGTAGGCGGGCGCCAGCGCGTCGAACTTGCCCTTGTCGAACGCCACGTGGATCACCGACCCGCCCCGCCACCAGCCCGGGTAGTAGTAGTTCGGCGCCACTTTTTCGAGCGCGGCCTTGCCGTCGCCGCCGCCGAGCTTCTCGTCGTCGTAGGGGCCGACCCAGGTCGCGGCGTCGATGGTGCCCTGTTCCAGCGCCGCGTAAAGGTCGGCGCGCGGGGTCTGCTGCGGCTGCGCGCCGAGCTGCTGCAGCACCATGCCGGCGAGGCCGCCGATGCGGATCTTGAGACCCTGGAGGTCGGCCGTGCTCTTCACCTGCTTGCGGAAGAACCCGCCCATCTGCGTGCCGGTGTTGCCGGCCGGGAAGGCGACGAGCTTGTGGTCGGCCAGGAAGGCGTTGAACAGGTCGTTGCCGCCCCCCTCCGTCGCGAAGGCCATCTGCTGGCGCGCATTCATGCCGAACGGGACGGCGGTCGCGAGCGCGAAGACGGGGTCCTTGCCATAGAAGTAGTCCATGGATGTCTGGCAGGCCTCGACGGTCCCGGCCTGGACGGCATCCAGCACCTGCAGGCCGGGCACGATTTCCCCGGCCGGGAACACGTCGATGCGGAACCGGCCGCCCGTGAGCTCCGACACGGTGCGGGCGAAGGACTCGGCGCCGCCGTACATCAGGTCGAGGCTCTTGGGAAAGCTGGACGCGAGGCGCCAAACGACGTCGGGCCCGGCCTCGGCGGAGCGAGCCCCCACGCTCGGCCCCGTCAGGCCCCCCGCCGCACCCAGGGCGGCCGCTGCCAAAAACCGGCGCCGTCCCGACCTCACGCCCATCGCCGCCTCCGATCCGCCGGGACTGCCGGACCCAACCCGGGCGTCACTCCATCACGATCCGGGGCGCCGGGCGCGCCCGGCTTCCGTCCAGCGCGTCCAGCACCTTGCGTCCCATGGCCAGGTAGGCGGCCGCATGCGGGCCGTCGGGTTGCGACACCATCACGGGCTTGCCGTCGTCGGAGGTCACGCGGATGTCCATGGCGAGCGGCACTTCGCCGAGATACGGGACGCCGAGACGTTCGGCCTCGCGGCGGGCGCCGCCGTGCGCGAAGATGTCGGTGTGGTGGCCGCAGTTGGGGCATACGAAGGTGCTCATGTTCTCGACCACGCCCAGGATCGGCACCTCGACGCGCTTGAACATGGCGACGCCGCGCCGCGCGTCGATCAGGGCCAGGTCCTGCGGGGTCGACACGATGACGGCGCCCGCGAGCGGCACCGATTGGGCCAGGGTCAGCTGCGCGTCGCCGGTTCCGGGCGGCATGTCGACCACCATGACGTCGACCTCGCCCCACTGCACCTCGCGCAACATCTGCGTGATGGCCGACATCACCATGGGGCCGCGCCAGATCATCGGCGTGTCCTCCTCGACCAGGAAGCCGATCGACATGACCTTCATGCCGTAGCCGTCGAGCGGGCGCATCAGTCGCCCCTCGACCAGGGTCGGCTTGTCCTTGAGGTTGAGCAGGCGCGGGATGGACGGGCCGT
>CAXTEP010000182.1:4244-5899 GCA_964243125.1 uncultured Lichenihabitans sp. | reverse complement strand
ATGATGGCGGCGGCGCAGCCCTTCATCACGGGGGCGATCTCCAAGACCATCAACATGCCCAACGACGCGACCGTGGAGGATTGCAAGGAGGCCTACATGCTGTCCTGGCGGCTGGGCCTGAAGGCCAACGCACTCTACCGCGACGGCTCGAAGCTCTCGCAGCCCTTGAACGCGCAGCTGATCGAGGCCGACGAGGACGATGAGGATTCGGTCGAGACCCTGATGGCCGCGACCGTGCCGGCGCGCGTGGCCGACGTGGCGGAACGCATCGTCGAGCGCGTGGTGGAGCGGATCGAGCGCCGCCGCGAGCGCGAGAAGCTGCCCAACCGCCGCACGGGCTACACCCAGAAGGCGATCGTCGGCGGCCACAAGATCTACCTCAAGACGGGCGAGTACAAGGACGGCCGCCTGGGCGAGATCTTCCTCGACATGCACAAGGAGGGCGCGGCCTTCCGCTCGATGATGAACAATTTCGCGATCGCGATCTCGCTCGGCCTGCAGTACGGCGTGCCGCTCGACGAATACGTGGAGGCCTTCACGTTCACGCGCTTCGAGCCGTCGGGGCCCGTGCAGGGCAACGACGCGATCAAGAACGCGACCTCGATCCTCGACTACGTGTTCCGCGAACTCGCGGTCTCCTACCTGGACCGGACCGATCTCGCCCACGTGACGCCGCACGACCTCACCTTCGACGCCATGGGCAAGGGCGAGAGCGAGGGTCGGTCGGAGGGTCGGGTCGCGGCCGCGGACGCGGGCGTGATCTCCAAGGGCCTGGTCCGCTCCAAGGGCGACCGGTTCATGGTGGTGCGCGGCGGCGGCTCGTCAGGCTCGGGCGAGGGCGACGAGCGTCGCCTGTCGGGACTGTCGGCCGCACCTGCCTTCGCGACCGAGGGCACCACGGCGCTCAAGCGCGAAACGCTGGCGCTGAGCGAGACCGCGCAAGCGCTGGGCGGCCTTGCCTGGAGCGAGCCCGCGCCGCGCGCCACGGTGGCGGACAAGAAGGCCGAAGCCCGCATGAAGGGCTACGTCGGCGAAGCCTGCCCCGAATGCCAGAACTTCACGCTGGTGCGCAACGGCACATGCCTGAAGTGCGACACGTGCGGTGCCACTACGGGGTGCAGCTGAAGCCCGAACGGCGGGAACGGTCCAGTGGCAAGAGCGCCTGTCCGATCTGGCATGCGCTTTTGCCGCCTTAGGAATCCGGCTTACCTGGCCGATCAAGGGCCCCAATCTGAACGCCGGCGCCCGCTCAGGCCCGAGTCACGGCCGCCGCGCCTTCTCGATCGCGGCGAGCAGGCCTTGGGCGTTCCAGGGCTTGGGCAGGAAACGCACGCTGCCCGCCAGATCGGCCGGCGGCTCCTGGTAGCGTCCCAAGGTCACCACGACGACGGCGCCCGGGCGCGACGCCGTGACCACGGCCGCCAGATCGAGGCCGTCCAGATCGCCGGGCATGTTGATGTCCGTGAACACGGCCGCGATGTCGTTCTCGGGACGCGCGCAGAACGCCAAGGCTTCATCCGCGGTGGCGAATTCAACGACCGACCACCCGGCATCCTCCAGCATGTCGACGGCGATCATGCGGATGACCGGCTCGTCCTCGACCACGAGGACCACGCTCTTGTTCAAGGCCGTCTCCCGCGCTCGACAGGACTGTC
>CAXTEP010000182.1:0-4144 GCA_964243125.1 uncultured Lichenihabitans sp. | reverse complement strand
CCCGGCGTTCCTGGGTCGCGGGCCAGCGGATGATCGCTGGCCCGCCTTGCTCCGGTTACGTGCGCCGGGCTGTCGTGTCGGTCAGCAGGACGCGACGCTGGGCAGCGGCCGCGCCGCTGAAGGTGGCCGCGAGGGCGCCGAGCAGCAAAGTCCCGAACGCCAGGAACGATCCCGTCGAAGCCGCGCTGGCGCTGGCATCGGCCGCCGTCTTGGCCTTCTGCACCGCCTGGTCCTTGGCCTGGACCAATCTGGCCTGGGTCTCGTCGAACTTCCTGGTGGCCTCGGCCGGGCTGATCTTCATCTGCGCCGCCATAATCGCGATGATGCGGGCCTTGGCGGCCGGCGCGTCGGCGCCGCCCTGGGCGTAGGTCGTCAGTTCGGACGTGACGGCCTTCTGGGCGTCCTGCGGGCTCATCGCGGCCGGATCGGGATTGATCGGCTGCAGGTAGGACTGCACCTGCTGCTGAACCGCATCAGGGGAAAGTCCGGCAGCCTGGGCGACCTGCGGGGCGACGGACTTCACCGAGTCCCCCGCGGCCGACAGTGTCGATCCGGTCACCGACGCGGCACCGCCGATGAGACCGCCGACCGCGCTCGACAGCAGGTAGACGGTCAGGAGCATGGTGATGCCCCAGGTCACGAAGCCGTGCAGCATGCCGTCGAAGCGCAGCGAGATGCCGGCCATCCACGCCGAAACGTAGCCGCCGGCCGCCAATGCGAGCAGGTTGCTGATCAGCCACCACAGGCCGGCGCCGATGCCGAAGCTGCCCGCGTCGGGCGACGCGCTGGCGGTGGTGTGAACCATGCCAAGGCCGACGCCGGCTCCGAGCAGGCTGAGCAGGATCTGCACGGAAACCGCGACGATCACGCCGGCGATGATGGCCTGCCAGGACACGCGCAGATGCGTGTGCGCGCCGTCGTGGGTGGGCAGCAGTTCGGTCGTCGTCGTGACGCGGCCGGGTGGGTTGAGGGTTGAACTCGACATCGATGTCTTTCCGAGAAGAGTGGGGTGAGCATCACCGGGCGGCGGAAAAGCACGCTTCTCCGCCGGACCGCCGTGCTGGTTGGGATGGGTTGGTGCGCGGAGCGGTTTACCAGCCGGCCTTGGCGGCCGTGCTGGTCTTGTTCAGGTGGACGTGGGTGTCCACGTGGTCGATCCAGGACAGCGGTACGTAGTGGTGCTGGCCGTCGGACGAGCCCTGCTTGGTGAGCTTGATCCTGTCCGGCCCTTCCATGTGGTCGACGATGCCGATCTTGGTGCCGTCCGACGCGATCACGTCCATGCGCTCGACGATCATGGCCGCATCGGAGGCCGCCACGAACTTGCGGGCGCCCCCGTTCCCCCGGTTCCGACCGTCGTCGATTTCCACCTCGGTACGCCGGACCGTGTCGGTGACGGTCTGCACGCGGTCCTCCACGTCCTTGCGCAGGGAGATCTCCTCCTTCAAGCGGACATCCTTGGCCACGACAGCTTCTTCCGCATGGTCGTCGACCTCGATCACGCGATCGAGGAACATGGCATCGGTAGCGCTGACCGGCCGGTCGACGGTTCGGCGGTCGACGTGCACGGTCTCGGAATGCAGGCTGACCTGCTCGCTGACGGGCGTTTCGACGACGTAGCTGCGCAGGCGGACCCGGCCGTGGCTGACGTCGCGCTTGCCGACCTTCAGCCTTTCCTCGTAAAGCGACACGGTATCGTCCTGACTGGCGTTCGACATCGCGGGCGCCGCGGCGATCGGACGCGAAGGCGCCTCGGCCGTCACCGTGGTCCGGCGAACCGTGGCCGTGTCGGGGGCCGCCACGGTGCCGGCCGCGAGCGATGCCGCGGGCGCGTCATAGCCCTTCCAGCCCTCCTGCTTCCAAGCCGTCTCGCGCTCCTCCATGTCGACCGAGCCGTCGACGTCGAGGATGTCGAGCACCTTGTTGTAATTCGCCTCGTCGGTGTTGACCGACAGCAGGTAGCCGCCGCGGCGCAACCCCTCGGCGTAGGTGTGCTGGTCCTCGTCGGGCAGGAACATCCTCTTCAGCGAGGCCATGAAGCCGGTATCCGTGCCGGCGGTTTCCGCCGCAACGCCGGTGTCGCGGTTGCCCGCCACCATCGTGATATGGCGGCTCGGGATGCCTTCGCGCTCCAATTGCGCGACGGCGCTTTTCGCGGCGGCTTCGGACTCGAAGAAGGCCGTGATCGCGCGACTATGGGTTTCGATCGGGTCGAGGTTCGTCATGATTGCAGCCCATTGGACGACCGGCAGGAACGTGGGAACCCGTTACGTCGCCGGCCGGACGCCTCAGGGTTCACAACACCACGTTCACTCCGAAGAAGGAGCTGGACTGCTTCCATGCGATCGCCGTCAGCGCGGCGAAGGCAGGTCCTCCCGAAAGGGCTATGAGCCTGGATAACCTGTGCGGGCGCAGGAAGTTCCGGAGCCCGCGGGAGCCATCTCCCGTTCCCGGCCCGTGACGCCGACGGCAAATGGCCGCACGAGCGTGCGGGCGAGGTGGTTGGGACCGATTGGGGTCGTGCCCGCCCGTCAGTCCGTCACCAGACGGTGTATGGCAGCCTTCAGCTTATGGAAGCCGCGGGTCGACAAGGGCCACGCGGTCTCGTCCCACGGGCGTCGAAGCCGAAGGCAGGCGGGCGGCAACGCTTCGGCCGAGGGTCCCACCGGTGCCCAGGCGCTCACCACGGGCAGGTCGCCGGCCCAGTCGCGGCTGATCGGCACGGCCGGGCAATCGAAATGCGCGCCGGCCCGCGCGAGCGCGTCGGCCATCGCGGCCCGGTCGGCGGCGCGGACGCGGTCGGCGGCATCCGGTGCGTGGGCCGTCAGCCCGCCGACGCGGACCACCCGCGCGGCGCCGAGCGGCAGGCTCTCGGGATGCAGGTCGTCGAGATGAAGGAGCAGCGCGACCTCGCGGTCGGGCGCCGCGTCGGCGGGCGCCAGGGCCACCTCGCGCGGCGGCACGGCCTCGTCGAGCGGCTCGGGATGCTCGTTCAGCCCGACCGGCTCGAAGCGACCGTCCGTATAGCGCCGGATGTTCTCGGCGCGCGCGACGTAATGCTTGCCCCGCGTGTGCAGGCCCGCCACCCAGCGCCACGACAGCGTGTTGCTCGCGGGGTCCCCGTCCATCAGATGGCGGAGGAAGAAGTCGGCCCCGAGTTCCCAGGGCAGGCGCAGGGTGAAGATCCAGATGGAGGCGAACCACATCCGCGCGTGGTTGTGGAGCCATCCCGCCTCGACGATCTCCTCGGCCCAGGCGTCGAAGCCGTCGATGCCGGTCGCGCCCCCGACCGCGGCCTCGAAAATCCTGCGCAGGCCGGGCTCGGCGTCGAGACGTCGCCGTTGCTCCGCGACGCCCGACAGGTAGCTCGTCCAGGCGCCGGGGTGCGTTTCGAGGTAGCCCTTGAAGTAGGTCCGCCAGAACACCTCGCTCACGAACTTGTCCGCCCGCTGCTCGCCGTAGACGGCGCGGGCCGCCGCGACGACCTCGGCTTCGGTCACCATCCGGCGACGCAGGTAGGGCGAGAGCGCCGAGGTGGTGGCCGCGGTTCGAGGCCCGCGGTCGGTGTTGCGCGCGCCGGCGTAGTCGGCGCCCGCTTCGGCGAGAAAGGCCGCGAGCCGACCGAGGCCGGCCTCGCGTGTCATGGGGAAGCTTCGATCCATCCCACTCAGCTAGGATCCCGCCGGCGGCGACCCATGCGACCCATTCTCCGGCCAAACGCCCGTCCCGCGACGCAACCCAGGCATCTCGGCGATCCTCCCCGTTCTGCTGCCCCGACGAACCCGGCTGAACTGCGCCGCCGCACACGCGCAGGATTATGGCGCGACGCGTTCTACGGCTGCTTCGACCTGGAGGTACGCCTTGACGAGCTCCAAAGCCACGCCGACGCCTTCGCCCACCGCCTCGATCATCACGCGCCTCACCAGGTTCCGGGCGACAGAACCTCGGTTGTCTCCCTCGCAACGATCAGCGGCAGGCCCGCCGCGCCCCAAGTGTCGTGAACTCGGTCACGGACTTGCCAACCGGGCGGCTCTATGATTAGCAGACGACGCGTCCGGGACGCGCAAGCCGCAATAGCTCAGCTGGTAGAGCACCTCATTCGTAATGAGGGGGTCGGGGGTTCGAATCCCTCTTGCGGCACCAC
>CAXTEP010000181.1:3300-5907 GCA_964243125.1 uncultured Lichenihabitans sp. | reverse complement strand
ACGGGCGCGGGCACCGGATCGAGCGTTTCGGGCCAGGCCGGCGGGAGCATCGTCACCAACAGCACGGACGTCCGCAAGACGCCTTGAGGCACCTCCACCCCGGCGGGGCAGGGCGCTCAGAAATCCTCGGTCGTGGTGGGCCCCGTGTCCGGCTTCACCTCGTGCCGCATGATCAACGGCACCTGGGACAAGGCGAACAGGATGGTGATCGGCATGGTGCCGAACACCTTGAACCCCGCCCAGACCGTGTCCGACTGGGTGCGCCAGACCACCTCGTTGAGGCCGGCCAGCACGAAGAAGAACAGGCCCCAGCGCAGCGTCAGCTTGTGCCAGCCCTCCCGGTCGAGGTGGAAGGCCGTGTCAAGCAGGACGGGCAGCAGCGGCTTGCCAAACGCGAGCCCGCCCAGCAGCGCCGCCCCGAACAGGCTGTTGACGATCGTGGGCTTGAGCTTGATGAACATCGGATTGTCGAAATAGAAGGTCAGCGCCCCGAACACGAGAACCGCCACGGCCGTGACCAGCGGCATGGTGGCGACTCGGCGGGTCAGGGCGAACGACACGGCCAGCGCCGCCACCACGCCCGCCATCAGCACCGCGGTCGCCACGAACAGGTTGGTGCGGGCCGAGGCGACGAAGAACAGCGCCAGCGGCCCGAACTCGAGCGCGAGCTTCAGGAGCGGGTTGATGGGGCGCGGGGCCGCGGCATCGGCCGGAAGGCGGGCGTCAAGGTCGGCCATGGTTGCGGCATCCGTGGTTCGATCCGGAGGGCCGCCGCGCCCCGTGCTGCGGGCCGGGCGGACGGTCGGCAGAAACCTTCCTCGCGGCCGATTGTTTAGCCGACCGCGAGCCGGGACGGAAGCGGGCCGCCGGTCACGACCAGGTCCGGTCGAGCACCGACAGCCAGTTCTCGAACGCGATCCTGCGCAGCAGGGCGTCGCCGTAGCCCGCCTGCCGGAGCCGGTCGATCAGGTGCGGCAGGCCCGCGACGCTGCCGATGGCGGCCGGCACTACGGCACCGTCGAAGTCCGACCCAAACCCCACGCCGTCCTCGCCCAGCCGCTCGATCAGCGCGTCGAGGTGGCGCACCATCGTATCGAGGTCGGTGTCGGCCCGCATGGCGCCGTCGGGTCGCAGGAAGCAGGTCGCGAAGTTCAGGCCCACCATGCCGCGGCTTTCGCGGATGGCGTCGAGCTGCCGGTCGGTCAGGTTGCGGGTGGAGGGGCACAGGGCGTGCACGTTGGAATGGGTGGCGACCAGCGGCGCCGCGGTCAGGGCCGCCACGTCCCAAAAACCCCGTTCGTTGAGGTGGGACAGGTCGATCATGATGCGCCGGGCGTTGCAGGCCCGCACGAGGCTCCGGCCGGCCTCGGTCAGGCCTTCGCCCGTGTCGGGACCGCCGGGAAAGCGGAACGGCACGCCGTGCGCGAAGATGTTGGGCCGGCTCCACACGAGGCCGAGCGACCGCAGGCCGGCGGCCTGCAGCACGTCGAGCGCCGCGAAGTCCGGGTCGATCGTCTCGGCGCCCTCGACGTGCAGCACGGCCGCGATCCGGCCGTCCGCCATGGCGGCCCGGATGGCCGCCACCGAGCCGCAGATGGCCAGGTCGTCCGGAAACGCGCGCGTCAGCCGGATCAGGGTCGCGACCATGCCGTGCGTGGACGCCTGGGCGACTTCAAACGCCAGGAGTTCGGGCAGGGGCATGTCGTAGGACGCGCCCTGCATGGAACCCGTCATGTTGGGCATGGCGAGGGGCGGCGGGAAAACCGCAAACAGGCCGCCCGCGAAGCCGCCGGCCCGGGCGCGGGGCAGGTCCACGTGGCCACCGGTGCCGGCGCGACCCGCGAACAGGGCGGCGGCCGTGTGCGGCCCGGGCCGGGCCAGGCGCAACAGCGTGTCGTTGTGACCATCGAACACGGGGATCATCGGCTCGGCCATGGATCGTCCTCGCTGCGCCGGCATGGCGAGCCCGCGGTTTGACCCCGGCTCGCGCCCCGACGCAAGCATCCCGGCGGAAACTCGGAAGTCAGGCGGGCCCCTCCTGTCCGCGGCGGATCCGGACCGTTTGCGGGAGCGGCCATGACCCTCGCGGGCTAAGGCGCCCGCGGAGTGTCAGGGACAGGTATCGGAACCGCGAGGGGCGGAGACCCTGCCGGGACCGGCGCGGTCGCGGCCCGGGCGGTGGTGTGCGGCCGGTAAGCCGAACCGAAGGGGGCCAGCAGGGCGCACAGCGCCACGAGCGCCACCACGATCGCGGCCGTGAGCCCGGGCGGCCGCGGGGCCGGTCGCGGCGATTCGTAGTCGCGAGGGGGACCCGGCAGGGTCGGGAGGAAGCAGAGCATGACACCTTCCGGTCGATGCGGGCGACCCAGCCCCGGGGCATTTTGATGAGTTGGGATCTTCGGAGGGCCCGAACAAGAGGATAAGACTAGCCCCGCGCACCTTCGTTCGGCGCCCTGGCATGTCGTCGCGCCCCGCCACCTTGCTTCGAATCCATCAATCCATCTCGCGTGCGGTCGGCAAGAAGTGACGCTCGGCGGAACGCAACCTTCATGCAGCCATCATCCCGGACGGCGCACCATGTTGGCGTGGATCGTCACCGTGCAGCCC
>CAXTEP010000181.1:0-3200 GCA_964243125.1 uncultured Lichenihabitans sp. | reverse complement strand
CAGGGCCGCGCGGTTGCCCTGATCGCGCCGCGAGCGCGGCCCGAAGCGCAGGCCGATCTGGCCGAGCGCGTCGGTCGGGTAGGTTTCGGCCAGCACGGGGCGATTCCGGGCCGCCAGCTCGGCGAGCGGCCCGTCGAACGGCCACAGCGCCGCGCCGCGGCGGCGCGCCGGCGCGATCACGGCCTGCCAGCCGTGGATCGCGGCCCGACCGACCTGGTTGGGCCCGAGCGTCCAGAACAGGCAGCCCGCGGCGCGGCGGCCCCGCCCGCCCCGCTCGCATTCCCGCATCAGGGCGTCGACGGACGCGACCCCGTGCCCGCCGAGCAGGTGCGCCAGCGTGGTGCCGCCGGGCCGCCGCGGGTAGAACGGCCGCTCGGGGGCGACCTCGCCGGGCTCGCCGGCCATCTCGTAGAACCGCGCCCAGCGGCCGGTGCCGAGCACCGGCAGCGCCGCCGCGAAGCCGGGCAGCCCCGTGCGGACGCCGTAAGGCTCGGGCAGGCCGATAGGGAGGTCGAAGCCCGCCAGGGTCGGGCCGGGCCCGTCGAACAGGTCCGCCACGAAGGCGTCGCCGGGGAGCGTCGGGGCGGGCGCCGAAACCCGCCAGGCCCCGTCGGGACGCCGCGTGGCTGCGACGGTCCAGCGGCCCTCGGGCCGCGTGCTCCAGTCCGAATGCAGGATCCTGCCGAACGGGAGCGGCGCGCCGCTCACCCCTCGTGCTTGATCTGCGGGAACAGGAAGCGGCGCGCGTCCGCGTCCATCTCGGCCTTGAAGCCGTGGCGCTGCCGCAACGCCTCGACCCGCGCGGCCGCGGGGCGCGCGTTGACCGCGTCCAGCAGCCGCTTGACGGCGGGCAGGTCGGTCCAGATCCCCTCGCCGATCACGTAGGGCACCATGCGGGCCCAGCCCCACACGGCCATGTCGAGGATCGTGTAGTCGGCTCCCAGCATCCAGGTCCGGTCGGCCAGATGCCGGTCCACGATGCCCCAGTGCCGGCGCGCCTCGTGGGCGTAGCGCTCAGCGGCGTAGTCCTGCGACTTGGGGGCGAAATGGCGGAAATGCACCGCCTGGCCCGAATAGGGCCCGACGCCGGTCGCCACGAACATCAGCCAGGACAGGAACTCGGCCCGTGCCGCGGCGCCATCCGGCGGCAGAAAGCGGCCGGTCTTCTCGGCCAGGTAGACCAGGATGGCGTTGCTGTCGAACACGGTCACGCCGTCGTCCACGATCACCGGGCACTTGGCGTTGGGGTTGAGGGCCGTGAACGCGGGGGCGAACTGCTCGCCGCGGCGGGTGTCCACCGGCACGGCCTCGTAGGGGAGTTCGGCCTCCTCCAGCAGCAGCGCCACCTTCATCGGGTTGGGGCCGAGATTGTAGAAGAACGTGATCATGGCGCGTCCCGCGACCGGTGAGGCAACCCCGCCGCCTCAGCCCCCGATGTTGAAGGCCGCGAGCGCCGCCATGTTGACAATGTCGGCGTCCCGGGCGCCGAGCGGCACGATCTGGACCGCGCGGTCGAGCCCCACGATCAACGGACCGATCAGCGTGGCGCCGCCCAATTCCTGCAGCATATGTGTCGAGATCGAGGCCGAATGGAAGGCCGGCATCACAAGCACGTTGGCGGTGTCGGACAGGCGGCAGAACGGGTAGGCGGCCATCCGGTCGCGGTTGAGCGCCACGTCGGCCGCCATCTCGCCGTCGTATTCGAAGTCGACGTGGCGGGCGTCGAGCAGGCGCACAGCGTCCTGCACGCGCCCCGAGCGCTCGCCGGGGGGGTGCCCGAAGGTCGAGAAGGCGAGCAGGGCCACGCGCGGCTCGTAGCCGAGCCGCCGCGCCACCGCGGCGGCCTCGACCGCGATGGCGGCCAGGTCGGCGGCGTCGGGCATCTCGGTGATGGCGGTGTCGGCCACCAGCACGGTGCGGCCGCGCACCAGCAGCAGCGACACGCCCATGACGCGGTGGCCGGGCCGCGCGTCCACCACGCGCCGGACCTCCTGCAGCGCCACCGAGAAGTTGCGCGTGACGCCCGTCACCATGGCGTCGGCGTCGCCGTTGGCGATCATGGCGGCGCCGAAATGGTTGCGGTCCTGGTTGATCAGCCGCTGGCAGTCCCGCATCAGGAAACCCTGGCGCTGCAGGCGCTGGTACAGAAACTGCGCGTAAACGGCGTTGCGGCGCGACAGGCGGGCGTTGTGGAGCTCGATGTGCCGGTCGGCGATGTCGATGCCGGCCGCCCCGGCCGAGTCCCTGATCCGGTCCTCCCGGCCCACCAGGATGGCGGTGCCGAGGCCCTGGTTGACGAAGCTCGCGGCGGCCCGGATCACCTGCTCGTCCTCGCCTTCGGCGAACACCACCCGCTTGGGGAAGCGGCGGACGCGCTCGACGATGCGCTGCAGCGCGCCCGCCACGGGGTCGCGCCGGGCCGAGAGCTGGTCCTGGTAGGCCGCCATGTCGGTGATGGGGCGCCGGGCCACGCCCGTTTCCATGGCGGCGCGCGCCACCGCGGCCGGGATCTTGTGGATCAGGCGCGGGTCGAACGGCACCGGGATGATGTAGTCGCGGCCGAAGCGGGGCCGGGCGCCCTGGTAGGCGGCCGCGACCTCGTCGGGCACGTCCTCGCGGGCGAGGTCGGCCAGCGCATGGGTGGCCGCGACCTTCATCTCCATGTTGATCGTGGTGGCCCGCACGTCCAGCGCCCCGCGGAAGATGTAGGGGAAGCCCAGCACGTTGTTGACCTGGTTGGGATAGTCCGAGCGCCCGGTCGCCACGATCACGTCGTCGCGCACCGCGTGGGCGTCCTCGGGCGTGATCTCGGGGTCGGGGTTGGCCATGGCGAAGATGATCGGGTCGGGCGCCATGGAGCGCACCATGTCGGCCGTCAGCGCCCCCTTGGCCGAGAGCCCGAAGAAGATGTCGGCCCCTTCCATGGCCTCGGCCAGCGTGCGCTTGGTCGTCGGCACCGCGTGGGCCGACTTCCACTGGTTCATGCCGTCGTGGCGGCCCTGGTAGACCACGCCCTTGGTGTCGCAGAGGATCACGTTGTGGGCCGCGAACCCCATGGCCTTGATCAGGTCCAGGCAGGCAATGCCGGCCGCGCCCGCGCCGTTGCACACGAGCCTGGTTTCGCGGATGTCGCGCCCGGTCAGCCGCATGGCGTTGAGCATGCCGGCCGCCGCGATGATGGCGGTGCCGTGCTGGTCGTC
>CAXTEP010000180.1:0-5927 GCA_964243125.1 uncultured Lichenihabitans sp. | reverse complement strand
GCCTCGGTGCCGGTGGCCTTCGACCCCTACGCGGAGAACCGCACCACCGGCGCCTTTATCCTGATCGACCGGGCCAGCAACGCGACCGCGGGCGCCGGCCTGATCGACTTCGCGCTGCGCCGGGCCACCAACATCCACCGGCAGGACCTGGCGGTCGGCCGCGACGCCCGGGCGGCCCAAAAGCACCAGCGGCCCGCCATCCTGTGGTTCACGGGCCTGTCGGGGGCCGGCAAGTCGACGGTCGCCAACCTCGTCGAGGCCAGGCTCCACGCCCACGGGGTCCACACCACCATGCTGGACGGCGACAACGTGCGCCACGGCCTCAACAAGGACCTGGGCTTCACGGACGCCGACCGGGTCGAGAACGTGCGCCGGGTCGGCGAGGTCGCCAAGCTGATGACGGATGCTGGGCTGGTGGTCCTGTGTTCCTTCATCTCGCCCTTCGCGGCCGAGCGCCGGCTCGTGCGCGAGCTGGTGCCGGCGGGCGAGTTTTTGGAGATCTTCGTCGACGCGCCCCTGGAAGCCTGCGTGGCCCGCGACCCCAAGGGCCTCTACCGGAAGGCGCTGGCGGGCGAGATCAAGCATTTCACGGGCGTGAGCCAGCCCTACGAGCGCCCCGACCACCCCGAGATTCACCTCGATGCCGGGAACACCGCGCCCGAGGCGCTGGCCGACGAGGTGGTGGCGGCCCTGCAGGCGCGGGGGATCATCGAGCGGTTTTGAGGGCGGCGTGCTTAGGCGAGGAAAGTTCAAATCTGATTGACGATGATGTCCTCCGCTGGAAGCAGGTTCTAGGCTCAGGGCTCGTTGTTTGAGCCGAAAGACGACGGTGGCGGCGAGAGTTGATGGCGCTCATGAACGTGTGGGCGCATCGGTTGTAGCGGGGGCGACGCGCCGCCGGTCTTTGAGACGGCCAAACATTACCTCGACCCTGTGGCGCTCGCGGTGGAGCGTCTTGTCGTAAGGACAGGCGACCTTGCGGCTCTTGGACGAGGGGCTGCAGGGCGCGATGCCCTTGGCCGTCAGCGCCTCACGGAACCAACGGCTGGCATGGCCCCGGTCCGCGATCAGGGTGGCTGCCCGCGGCACAGCGTCGAGCGCGAGGCGGGCGCCGCGATGGTCGCTCATCTGGCCCGCCGAGAGCCGCCGCACAGACCCGTCGGAAACAGGCCAAGACCGTCGATGCGCACAGTTCCTCGACGGTCGTCCGCGGCATGACGTTCATTCCCTTGCTCGCCGTTCCGCGAAGGCCTGCCGCGACGCATCCATGCGTGCCGCGTTCGTCAGCACCCATTCGGCAAGTCCCCACACCGGCACGAGGAACTCGCGGCCGAAATCCGTAAGCGCATACTCGACCTGCGGCGGGGTGACCGGCATGACCGTGCGGGAAACGAAGCCATTCTCCTCCAGGTCGCGCAACGTCGACGCCAGCACCTTTTGGCTGATCTCGCCGACCTCACGACGCAAAGCGTTGAAGCGGCAGGGCCCGCGCCCGAGCACGCGCACCACCAGGATCGTCCACTTGTCGCTGATCCGCGCGAGCAAGCGGCTGATGTGTTCCAAGCGGGCGGTATCCTCGGGGTTAGCTGGTTTCGCCAAGGTGCCTCCTTGCTGAAATGTGCGAGCAGAATGTAATCAAGTTTCCAGCTGACACCAACATGCATGAGGGTGGGAATGACCATGAAGCCGCGGATCGCCATCATCATCGGCTCGACCCGGCCGACCCGTTTCGCGGACGCTCCCGCGCGGTGGATGCTCAAGCAGGCACAGGCGCGCGACGACATGGAGGTCGAGCTGATCGACTTGCGCGACCATCCGCTGCCGTTCTTCGACGAAGGCGCGTCCAACCTGTGGATGCCGAGCAAGAACCCCGAAGCGATCCGCTGGCAGCAGACGGTCGGCCAGTTCGACGGGTTCATCTTCGTGGTGGCCGAATACAACCACTCGATCACCGCCGCACTCAAGAACGCGTTGGACGAGGCCTACAACGAATGGGTGCGAAAGCCGTTTGCCGCCATCGGGTATGGCGGCGTTGGCGCCGCGCGCGCGATCGAGCACCTGCGTGCGATCGGGGTGGAGCTGCAGATGGTCCCGGTCCGCACGAGCATCAACATCGCAGGCCCCGATTTCATGGCGGTCGCCCCGGCTTTCGGGAAGCAGCCGATCGAGGCGATCGAGGATCATCTGCTAGCCGCAGCCAAGTCGGCGCTCGACGAGCTGGTCTGGTGGGCCAAGGCGACCATGGTTGCGAAAGCGCAAGCGGCCAAGCCGGCGGAGAAGCGGACGCCGCGAGTGCTGTTGATCGGGGTGAAACCCGAAGCCGTGAATTATTCCGATCCGGACCTGCCGCCCGGCGTGGACGAAGAGAAGGTCGCCGCCGGGATCGAGGCGACGATCGCAGACATGCGGGGGCGTGGCTGGGAAGCCGTGTTCTGCGCCATTGCGCCGGATGAGACTGCCGAGGCGACGGTCGCCGAGGCGCTGCGGCAGTCTTGGGATTGCGTCGTTGTGGGTGGCGGTGTCCGGCTTCCTTCAGCCAACCTCCTGGTGTTCGAACGGGTGATCAATGCGGTCCACCGAAATGCGCCCGGCACCCCCGTTGCGTTCAACAAGGAGCCGACCGACTCGGCGGACGCCGTTGCCCGGTGGCTGGAGGCCTGATCATGGGCCAGGCGGTGGCGGGCTGGCGGGGCACTGGACCGCTTGCCCCGCCGGCGGCGATCGCCTGTCTAAAACTTGGCGAGTTGTGCTTCCACCGCGCTTCTTGCGCTCATGTCGAATTTCTTGACGCGGCACGTTTGGATCAGCGTCTCGCGCAGCCAGCGATGCGCCGGGTCAGCGTCGAGCCGCGGGTGCCACACCGCCTTGATCGCCAGTTCGGGGGTGGGCACGGGAAGGTCGAAGGCTGCCAGTCCCCGGGCCGTTGCGCCGCTGTCGTCGAAGTATGAGCGCGACACGAGCGCGATCAGGTCCGATCCGCGCGCGATGGCGAGGGCATCGACGAAGTCCGGCACGATGGCGACGACGTCCCGCTTCAGGCCGAGTTCGCGAAGCGCATCGTCGACCGGCCCCGTCGCCAGGCCGCGCCGCGAGGTGACGACATGCTTGCCGTTGGCATAGCGCGACGGCGTGATCGGCGCGTCGAGGAGGGTGTGGCCGAGCCGCACCGCGCCGACGAAGCGGTCGTGGCAGATGAGCCGGCTGCGCGCTTCCGGCGCCGATGCTCCCGGTATCCCGATCTCCAGGTCGATCCTGCCGTCGCGCAGCGGCGCCGCGTCCTTGTCGGGCTTGGGCGCGAAGCACAGGCGAACGCGCGGCGCCGCCTCGGTGATCGCGATCACGACGGCGGCGCCGAACGTCGTCAGGAACGCCTCGTTGGCGCGGATCGTGAACGACCGCTCAAGCCTGGAAGGCTCAAAGCCGTCCGTGGCCGGGGACAGCACCGCCCGTGCCTCTCCGGCGAGCGCACGCACGCGGTCCTCCAGTTGCTCCGCATAGGGCGTCGGCACGAGCGAACGTCCCGCCGCGACCAGCAGGGGATCGCCTGTCGCGGCCCGAAGCCGCGCCAAGGTCCGACTCATCGCCGAGGGGCTGAGGCCGAGCCGCTTGGCGGCGGCGGTGACACTGCGCTCGCTGAGCAGCACGTCGAGCGCGCCGAGCAGGTTCAGATCGATGGTCGGCATCCGAGCAGGCATACTCCTCTCTGAAACCGACGACCAGCGTTCGAAGCAATCGTGCTTTGCATCTCATGCGTCTGGCGCACCGACGATGTCGCGCCACATCGGAGGCCTGGTACGAAAGGTGACGCCACATGACCTCCTCTCCCGACCCGCAACGCAAGACCATCCTCCTTGTCGGCGCATCCCGCGGCCTCGGCGTCGCGATGGCGACAGAGTTCGTGAAGAAGGGTTGGCACGTCGTCGGAACCGTCCGCGGCAGCGATCGGACCTCGCTCCAC
Source organism: uncultured Lichenihabitans sp. (assembly GCA_964243125.1). Lineage (GTDB taxonomy): Bacteria > Pseudomonadota > Alphaproteobacteria > Rhizobiales > Beijerinckiaceae > Lichenihabitans. The sequence continues at coordinate 1,969 of CAXTEP010000180.1, read as the reverse complement.
GATGTGGCCGACGCCCATGCGGATCAGGTGACGATCGAACAGCTCGACATCACCGAGCCCCACCAGATCACGGCCGCCCGGGAGCGCCTATCGGGCAGCACGTTCGACATGCTGTTCGTCAACTCCGGCACGGCCAACCGCGAGCAGGCCGAGACGATCGCCGAAACCTCGACCGAGGAGTTCGTGCGCGTCATGCTGACGAACGCGCTCGGCGTGATGCGCACGGTCGAGGGCCTGCAGGATCTGGTGCGCCCGGACGGCCTGATCGGGGTGATGTCGTCGGGACAGGGCAGCATCACCAACAACAACAAGGGCGGCCACGAGGTGTACCGGGGCAGCAAGGCGGCGCTCAACCAGTATATGCGCAGCTACGCGGCGCGCCACGCCGACGATCGGCGGGCTCTGGTGCTGATGGCGCCGGGCTGGATCCGCACCGAACTGGGCGGCCCCGAGGCGCCGCTGAGCGTCGAGGAGGCGATTCCGCCGCTGGTCGACACGGTGATCGCGCAACAGGGTAAGCCGGGGCTGCGGTTCCTCGATCGCAACGGTGCAACCGTGCCGTGGTGATCGGAGATGGGGCAGAACGGGATCGGACGTGAGATGAAGTTGATCGGAATAGAGGAGCATTATCTCAGCGCGGACGTGCGGTCCGCATGGGACGCCATCGGGCTGGCCGCGGTCGATCCCTGCGTCGCCAACCATTCGGGCGAGGTCGAGCGGCGTCTTCTCGACCTAGCCGACGAGCGGCTGGCGCTGATGGACGAGACGGGCGTGCACGTGCAGGTGCTGTCGCTGACCACGCCCGCTCTGCACGATCTCGGACCGGAGAGCGTCGACCTGGCGCGCCGGGCCAACGATGCCGTGGCCGCGGCGATCGCGAGACACCCCGACCGCTTCCAGGCGTTCGCGACGCTGCCGATGACAATGCCCGATGAGGCCGCGCTGGAGCTCGAACGCTGCGTGACGACGCTGGGGTTCAAGGGCGCTGTGCTCTGCGGGCGGGTCGGCGACCGCAACCTCGATCATCCGGACTTCCGGCCCGTCTTCGAGAGCGCCGCGGCACTGGGCATGCCGATCCTCCTCCACCCGCGGACGCCCGCCCCGGCCGTGCGGTCGACCTATTATTCGGGCTTTTCCGCGGAGGTCGACGCGGCCCTCGCCATGTACGGCCTCGGCTGGCACTACGACGCCGGCATCCAGTTCGTCCGCCTGATCCTCGCCGGCACTTTCGATCGCCTGCCCGGCCTGCAGGTCATCCTCGGCCACTGGGGCGAGGTCGTGCTGTTCTACGCCGAGCGCCTCGCCGCGATGGACCGTGTCGCGGGGCTCCATCATCCGATCAAGACATATCTGCGCCGCAACCTTTACGTCACGTCCAGCGGCATGTTCGTGCCGGATTACCTGGTGCGCGCCGCCGCGATCGTCGGCATCGACCGCCTGCTCTTCTCCACCGACTTCCCCTACCAGTACCGCCCCGGCGGCGACGCGCGGCGGTTCCTGGCGGAATGCGCGTTGAACGAGGCCGACCTGGCCGCCTTCGCCCACGGCAACTGGCTCAGGCTGACAGGGGACGGGCAGGGGACGTAGCCGATCGAGAAGCGATGTCACGCGGCGATCATCCGGAAACTCCGCGTTCCGATACGGGCGATCCGCCGGCTCGTTTGTGCTACGCCGATCTTCAGCGGTGGTCGAACGGCATGCTATGTGTGAAGCGCCCGCGGCGCTTCGTCTTCTACTTTGGACAGTGCGCGACGGAGCCACGTGGCCGCAGGACCGAGCGAATGGCCTCGCTTGTGGACCACCGCTGCCCTCAGGTGCGGAGGCGCATCGTAGCCGTCCCAACCGCTTAGGATCAGCTCGACCAGCCGCCCACCCGACAAATCGTCCGCGATCAGGTGGCGAGGAAGACTGCCCCAACCCATTTCGCCGAGAAGCAGCGTGCGCTTGAGCGCCAGATCCGCGAGCCGCC
>CAXTEP010000179.1:2314-5949 GCA_964243125.1 uncultured Lichenihabitans sp. | reverse complement strand
GAACCTGCAACCAGACCGTTATGAGCGGCCGGCTCTGACCATTGAGCTACCGGCCCCATCCTTCGCACCCGTCCGGTCGAGAAGGCGACCCGACCTTTCGGCCGGCCATCGGAAAACGGCGCGCAGGCCGGATGGGAAGAAGTGGTGACATCATCCGGAACGTCGCGCATTTTCCGGTGCCGGTCCGTGCCGCTGACTGAACGCTGCACTTCCGGGCGTCGCGGAACCCCGATGGTCGGAGTGGCGGGATTCGAACCCACGACCCCTAGTCCCCCAGACTAGTGCGCTAACCGGGCTGCGCTACACTCCGACGCCGCGAGGGCTCGGGTCGTATAGGGTCTTTCCCCCGCCCCCGCAAGCCTGAGGGAGAACTTGGCCGACCACCGGCGTCCGCGGGCGGCAGCTTGGTCCGGTGCGCCCGCGATCATCCGGCCTCGGGGCGTCGCGGGCCGGGTTCGAGCGCCGCGTCCAGGATGCGCCGACAGGCCGCGAGCTCGTCCAGGATGTCGGTCAGCCGGGCGCGGAGGTCGGTCGGGCGGCCGGACGCCGGGCCGTCGGTCGTGGGCCGGGGGGCGGCGGGGTCTGCAAGGTCCTGTCCGTCGTCGAGGAACGCCAAGCCGGTGATGGCGGGCCGCGATGGATCGTCCGCGGCCGGCCGGTCAGTTGGATCGACCGGCCGGGCCCGGTCCGGGGCGCTCGGGCCTCCCCCGGCCGGTCCGGGAGCCGGCGCCGCGGTCCGTGACGCGCGATCCTGGGCCAGGGCCGCCACGGCGCGCGGTCCCTGTTCCCGCAGGATGCGCTGCACGCCCTTGATGGTGTAGCCCTCGCCGTAGAGCAGGTGCCGGATCGCCACCAGCAGTTCGACGTCCTGCGGCCGGTAGAACCGCCGCCCGCCGCCGCGCTTCAAGGGCTTGATCTGGGTGAACCGGGTTTCCCAGAAGCGCAGGACGTGCTGGGGGAGCCGCAGCGTTTCGGCGACCTCGCTGATGGTACGGAACGCGTCGGCGCTCTTGGCCGCCGTCGCCGCGCTAGTCGTCATCGCCGTTCGCGGGCTGCCCGTTGATGCGGTTCTTGAGGATGTTCGAGGCCTTGAACACCATGACGCGCCGGGGCGTGATCGGCACCTCGATCCCGGTCTTGGGATTGCGGCCGACCCGCTCACCCTTGGAGCGGACCACGAAGGAGCCGAAGGACGACAGCTTGACGGTTTCGCCCCGGGCGATCGCCTCGGACATCTCCGACAGCACGTGCTCGACCAGTTCGGCCGACTCGGTCCGGGACAGGCCGACCCGCTGGTAGACGGCTTCCGACAGATCGGCCCGCGTCACCGTTCGCATGGCCGGTTCGGCCGGCTTGCCAGCCCCCGTCGAACCCAAAGGCTTCTTCCCCAACAGAGTCGCCCTTCCGCCAGCCGCCTCGTTGAAAAACCTAAACGATCCCGCGTTCGGAGTCTGCCGCGTCAAGAGCACACAGCTGAGTTTTGACCGTTTGCCCGTCCCCGCTCACCAGCGCACGAGAGCGCTGCCCCAGGTGAAGCCGCCGCCCATGGCTTCCAGCATGACGAGATCGCCCCTGCGGATGCGGCCGTCGCCGCAGGCGGTGGCGAGCGCGAGCGGGATGGAGGCGGCCGAGGTGTTGGCGTGGCGGTCAACCGTGGTGACGACCTTGCCGGGCGCGATGCCGAGCTTGGCCGCCGAAGCGTCGATGATCCGGCGGTTGGCCTGGTGCGGCACGAACCAGTCGAGGCCGGCCGCGTCCGTGCCCGAGGCCGCGAAGGCGTCCAGCACCACGTCCTCGACCATGCCGACCGCGTGCCGGAACACCTCGCGGCCCTCCATGCGCAGGTGCCCGACCGTTTGGGTCGAGGACGGCCCGCCGTCCACGAAGAGCTTCTCCCTGTGTCGCCCGTCCGACCGCAGGTGGGTGGTCACGATCCCGCCGTCCGCGAGCGGGTCGCCGCCGTCCTCGGCTTCCAGCACCAGCGCCCCCGCGCCGTCGCCGAACAGCACGCAGGTGGTCCGGTCGTGCCAGTCGACGAGCCGGGAGAAGGTCTCGGCGCCGATCACCAGGGCGCGCCGATGCGACCCCGAGGCGAGGAATTTCTCGGCCGTGGCGAGCGCGAACACGAAGCCCGAACACACGGCCTGGAGGTCGAACGCCACCCCGTGGTGGATGCCGAGCGCCGCCTGCACCTGCGTGGCGGTGGCCGGGAACGTGTAGTCGGGCGTCGAGGTGCCGACCACGATCAGGTCGATGTCGCCTGCCTCGAACCCCGCCGACGCGAGTGCGGCCCGTCCCGCATGGGCCGCCAGCGTCGAGGTGGTCTCGTCCGGGGCCGCGATGTAGCGTTGGGTGATGCCGGTCCGCTGGACGATCCATTCGTCGGTCGTGTCGACCAGCGCCGCCACCTCGGCGTTCTTCATGCACCGGGCCGGGAGGTAGGCCCCGGTGCCGCGGACCACCGCTCGCCAACGCATTCGATCAACCTTCAAGACCATGTCCCATCGTTGAAGGCGCGTCGCCCCGGCCGGACCGCCCGTGTCTCAACCCGGCGTCCGCGCCGGAACCGGACCGGAACCGACGCGGGTCTCCTGCGACAAGGCCAGCGCGTCGCGCATGGTCGCGAGAAGGTCGTGCCTGACCATATCGTAGGCAATGTCGATCGCGCCAGCATAGCCCAGCGCGTCGGCGCCGCCGTGGCTCTTGATCACGATGCCGTCGAGCCCGAGGAATACCCCGCCGTTGACGCGGCGCGGGTCCATCTTCTCGCGGAGCGCGTCGAAGGCCCCCCTGGCGAACAGATAACCGATCCGCGACATCAGGCTGCGGCCCATCGCGTCGCGCAGGTACTGGGCGATCTGCTTGGCCGTACCCTCGGCGGTCTTCAGCGCGATGTTGCCCGTGAACCCTTCCGTCACGACCACGTCCACGGTGCCCTTGCCCAGGTCGTCGCCTTCCACGAAGCCCCGGTAGTCCATGCCGGGCGGGGCGATCTCCTTGAGGATGCGCCCGGCCGCCTTGACCTCCTCCAAACCCTTGATCTCCTCGACGCCGATGTTGAGGAGGCCCACGGTCGGCTGCGCGAGATGAAGCACGATCCGGGCCATGGCGGCCCCCATCACGGCCAGGTCGACGAGGTGGTGGGCGTCGAACCCGATGGTGGCGCCGACGTCGAGCACGATCGACTCGCCCCGGAGCGTCGGCCATTTGGCCGCGATGGCGGGCCGATCGACGTGCGGCATGGTGCGCAGGCAGATCTTGGCCATGGCCATCAGGGCCCCGGTGTTGCCGGCCGACAGGGCCGCGTCGGCTTCGCCGCGCTTGACGGCCTCCAGCGCCACCCACATGGACGACACCCGCCGCCCGCTGCGGAGCGCCTGGCTCGGCCGGTCGTCCATGCGGATCGCCACGTCCGTATGCTGCAGCACGGTCGCGGCCTTGAGCTTGGGATGGCGATCCAGCAGCGGTTCGACCACGGCCCTGTCGCCCGCCATGAAGAAGGCGAGATCCGGGTGTCGATCCAGCGCCAGCGCGGCCCCGGGCACCACGACGCTCGGCCCGTGATCGCCGCCCATGGCGTCGAGCGCGACGCGCACCGTTCCGGTCATGACCCGGCCCTCCCGGCCCGCGATGCG
>CAXTEP010000179.1:0-2214 GCA_964243125.1 uncultured Lichenihabitans sp. | reverse complement strand
GCGAGCGGCATCCGCGCCGCGGGCGCGCGGCCGGCGCTCCAGTGCGCGAGTCTCATTCCGGGTCCTTCAAGGCCCTGAGGGCCGCGAATGGGGAGGCATCCGGCGCCTGGGCCGGCGCCGTGTCCGCGAAGGCCGCGCCGGGCTTCCTCGGGTAGGGGTCGAGCCCGAGCGTGAGGTGCTCGGCCGCCAGGGCGCCGAGGTCGACGCGGCCGCCCACGATCGCGTCGGGCTCGTCGGGCTCGGGCTCGTCGCGGTCCGGATCGGCACGCCCCGCCCAGGCGGCGCGGAACGCCGCCAGCGCCGCCTCATCGGCGAAGAACACGTCCACGGGCTCGACGACCTCGGCCTCGAAGGGGTCCAGCGTGACGACGCAGTTCTGGACCACCCGGGCCCGCAGCGTGCCCGTCACCCGCACGCCGGTCCCCTCGCGGCAGACCACGAAAAGCGCCTGGAGGGCCTCGACGGCGGGAATGCGGTTGAGCGCCGCGAGCGCGACGCGCTCGGCCGCATCGGCCTCGACCGTCACCGCGGTGCCCCGGGCGTCGACCTCGTCGACCGCAAACGGGCGCGACATCGCGGGCGCCGGCGGGAACAGGGTCACGCGGCGCTCGCCCGCAGGAAGGCGGCCGCATCGGGAAAGCGCAGCGGTCCGCGCAGCAGGGCGTCCAGATCGAGCCCGTCCAGCACCGTCGCGGCGGCGCGCACGTAGGCCGCGAGGTCGTCGGCCGGGCGGGTTCCGGTAAGGATGTTGCGGGACAGGGTGTCGGCCAGTACCCGGTCGCCCGCCTGGTTCAGGGCGGCCTCGTAGGCCACCGAGCGTCCCACGAAACCCTCGGCCAGCCGCTTCATCCGCTTGGGTACCGCCATGTCGCCGACCCCCAGCTCGCGCAGCGCGGGATCGAGGTTTCGGAATACGGTGTCGACCAGGTCCTGCGCCACGGCGCTGGCCGGGTCGGGTAGGGCCCGCAGCCGCCGCACCGCGAGCGCCGTATGCAGCACGAGCAGTTCGAAGCGGCCGTTGAACGTGTCGGCTACGCCGCCTTCCAGAAAAAAGGCAGGCTGGCGGACGGCCGCGACAATGTTCTCGTTCAACCGGCCGATCATCTGGCGGTTCGAGTGGGTCCGGCGTTTACCAAAAAGAAACGTCATGAGGCTCAGGAATGCGGCGACGCTCACGCTCGACGGAGGCGGCCGTCAGCTTGCTTTCGGCGTGCATGGGGGTTAGGCAACGCCGGGATCGGATGCAAGCGAAAAGCGTCCCGCCGCGGCGGGCCGGTCTCGCGTGACGGCATTCGGAGAGGTTCATGGGACGCGTGGAGCAGGCGGGAGCGCGCAATCCGATCCGCGTCCGCATGGTGCGCTGGGCTGCGGCCGCGACGCTGGCCCTGAGCCTGGGCGGCTGCATCGGTTACGACGGCGAGGTCACGCGCGGCTACGTGCTCGACCCTCGCGCGCTCGAACAGGTGAAGGTCGGTTCGGCGGCCGAACAGGTCCTCGTGCTGCTCGGAACGCCCTCGACCACGTCGACGATCGGCGGCAGCGCCTGGTACTACATCAGCCAGCAGGTCGAGCGGTCCCTGGCCTTCTCGACCCAGGACGTGACCGACCAGCGCGTGCTCGCGGTCTATTTCACGCCGCAGAACAAGGTCGAGCGGATCGCCAATTACGGGATCCAGGACGGCAAGGTGTTCGACTTCATCAGCCGCACGACGCCGACCGGCGGCGCCGAGCAGGGCTTCGTCAAGAACCTGTTCCGCAGCTTCCTGAATTTCGGCTGAAGGCCGAACACGGGGAGCGGGGCGGGCCTCGCGGCCGCCCCGCTTCCGTTCAGTGCGCCAGGATGGCGAGCAGCAGCAGCGCCACGATGTTGGTGATCTTGATGGCCGGGTTGACGGCGGGTCCGGCCGTATCCTTGTAGGGGTCGCCCACCGTGTCGCCGGTGACCGACGCCTTGTGGGCCTCCGACCCCTTGAGGTGGCGCACGCCGTCCTTGTCCACGAAACCGTCCTCGAAGCTCTTCTTGGCATTGTCCCAGGCGCCGCCGCCCGATGTCATCGACACGGCCACGAACAGCCCGTTGACGATCACGCCAAGCAGCGAGGCCCCGAGCGCCGCGAAGGCGCTTGCCTTGGAACCCGACAGGGCCAGCACGCCGAAGTAGACCACGAAGGGCGCCAGCACCGGCAGCAGCGAGGGGATGATCATCTCGCGGAT
>CAXTEP010000178.1:1796-5992 GCA_964243125.1 uncultured Lichenihabitans sp. | reverse complement strand
GCTCGCCTGACCCGATATCCGCTCGCCTGGACAGGGCATCGGTCCATCGTCGCTCCACTCCGCGACCCGACCGTCAAGCGCACGGTTCGATACGCGGAACGCTTACGCACTCGCCCGAAGGAGGATGTGAGGCCCGAATATCCCGATCACGTCGACGTCGCTGCCACGCTTGAGGACGTGTTCGCATTCGTCCTCCGAACCCGGTTCGGGCCGACAAGCCGTAATGGTTGATTTGCGGTCCGACGCTGCAACATTTGTTTCCATCAACTGCAATCGTCACTCAAATGTTAAAGTATAGTTAGAATTTTTGCATTGAACTCGTCGGCAAAAGGAATATAAAGGAGATAATAGCTGGACGCGATAGCAACAAAGCGGCTTGCATATAACCCGTGATCGTAGGGAAAAGCTGCTACGATGTATTCACGTCATAAATGCTACTTTCGCTCCTTGGTCAAACATATGGTCTCGGTCAAGGATCAAACGATCACCGCGCTGGTCAAGCGCAACCGGGCAATCGCGACACCCGACAGTGAGCTTGCAAAGCTCCTGGATGAGATCGAGGAAAATCCATCGCGGTGTTCCTCGACAGCCGCGGCTTTGCCGATGCGACCCCATCCGCCGAGAGTGCCCGCCAGATCGGCCGCATCGCGGATCCTCCATGAAAACCTTGCGAATTGGACGGCCCCGCTATGCGAGAGCTCGAAATCAAATGCGTGAAACGGACCCACAGCTACAACGCCTACGCGCGGATCAGCGCCATCGGCGGCCTCAATGAGGACGGCAGCCCGTGGTCCCTGTCGTCGCACGACGCGATCGCGGGCATCCGATCGGGGACGTGGCGTTTCTGGACCGCTGATGGACGGAAGAAAACCTGGCTGAGCGTTGCCCTGTCGTCAGGAGGGCAGGAATACCTCAAGTCGGAACCCGATCAGGTCCAACCCACCACGCTCCTTTCCCTTCCGGAATTCGTGAGCAACGTCGTGCTTGCGGAGCAGAACGCCAGTTGACCGTCTCGGACGTTTGTTCTTCTCACTTCCTCGTGAAGCGGATTGATCCGTGAGGCACAACAGGATGTGGCAAAACGTTGGGGGAGATGATCCTGTTTCCGAACATCGGAGACCATGTGCGCCTCCCGCCCAGCTTGAGCTGATAGCGGATCGTCACACCCGTCGAGTCACGGCGCTCCAGGGTGCCTCGTGCTGCCGGCCGCCTTCACGGTCCTGCTTCGAGCGAAACAGGATCGCGCGCCGACCAATCGAGAACCCCGGTAAGGGGCGAGCGTGCCGAGGATCATCGAAGCAACGGATCAAGTGCGGTTCCTACTATGCCGCGTCAGGTGCGCTTTTCGCCTTGGGCTATTGTGGTCACGTGGGGTTATCTTTTGTTGTCGAGAAGTCCATGCGTCAAAGCGTCCTGCATCAAACAGGCGGCTTGTAGAATTAAGCTGAGCGCAACGAGTTCTGCCTTTCTCCAGGAGGGCTAGCGTTCTGTTCTGACGCGAAACGCCTTGGAGAAGGATGCCGGCGTGCCCCAAATCGAAACAAGTGAAGCTACGCTGCTGCGGCAGCAGGAGGTTCTAGCCAAGTTCGGCGAGTTGGCCCTGCGCTCCGAAGATCTCGACGAGATTCTGCACGAGGCCTGCCGCCTGGTGGCCGAAGCCCTGGGCACGGACCTTTCCAAGGTCATGGAAATGCAGGAGGACGGCATCACGCTGCTGGTGCGGGCGGGCGTCGGATGGGAGGAGGGCATCATCGGCAAGGTGACGGTCAAGGCCGTCAAGGGCTCGTCCGAAGGCTACGCGTTGCAGACCGGTCTGCCAGTCATGTCCGACGACATCGACGAGGAAACCCGTTTCACCTACGCGGATTTCATCAGGCACAATGGCGTCAAGGCCATCGTGAGCGTCATCATCCTCGGTGCCGAGGAGAGGGCCCCGTTCGGGATCCTTCAGGTCGACAGTCGCACGCCCCGCAAGTTCACGGACCGGGACACGCGGTTCCTGCGCGGCTACGCGAACCTCCTCGCCGCCGCGGTCGACCGACTAAGGGTCGCGGACCAGATGGGCGTGGCGCAAGTGGCCCTGCGAGACAGCGAGGCGGCGCTCCGCGTCGCCAACGAGACGCTCGAACAACGCGTGACCGAGCGTACGCATGCCTTTGAGGCCGAACAGCAGCATCGCGCTGCCGCCGAGGATCAGCTCCGCCAAAGCCAGAAGATGGAAGCGATCGGTCAGCTGACCGGTGGCATCGCGCACGACTTCAACAACATGCTGACGGGGATCACGGGATCGCTGGACCTGATCCGTCGTCGGCTCGGGCCGGCACCGGCCGTGGACGTCACCCGCTTCATCAATGCGGCCTTGACCTCCTCGCACCGGGCCGCCGCCCTGACCCATCGCCTTCTCGCCTTTGCCAGGCGCCAATCGCTCGACGCGAGGCCGACCGACGTGAACGCGCTGCTTGCCGGCATGGACGACATGCTGCGGCGCACCCTGGGCGAACAGGCGCAGATGGAGATCGGCCTGGGCGCCTGGCTGTGGCCGGCGCTGGCGGACGGAAACCAGCTTGAGAACGTGATCCTGAACCTCGCCATCAACGCGCGTGACGCCATGCCGGAGGGCGGCCGGCTGACCCTGACGACGGTCAACGGCCGGTTGGAAGACACTCCCGCGCTGGCGAAGGACGATGTCGCGCCAGGGCCTTACGTGGTGATCTGCGTCACGGACACGGGCTGCGGCATGCCGCCGGAGGTCGTCGCGAAGGCGTTCGAGCCGTTCTTCACGACCAAGCCTGCAGGCCGCGGCACCGGCCTTGGTCTCTCCATGATCTACGGCTTCGCCAAACAGAGCGGGGGCCATGTCAGCATCGATAGCGTGGTCGGCCGGGGCACGACGGTGAGGCTGTACCTTCCGGCGGCGCGCAGCGAGCCGTCGGCGGCGGCTGAAGGCACGCCGCACGGCCAGGGAGAAACCGTGCTGGTGGTCGAGGACGACCCGGCCGTCCGCCTTCTCGTGATCGAGGTGCTGAACGAACTCGGATACATCCACCATGAAGCATCCAACGACCGCGAGGCCCTGCCCATTCTGCAATCCAGCCAGCGGATCGATCTCCTGGTATGCGACGTCGGCTTGCCCGGACTGAACGGACGTCAACTTGCCGAACTCGCGCGCGCGAGCCGGCCGGAACTCAAGGTGCTTTTCATGACGGGTTACACCCAGGCGGCGGCAGACCGCGGGGAGTTCCTGGTTCCCGGCATGGATCTCCTCACCAAGCCCTTCACGCTCGATGTGCTCGGAACCAAGATCCACGAGATGATCGAACGCTGACGGCCGCGGCGTGACGGCTCAGCGACAGGCTCAGCTTCGCTCGACCAGGCTGCACCGTAACCGGACCTGAGGTGTCGGATTCTCAGCTTCGGAAATCAGCACCCGTCACCGGATGACTTCAGCCGATGTTGTATTCCAAGAGGGTGGATGGCTTGGTTTTTTCCATGCTGCCCTCCCATGCGACATTGGATATTATTTTCTATCGAACAATTATGTCATTTTATTATTGTAGTTGTATATACCAACGATGGAGATATGATATGAATTCGGGCAATCAACAAATGTTTAAGGCAAAAATCCTGAAGTCTACTCTGGCGATCGTGGTAATGTTTTCTGCATTCTGTGCCATGACTGTGACGCCGGCGGCGGCGTTCGAGGGACGTGGCGATGGAGGTTCCGGGTATCGTCACCGGGGCTTGGGCACGCGCGGACACGACGGCAGGTCAGCGGACGGCGTCGGTCGCAGTGGTCGCCATCGCCAGGAGCGTTACGGCAATGACGTTGGCTATGGCAACGGCTACGATAATGGATACGGGTCCGGCCGTGGCGGTGTCGGCGGCATCATCGGAGGACTGATCGGCGGAAACTGACGATTACGGCTGCTCTCGCCGCATCATCGATCCTGAGCCGCTCCTCGGAGCGGTTCTCGTTGTCAGCCGCATCCGTATCGGCGGGATCGGGAAGGTGGCCGCCGTACCTGAAGGCGGGGAACGATCTCGTGAAACCGATCGGAACGTGTCCGACCCACCTCCCCCCCCGATCGCGGTTCCCGTCGGCCCCGGCGACGCGCGTCGGCCCGTCGGACGGCCCGAACAGGGTGGATCCCTTCCCGATGCGCCATCCGGCCGGAAGCGCCGCGGCCACCAGGGGA
>CAXTEP010000178.1:0-1696 GCA_964243125.1 uncultured Lichenihabitans sp. | reverse complement strand
GGCATGCGGCAGCACCGTTTCGGCGTTCTCGGCCTCGCCCGCGGCCGTGCCGATCAGTTCGATGCCCGAATAGGCGAAAACCACGCCCTGGATGACGACGATGGCCGGCAACAGGCCGTGCGGGAACAGGCCGCCGTTCTCGGCGATGAGGTGCAGCCCGGGCGCGTGCCCGCCCACGCCGTGGCCGGACACCAGCAGCACGGCCCCGAGCAGCAGGAAAAGGACCAGCACCCCCACCTCGACGATCGAGAACCGGAACTCGATCTCGCCGAACCACCTGACCGCGACCATGTTCAACGCGCCCACCAGGGCCGGGGTGACCAGCGCGAAGGCCCATTGCGGCACGTCCGCGAAAGCCGTCCAGTATTTCATGTAGAGCGCCACGGCCGTGATATCGACGATGCCGGTCATGGCCCAGTTGAGCGAACACATCCAGCCCGCCACGAACGATCCTCGCTCGCCCATGAACTCGCGCGCCTAGGACACGAAGCTGCCCGACGTCGGCCGGTACATCACGAGCGCCCGCGGGATCAGGAACGAGAAGATCCGGCACACCAGGTCGACGGCCGCGAGCGCCGGACCGGCGATCTGCAGCCGTGCGCCGGCCCCCAGGAACAGGCCGGTGCCGATGGCGATCATCTGAACCTGGCGGGGCTTGAGGCCCTTGTCGTAGCCCTCGTCGCCGGCATCGAGCGGCACCGGCGGGTCGCTCGCGGCGCCCGCCCCGGTCCGCGCGTCGGTCGCGGTCATGGTCGCCTCTTTCTGCCCGGTTGGGGGTGGGAGCGTGAAGCGTGCCGGCGAAACCCTGACCCGCGGGCCGTTTGGCGCGTTTCCGAGCTTGCTGTTTAGCATCGAAATCCGCGAGGGTCTCGGCCTCGCGGAGCCGCACGACCGGCGCAGCCACCGCGTCACCCCGTCGACGGAGCACGCGCATGACAAAGGAAAAGGTCGGTTTCGTCGGGCTCGGCCTGATGGGCCACGGCATGGCCAGGAACCTCGTCGACAAGGGCTGGCCCCTGACGGTGGTGGGCCACCGCAGGCGCGACGCGATCGAGGACCTCAAGGGTCGCGGCGCCGCCGAGGCGGCCTCGCCGCGCGACCTCGCGCTCGCCTGCGACGTCGTCGTGCTTTGCGTGACGGGCTCGCCCCAGGTCGAGGCCGTCATCCACGGCGAGGAAGGGCTGGCCGCGGCCGGCAAGCCGCTTCTCATCATCGACTGCTCGACCTCCGAGCCCGCCACGACCACGCGCCTCGCGGCCGCGCTGGCCCCCAAAAACATCACGCTGATCGACGCGCCGCTCAGCCGCACCCCGAAGGATGCCTGGGAAGGCACGCTCGACGTCATGGTGGGGGGCGAGCCCGACGTCGTGGCGCGGGCGCGGCCGATCCTCGAGGCCTTCGCGGGCCGGGTGGTCCCGACCGGGCCGGTGGGCACCGGGCACACGATGAAGCTGCTCAACAACTTCCTGTCGATGGGCTACGCGGCGCTTTATTCCGAGGCCCTGATGGTGGGGGCCAAGGCGGGGCTCGCCCCCAAGATCTTCGACAGCGTCATCCGCAACGGCCGGATGGACTGCCCCTTCTACCGGACCTTCTTCCAGTACGTGATCGAGCGGGACCGCGACGCCCACCGTTTCACCATCGCCAACGCCCACAAGGACGTGACCTATCTGGCCGGCTTCGCCCAGGCGCTGGG
>CAXTEP010000177.1:4877-6035 GCA_964243125.1 uncultured Lichenihabitans sp. | reverse complement strand
GCGGGGACGGCACGGGCGGCATGCCGGGCGGGCCGCGACTATCGGCGGGGCCGTGTCGCGCCGCAAGAGCCTTCGTGCTAGGGCGACGGAACGCCCCGGCCCCGGCCGCAAGGGCGCGACAGGGGTCGAGGCATGGCCAAAGGCGTGAAGGTGACCGTGAAGGGCGGCTGGATCGACGCGACACTCGACGGCGACATCCTGACGCTGGCGGCAGTCGGCTCGCCGCTGCGCTACCTGACGCAGCCGCAAAGCTCCATCCCGGGGCGTCACAAGCAGTCCGAGGACCGCAGCCGGTTCCGGCGCCTGGCCGCGGACGCGATCCGGGCCGCCGACCCGGACGCCGCGCCCGACGACGCCGAGGTGGTCTGGTCCTGGCGGAACGGGTAATCGTAGGTCCCGCATCGTCCCGCCCGCCGCATCCGAGGCCGCCATGAACGTCGTTTCCCCAATCGCCGAGGCGTCCACGGGCGGCACCGGCCCGTTCGACTGGTCCGACCCCCTCCGGCTCGACGACCTCCTGTCCGACGACGAGCGCATGATCGCCGAGGCCGCGAGGACCTTCGCGCAGGAGAAGCTCCTGCCCCGCATCGTCGACGCCTACGCCCGCGAAACCACCGATCCCGCCATCTTCCGCGAGATGGGCGAGCGCGGCCTGCTCGGCGTGACAATCCCCGAGGCGTTCGGCGGGGCGGAGGCGTCCTACGTGGCCTACGGGCTCGTGGCCCGCGAGGTGGAACGGGTCGACTCGGGCTACCGCTCGATGATGAGCGTGCAGTCCTCGCTCGTCATGTACCCGATCCACGCCTACGGCGACGACGCCCAGCGGCGCGCCTACCTGCCCAAGCTCGCGTCCGGCGAATGGATCGGCTGCTTCGGCCTGACCGAGCCCGAGGCGGGCTCCGACCCGGGCAGCATGCGGACCCGCGCCGAGGCGCTGCCCGGCGGCGGCTACCGGATCACGGGCGCCAAGACGTGGATCTCCAACGCGCCGGTCGCCGACGTGTTCGTGGTCTGGGCCAAGTCGGACGCCCACGGCGGCGCGATCCGGGGCTTCCTGCTGCGCAAGGGCGCCAAGGGGCTGTCGGCTCCCAGGATCGAGGGCAAGCTGTCGTTGCGCGCTTCCGTGACGGGCGAGATCGTCATGGAGGGCGTGGAGGT
>CAXTEP010000177.1:0-4777 GCA_964243125.1 uncultured Lichenihabitans sp. | reverse complement strand
CTGTTCGACGAGGGCCGGGTCGCGCCCGAGATGATCAGCCTGGTCAAGCGCAACAATTGCGGCAAGGCGCTCGACATCGCCCGCACCGCGCGTGACATGCACGGCGGCAACGGCATCATGGGCGAGTACCACGTCATGCGCCACGCCCAGAACCTCGAAACGGTCAACACCTACGAGGGCACCCACGACGTCCACGCCCTGATCCTGGGCCGTGCCCAGACCGGGTTGCAGGCCTTCTTCTGACCTCGCCCGTGGTGGGCGAGGTCCCCAAGCCGCTCGCGGGCGTGCGGGTGCTGGAGCTGGCCCGCATTCTGGCCGGACCCTGGATCGGGCAGGTGCTGGCCGACCTCGGGGCCGACGTGGTCAAGGTGGAGCGGCCCGGCGCGGGCGACGACACCCGCCACTGGGGGCCGCCCTTCATCGAGGGCCGTGACGGCGAGCCCCTGTCGGCCGCCTATTTCCATGCCGCCAACCGGGGCAAGCGCTCGGTCGCGATCGATTTCGAAACCCCCGAGGGCCAGGCCGCCGTGTGCCGGCTCGCGAGCCGCGCCGACGTGCTGGTCGAGAACTTCAAGGTCGGCGGCCTTGTCAAATACGGGCTCGACCACGCGAGCCTGCGGGCCCTCAACCCCCGCCTCGTCACCTGCTCGGTGACGGGCTTCGGCCAGACCGGCCCCTACGCGGGGCGGGCCGGCTACGATTTCATGATCCAGGGGATGGGCGGGATCATGGATCTGACGGGCGCTCCCGACGGCGAACCGCACAAGAGCGGGGTGGCGTTCGCGGACATCTTCACGGGCCTTTACGGCGTGGTCGGCATCCTGGCGGCGCTGCGCCGCCGCGACGAGACCGGGGAGGGTGGCCACCTCGACATGGCGCTGCTCGACACGCAGGTCGGCGTGCTGGCCAACCAGGCCATGAACTACCTCGCGTCCGGCCGAACGCCCGCGCGCATGGGCAACGCCCACCCCAACATCGTGCCCTACCAAGTGTTTCCCGCGGCGGACGGCCACGTCATCGTGGCGGTGGGGAACGACGGCCAGTTCGCCCGCCTGACGCGCGTTCTGGGCCGGGCGGAACTCGCCACGGACCCGCGTTTCGCCACCAATCCCGCACGCGTCCGCCACCGCGCCGACCTCGTGCCCCTCCTGACAGCGCTGACCGCGGCGTTCGGGCGCGACGACCTGCTGGCGCGGCTGGAGCGGGAGGGCGTGCCGAGCGGTCCCATCAACACGGTCGAGCAGGTCTTCGCCGACCCGCAGGTGCTGGCCCGCGGCTTGCGCATCGACCTGCCCGCGCCGGACGCCACGGCCGGGTCGGTGCCGTCCGTGGCCTCGCCCCTGGTGCTCGATGGCCGGCGTCTGACGGCCGACACAGCCGCGCCGCGCTTGGGCGCCGACACGGCCGCGGTGCTGAACGACCCCGCGTGGGGCGGCGATGGTGCGTGACGGCGGCCCGACCTACGGCCTGTCCGGCGCGAAGCCCTCGGGACGAACCGAGCCGTCTATTTGGTGACGTCGTACATGTCGGCGCACTTCTTGCTGACGCTCGCCTTCTTGGTCTTCATGCAGGCCGTGACCTTGTCGACGTCCGGCATCGCGTCGCCGCAAAGCCGCTGGGCGTCGTCGGCGCAGGCGGCCTGCTGGCGGTCCTGCAGGGTCGGGCCCTGGGTCATGGCGCTCGCGCCGGTTGCGAGCCCGCACAGGGCGGCGGACACGAGAATCAAACGTCGCATCGTGGGATCTCCGGGATGACGTGTGCCATGTTCGGCCCGCCACCATCGCGCGCCGAACATGAACCGGACGCCAACGCGGCGGTCCACCCCGATATCCCTCGCAACTCGGCCGAGGCCGCGAATGCACCCCACCGCGGCATTCCGATCACATCGCCGGGCCGTCACTCCTCCTTGTAGCCGTATTCGGGCAGACCCTGTTCGGCGCCGTAATAGCGGTAGGGCAGGAACTTGCCCGACAGGGTGATCGCCACCCGGTCGCCTTTCGGGTTCGCCTGCCGCTCGATCTGGAAATCGAAGTCGATGGCCGACATAATGCCGTCGCCGAACTCCTCCTCGATCATCGCCTTGATGGCCGGGCCGTTCACCATCACCATCTCGTAGAACCGGTACAGAAGCGGGTCGGTGGGCGGCATGGGCATGCCGCGGTAGGGGACCTCGTTGAGCAGCTTCTCTTCGGCGGCCGACAGGCCGAACAGGGCCGCGGCCTTGCTGGCCAGCGGCTTGACGAGCTTCATCTGCCCCAGCAGGGCGCCGATCACGATTGTGGGCGCGTAGCCGCCGATCTCCTCGCAAATGTGCTTCCACGTCCAACCGTGTTCGCGCTTGATGTCGAGGACCTTCTCGGTGAGCTGCTCTCGCTTCATGGTGGGCTCCGGACCCGAACCTCGTGCGGGGCGCACGCGGCTCCCGCCAAACAAGCCGCCGCACCGCGCCTTGTCAAAACCCGCGCCGACGCAACGGTCCGTTAACCATGCCGAAACTATAAACGATGGACTTCCAGCACCAAGGCTTCCGTCCCATGGCGAACGACATCTTCTCGGCTTTCGGCGCGATCGGCGCATTGCGTGACCAGATCGAGGCGCGGCTCAACCAGAACGAGGACTACCGCGCCTTCAAGGCGCTGGAAGCGGCGCTCCGCGAGGTGGCCGGCCCCGGCCTGCCCAAGGCGGCCTCGTTTCCGGCTCCCTTCAAGAAGGTGGAAGGCATGACCATGGCCGAGGCCGCGCGCCTGCACGGTCTGCCGGCCGAGACGCCTGCCGCCGAGGCGGCGCCCGCCCGTCCCGCCGAGAGCGCCTTCGGCTGAACCGCGCGGTTCAGCCGACCAGCCGCTTCCACCAGGGGCGGACCGCCGCGGCTTCAGCGAGCGCGAACAGGTTGTTGATTCGCTCTTCCAGGTCCTCGGGCCTCGTGCCCTCGGCGGCCTCGTCCGGGGAGCCGGCGGGTTCGAGGGACTGCTCCACGGCACCCGGCGCGGACGCGCGGTCCTCCATGGCGACCGCCAGGCTCCGGTTCAGCCGTTCGGCCTCGCGGATGGCCGCGTTCAGGGCCGCGAGGGCCCGGTAATCCTCGCTCTCGACGATCTTGGTTTCGAGCGCGCCGCGCAAGCTGCGCATCATCTCGAAGGCCGATTCGGTTTCAGACCACATTGGCTCGCCCGCTGTTACGGCAAGCTAAGCCGGACGCGGTTAAGCCTTCGTGTCGGGGGACCGACCCAACCGTTCAGCCGACGCCGTGGCGGCCGGCCGCGAACGTGCCGAACCCGCAGGCCGCCAGGCCGACGCCCGCAATGATGAGCCAGGGGTGGGCGATGGCCGACAGGCTCGTGTCGCTCCGCAGCGAGGCCTGAAACGCGTCGATGATCCAGGCGTTCGGGGTCAGCCAGCTCAGGTCCTGCAGCCACGGCGGCATCAGATAGACCGGCACCATGGAGCCGCCCACCGCCGACACCACCAGCACCCCGAAGCTCGACGCCATGTGGGCCTGCTGCCTTGTCGTGCAGCAGGCGTTGACCGCGAGCCCGAGCGCCGCCGCGGCCGCGGCCGTGATTGCGGCCGACCCCAGCCACAGGACCGGGTTGGCCAGCACGTTGACGTGGTACAGCACGGCCGCGGTGGCGAAGATCGCGGCCAGCTGCACGAGGCCCTGCAGGGTCAGGAACACGAACTTGCCGAACAGGACGGGCGCGAGCCCGTAGGGTCCCGTCAGCAGCCGCGCGAAAATGCCGGCCTGCCGCTCGTCGAGCAGGCTCGCGGCGCCCTGCATGGCGGAGAACAGGAGGAAGATCGCCGACACGGCCCCGGCATAATAGGCGATCGGCCCCCCCGCCACGGCGCCCCGCGTCGCGCTGCGCTGCTCGACCAGGTTGGCGAACGAGAAGCCCCCGCCGCCGTCCCGGACCTCGTCCGCGAAGGCGCGCCGCAGAAAGGCGCGCTCGTCCTCGTCGATGCGGCCGGCGCGCTCCACGTCGCCGATAATGCGTCCCAGGGCGACGTCGGGCAGCTTTTCGTTGAGGGTGCGCTGCAGCTGGCCGATCACGATCGGGACCGCCACGGCGCGGCTCGCGTCGCCGATCACCACGACGGGCGCTTTGCCGCCGTCGGCCTGAAGATCGGACCGGATCAGCACGCCGACGTCGGCGCCGCCGTCGCGCACGGTCGCGTCCAGGGCTGCGGCATCGCCGGTCGCCGCCGTGACGCGGAACGTGCCCTGCTCAACGAGGGCCGCGGCGAGGCGCTTGCCGGACGGGCTACCCGATTGGTCGAGGACCGCGACGTGCAGGCGCAGTTCCGTCCCGGTCGCTCCCGAGAAGATCGCGGCCAGGATGACGAAGATCAGCGGCGGCAGCGCGAAGGTCAGGATCAGCGATGCCCGATCGCGGCAGAGCTGCAACAGCATGACGCGCGCGGCCGCCAGCATCACGAGGCGTCGGCCCTCGCGATCAGGGCCGAGAACGCGTCCTCGACGCCCGGCCGGCGGATCCGCAACTCTTTCACGTCATCCTCCCGCAGGCCCAGCGCCGCGGCGCCGGGCGGCGGACCGGCGGCATCGATGCGGACGACGCCGCGTATCATGCGCTCGCGCATGGGTCCGTGGAGGTCCGGCGAGCCCTTGCCCGCGCGCTCGCGGAGGTCCGCGTCGAGGCTCGCGGGTTCTCGTCGGGGAGTCTCTTGTTCCGCGGCGTCCGCTTCGACTCGATCCCGAGCGCCCCGTCGACCGCGCGCCCCGCCCAGCGGGACGCTGACCTCCTCGACGCCTGGGCGC
>CAXTEP010000176.1:3897-6076 GCA_964243125.1 uncultured Lichenihabitans sp. | reverse complement strand
TGGGATGACGCCGCGCTCGAGGGCGACCTGCCCGGCAAGGACGCGGCGGTCCGCTTCCGCAAGAACGGCAGGGACTTGGCCCTGGCCACGGTGGGCCGGGACGGCGCGGCGCTGGAGGCGGAACTCGCCATGGAACGCGCCCACGGCGGCACGGCCGTCAGCCTGCCGCGGATGCGGGTCGTACCCTGACGGCCCGCTAGCCAGCGACGACGGCGGCCGGTGCTTTCGGTGGATCGACCACCGTCCACCCTGGCGGGGTCGGAAAGGTACCGCCGGTCGCAATCTTGAGCAGCGAAATCCATTTGGGCAGGCAGACGCGCTTGAGATCGTAGGTCTTGCGGACCGTGTCGCGCGCGGCCTCGCGCAGGGGCGCAAAGCGGGCGGGGTCGTCCAAAACCTCGATCACGGTTTCGGCCAATCGGGCATGGTCGAAGAAGTCCACCAGCAGGCCGTTCTCGCCGTGGCGGATCACCTCCTCGACCGGGGCCGTCTTCGAGCCGATCACCAGGGCGCCGGCGCTCATGGCGTCCAGCATCGACCAGGACAGCACGAAGGGGTAGGTCAGGTAGACATGCGCGGCGCTGACCTGCAGCAGCGACAGCAGCTGCGAATACGGGATCGCGCCGACGAAATGGACGCGGTCGAGCGGCAACCGACCCTTCATCTCGGCCAGGAATACCTGCTTCCAGCTCGTCTTGCCGGGCGGCGGCAGGCCGTAGGACACGCCGTCGCCGCCCACGATCACGGCCCGGGCCCGGGGGCGCTTGGCCAGGATGGGGGCCAGTGCGCGCATGAAGACGTGGTAGCCGCGGTAGGGCTCCAGGTTGCGGTTGACGAAGGTGATTACCTCGTCGGCGCGCGTCAGCACAGGCCCGCCGTCGGGCAAGGCGAACCGGGCCTCGGGATCGGGCGCGGTCCGGTCCGTGTCGATCCCCTCGTGGATCACGGCCAGCTTGCGGCGGAACTCGTTGGGGAAGCGCGACGCCTGCCATTGGGTGGGCGCGACCGCCACGTCGGCGTCGGCGAGCGACACGAGAAAGGCCGCGTTCTTGGTCCTGATTGCGAAGGCGCCCGTCGGGTCCGTGCGGGCGTCGAACTCCGGGTCGAAACCCACGTCGGCGCCCGTCTCGGTGTAGAAGAACTCGGCGTAGAGGATCAGTTTGGCGGCGGGCCAGATGTCGCGGACGAACAGCGTCTCGCCCCAGCCGATGTGGCCGATCACGATGTCGGGCGCGTAGCCCTCGGCCTGCAGGCCCAGCATGACCGCGGCGACCTGCTCGCCCACGCCGACGCGACTCGCGAAATGCCGCGACAGCCGCCCCGGCGTGCCGAACTCGATGCGCTTGGCGTTGAAGCGCAGCGTGCGGACGAGTTCCGGGTTGCGGTTTTCGGAACTCGTGATGGCGGTCAGGCCGACGCCGGGGATCTGCTGCAGCAGGCGCACCAGATGGGGGAACTGGCCCGGGAAGTTCTGGTGCAGGAACAGGACGTTCATGGTGGTCCGACGGTTTGGTCCCGGGTCGTGCCGACGGGGAGCGGCTTGCCGGGTTCAGGTCGCGCCGGCCGTCAGCAGCTTGTAGGTGACGGAATCGACCAGCGCCTGGAAAGAGGCGTCGATGATGTTGGCCGACACGCCCACCGTGGTCCAGCGGTTTCCCGCGCCGTCGCCGCACTCGACCAGCACGCGCGTAACCGCGTCCGACCCACCCTGGAAAATCCGCACCCGGTAATCGAGCAGCTGCAGGTCCGCGATATGGTGCTGGTACTTGCCGAGGTCCTTGCGGAACGCGAGATCGAGCGCGTGGACCGGGCCGTTTCCCTCGGCGGCCGAGATCAGGCTCTCGCCGTCGATCGTCACCTTGACGATGGCCTCCGACACGGTCACGTGCTCGCCGGCCGCGTTGAAGCGGCGCTCGACGTTGACGCTGAAACGCTCCACGTCGAAGAAATGCGGCACCTCGCCGAGCACCCGGCGGGCCAGCAGCAGGAAGGACGCGTCGGCGCCCTCGTAGGCGTAGCCCAGCGCCTCCTTCTCCTTAACCTCGTCGAGCAGGCGCAGAACGCGCGGATCGTCGCGGTCGACCGGGAGCCCGAGCCGTTCCAGCTCGGCCAGGATGTTGGAGCGCCCCGCCTGGTCGGACACGAGGACCCGTCGGGTGTTGCCCAGGGCCGCGGGGTC
>CAXTEP010000176.1:1832-3797 GCA_964243125.1 uncultured Lichenihabitans sp. | reverse complement strand
GCCCCGCCTGGTCGGACACGAGGACCCGTCGGGTGTTGCCCAGGGCCGCGGGGTCGACGTGCTCGTAGGTGCGCGGGTCCTTCAGCACCGCGGAGGCGTGGATGCCGGCCTTGGTGGCGAAGGCGCTTGTTCCCACGTAAGGGGCATGCACGTCCGGGGCGCGGTTGAGCAGCTCGTCAAAGGCGTGGCTCACCTTGGTGAGCGTGGCGAGCGCGGCCGCCGACACCCCCGTCTCAAAACGGTCGGCGTAATCGGGCTTGAGCAGCAGGGTGGGGATCAGAGTCACGAGGTTGGCGTTGCCGCAGCGCTCGCCGACGCCGTTCAGGGTTCCCTGGACCTGGCGCACCCCCGCCCGCACGGCCGCGAGGCTGTTGGCGACCGCGTGGCCCGTGTCGTCGTGGGTGTGGATGCCGAGGTGGTGGCCCGGCACCCTCTCGGCCGCGGCGCGCACGATCGCCTCGATCTCATGGGGCAGTGTTCCACCGTTGGTGTCGCAGAGCACCACCCAGCGGGCGCCCGCCGCAAGGGCGACCTCGGCGCAGGCCAGCGCGTAGGAGGGGTTCGCCTTGAAGCCGTCGAAGAAATGCTCGCAGTCCAGCATGACCTCGCGGCCCCGCGCCACGGCGGCGCGGATCGAGGCCGCGATGCCGTCCAGGTTCTCCTCGGGCGTCGTGCCGAGCGCCACCCGCACCTGCTCGTCCCAGGCCTTGGCCACG
Source organism: uncultured Lichenihabitans sp. (assembly GCA_964243125.1). Classification (GTDB taxonomy): domain Bacteria; phylum Pseudomonadota; class Alphaproteobacteria; order Rhizobiales; family Beijerinckiaceae; genus Lichenihabitans. The sequence continues at coordinate 3,081 of CAXTEP010000176.1, read as the reverse complement.
AAGACGACCGCGTCGCACCGGGCTTCCAAGAGCGCCGCGATCCCCGGATCGTTGGCGGCCGACCGCCCGGCCCGCTTGGTCATGCCAAAGGCCGCGAGCTTGGCGTCGAGGACCGGCGGGTCGGCGAAGAAGGCGGTGTCGAGCGGGTTGGCGCCCGGATAGCCGCCCTCGACGTAGTCGATGCCGAGGCCGTCGAGCATGCGGGCGACGTGGCGCTTGTCGGCCAGCGAGAAATCCACGCCCGTGGTCTGGGCACCGTCCCGCAGGGTCGTGTCGAACAGGTACAGGCGCTCGCGGCTCACGGCCGACCCTTGGGGGCGGGTTCGAGCCGGCGCTCCATGGTGGTGTTGCCGAGCCATTCGCCGCCGATCGGCACCGTGTTGCGGGTCACGGCCGTGAAGCCCGCCTTGGCGAACAGGTCGCGGGCCGTGTCGCTGGCGTCCACGGTAAGCTTGGCAGCGCCGCGGGCCGCGGCGAGCTTGACCAGGGCGTCGACGAGCGCGGTGCCGACACCCTGGCGGGCATGGTCGGGCGCCACGAACAGCATGTCGAAGTGTTTGCCGCCTTCCAGGGACGCGAAGCCCGCCACCTCGCCCGCGACGGTCGCCACGAGGGTCAGCTGAGCGGCCCGCTTGCGGGCAAACGCCGCCTCGTCGTCGGCCCTGGACGCCCAGGCGTCCCGCTGCGCCTCGTCGTAGTCGTCGGCCGCAAGATCCGCGATGGCGGCCCGGAACAGAGCCGCGAGAACCCGGCCGTCGCTCGGCAGCATGGGGCGCAGCACCACCGCGGGGCGGGCCGACACGCTCATGGCTGGACGCATCCGGGCGACGCCGCGCCCGCGAAACGATCCGCCGCGGGACGGCACGCGACGCCGCGAACCCGTCGCAAGGAAGTGAAGCGGAGCAGCGAAATCATGCCGTGTTCCTGGCTCGGCCGACCACGGGAGCCGGAGGCGGACGTCCGTCGGGCGGGCCGCACTGGCCATCCCGCGTCGTCGTCCGGCCTGTCGCGCGCTGCTGCCTGACTAGGCCGGAACGAGCGAGGTCGTCAACGCGGGTAGAGGCAGGGGGCGCGGCTCAGGCCCGCACGACGGCCAGCCGAGCGATGCGGTCGTAGACCGGATCGCGCTTGCGCCCGATCAGGACGGCGTTCCACAGGACCCAGATCACCGCCGCAACGGCCGCAATCCAGAGTAGGCCCACGGGCGCCTGTTCGGGATCGTGCAACGCCTTCACGAACACGTAGCCGC
>CAXTEP010000176.1:0-1732 GCA_964243125.1 uncultured Lichenihabitans sp. | reverse complement strand
AGGCCCACGGGCGCCTGTTCGGGATCGTGCAACGCCTTCACGAACACGTAGCCGCCGATCGCGATGGCGGGAAGCAGGCCCCCGACGGCCACGGCGGCACGAACCAGGATCGCGAGCATCGGGACTCTGGAACGCTCGGGGTCGGACAGGACGACCAGCCGGATGCGGAGCACCCGCATGCCCGCGGTTCGGCCCCTCAGGCAGAGAGCCACCGTGAGGTAGGCGAGGAAACCGAGCTGCCCGACCCAGGTCGCGTCGAAGGCGTCCACGGTCGAGTCATCCGCGTCCAGGGGGTAGGACCGGGACACGTCGGTTTCACCGCCATCCACACTGACCTTGCGCCCCACGACGAGCGCACGTTGCATGGGCAGGCCTGGAAACGATCCCGACGTGCAGACCGATGCGTGATTGCTGTTGTCCGGCGGAGATGGCGTGAGGCCGCGGGGAATGTCATTCAGGCCGAGGCAGGTGGTGGTCGTCAGTGCGAACGGCGCAATCTGAACGCGTCCGCGGCTGAGCGAGAAGGCGAGCGTACCAAGGACCGCGATGATCACGCCCGCGATCAGTGAGTCAATGGTGAAAGCGATGACGCGTCGCCAGAACCCCGCGCGCGGCAGCACGAACGGATCGGGCTACAGGTCCACGCCTCAGGCCCCCTTCGCGGTGTGCGTTCGCGTCCGGCTTACTGGCCAGGCGGGAGTGCGCGGACGTATGATTGCGCTCAGGCCCAAGGTGTTCACATGGAACGTCACCGTGCGCCGTTCAGCACCAAACCTCGATCACCGCGGCGTCGGTCCGCGGACCGTGCTCGCGTCCGGCAGGCCGGTCGCGCAGCCGCCGCGCCACGACGACCTGCAATCCGGCCAGCACGGGAAAATCCTGGCGGCGAACCGCGTGAGCGAGATCGCGCCAATCCCGCTCGCCGGCATCCTGGGCAAAGCTCCCCACGAGACCGGCCGCGAGGGCCCCGGCACTGACGCCGCGGTTGTCGGCCTCGGATCGCAGCAAGGCCTCGAACTCCCCGCCGATGGAGGCGATGGCAGCCGCGGCGACGCGTTCGTTGCGGCACGAATGCAGCAGATCGGCGAGCAGCATGGGAACCTCCCTCGCGGGCTTTGGCTTTCCGTCGAAACAACAGCAATCAAACCGGGAGCGGTTCGCGATGTTCCGGCGTGGATCTCCATCCTGGCTGATCCACCCCGTGAGATCGTGACGCAACCGTTGACGGAGCGCCACGATTTTCAGCGCGTCGCCACCAGATACGCCCCTAGCGCCACGAGACCCGTGCCGAGCAGCCGCGTCGGGGTCAGAGCGCGTTCCGTCAGGTCGAAGAGGCCCAGCCGGTCGATGATCTGCGCGGCGAGCAGTTGGCCGGCGATCACCCAGCAGAAGGTGGAGGCCGAGCCGATGCGCGGCACCAGGAAGACGCTGATCGACAGGATGGTGGCGCCGAGCAGGCCGCCGGCCACGAAGACGTAGGCCGGGGTCTGCCGGAGCGCCTCGATCGAAGGCCAGGTCCGCAACGTCGCTGCGGCAATCAGCGTGAGGGCGACCCAACCCACGCTGAACGACATCCAGGTCGCCGGGATGGGCCCGCCCAGGACACGCCCGAGCTTGGCGTTGATGGCGGTCTGCATCCCGAACAGGGCCCCGCCCAGCATTCCCAGCACCGCATAGATCACGCCCATGGCGGAACCACCCGCCCGCCGGCGCGGATCGCCCCGCGCCGCCG
>CAXTEP010000175.1:0-6099 GCA_964243125.1 uncultured Lichenihabitans sp. | reverse complement strand
CTCCTCGCGCAGCTTGTAGTCGAGGTTGGCGAGCGGCTCGTCGAGCAGCACGAGCTTGGCCTGCTTGACGAGCGCCCGGGCGATCGCGGTGCGCTGCTGCTGGCCGCCCGACAGTTGCGCGGGCGTCCGGCCCAGCATGGGTTCCAGGCGCAGCAGCTTGGCGGCCCGGGCCACGCGGGCCTCGACCTCCGTCTTGTCCAGGCCCTGCACCCGCAGCGGGGACGCGATGTTCTCGTAGACGCTCAGCGTCGGGTAGTTGACGAACTGCTGGTACACCATGGCGACCGAGCGCCGGCGCACCGGCACGCCGGTGATGTCGACGCCGTCGTCGACGAGGCGGCCCGCCGTGGGGCGTTCGAGCCCCGCCATCAGGCGCATGAGCGTCGTCTTGCCCGCCAGCGTCGGCCCGAGCAGCACGTTCATGGTGCCGGGCTCGAGGCTCAGCGACACGTCGTCGATGAACACCTCGGTGCCGACCTTGTAGCCGACGTGGTCGAGGACGAAGCTCACGCGGCCGGCCTTCCGGCCGCGGAACGGTGCTTTCTCGTTTCGGTGCGCCCCGCGAGCATCAAGGGCCTTCTCCCGTTCCGACGCTCCCCGGCGTCCGTTGAACCAAGCCTATGTCGAACATTGCGCCCGTCGCAAGCGAATAAAACGAGCATGACATCGAACTCTGTCACCCGGTTTCGCCGTCGGGGTCGACCGGCCCTCCCGTTTCCACCACGTCCACGCCGTTGAGGCGGCAAAGCTCCGCGAGCGCCGACGAGGGCAGCCGGTCGGTGACCAGCACGTCGATCTCGCCGAGGTGGGCGACCCGCACCGGCGCGGAGCGCGCGAACTTGCTGCTATCCGTCACCAGCACGACCCTGCGGGCCTGCTCGATGACGGCCCGCATGGCCTGCACCTCGCGGATGTCGAAGTCGAGCAGCGTCCCGTCGTGGTCGATCGCCGAGGTGCCGATCACGGCGAGGTCGACCCGGAACTGGCCGATCTGGCTGACCGCGGGGGCTCCCACGATGCCACCGTCGCTCTGCCGGACGGAGCCGCCGAGCAGGAACACCTCGATGCCGCGATCGCGGAACAGTTCGGCCGCGACGTGGAGGTTGTTGGTGATGACTAGCAGCCCCCGGTGGCCGACCAGCGCCCGGGCCACCTCCTCGGTGGTGGTGCCGATGGTGATGAACACGGACGAATGGTCCGGCACCAGGCGGGCCGCCGCCTCGCCGATCAGCTTCTTGTGCGGCCCGGCGATCATCTTCCGGGCCTCGTAGGCGAGGTTGACGATTCCCGACGACACCATGGCGCCGCCGTGCACCCGCACCACCATCTTGGCGTCGCTGAGGTCGGTCAGGTCGCGCCGGATGGTCTGGGGCGTCACGTCGAAATGGGCCGCGAGGTCCTCGACCGACACGCGGCCCTTCTCGCGCAGCAGGCCGATGATCTCGCCCTGCCGCCGCGAGGCCAGCTTGCCCGAGGACGGGGCCGCGGTCGCCACGCGGCTCAAAGGCTCAGGTTGAAGGCGACCGAGATGCGCGTTCCCGTGCCGCGGTAGGGCCGCACCTGATGCATCAGCCAGGACGGGAACACGATCAGGAGCCCGGGCTTCGGCCGGATGATCTCGGCGCCCCCCACCGAGGCGCCGTCCTCCCCCGCGAACTTCAGGGCCGGCGCGTACATGCCGGGTCCCGGCCCGCGCGGGTCCAGCATCTCGAACTCGCCGCCCAGCGCATGGTCGGACGCGCAGCCGCCGTCGGCCACGTAATAGGTGCCCGACCAGAACGAGCCCGGGTGGTAGTGGCACACGTTGGCGTGGCCCGTGGTGTTGACGTTGGCCCAGGCCTGCACGGCCCAGGCGGGCTGGACCGTCTTGCCCCGGCGGTCGGCCGTCATCTGCCCGGCCACGCCCTTGGCGAGGTCGACGATCCGCCCCGCCCAGGGCGCGGCCCAGTCGAGGATGTCGCGGTCCGAGTGCCAGCCGCCCGCGTTGGAGGCCTGCACGGACGGATGCTCCTCGCGGCGCCTGAGGATGAGCCCCGACAGGGCCGCGTTGATCTCGTCGGACCTGGGCACTTCGACCGCCGCCACCGGCGTGGCGAACAGCCCGCGCACCGCGATGTTCATGCGTGTCGACACTCGGCTCCCCCCGGCCCCCGGGCCCGCGCTTGTTGGGCGTCGGGGTCAGCCTATCGCGCGTTTGGGCGCCGATGCAAAGCGAGGGCGCGCTCATCGCAGCCGCATCCCGTGCCGGTTTCGCGCCACCGCGACGGTTCTGGCGACCTGGCCGGCGCGCGCCGCCTCGTCCCAGCCGAGCACGGGCGCGACCGCGGCGGCGATTTCCTCGACCGCCGCGACCGTGAGCGGCTCGGACACCGCGATGGCGGTGCGGCGGAACACGAGGTCGGCGAGCTCCACCACCTGTTCGCGGGCCGCCACGGCCCGCAGTTCCGCGACCCCGTAGCCCGGCAGCGTCGCCAGCATGGAGTCGGGCCGGCCGTCCAGGAGGGCGGCGGCCGCCGTACCGTAGCGGTCCAGCAGAACCGCGGCCCGCGCCGCCCCAACCCCGAGGGTTTCGGCCAGCCGCCGCACCGCCTCGTCCCGGGCCGCGGGCGTGGCCGGATAATCGCGGCCGCCGCCGATCGCCACCGCGGCGGTGCTGCCGCGGCGCGGGCGGCCCAGGTGGGCCAGCACCGCGTCGGCGGTGTCGGCCGCGAAGGCCCGGAAGGTCGTCCACTTGCCACCCACCAGCGACAACAGCGGCACGGCGCTGCCCGGCACCGTGTCGCGGCGGATCGAGTGGTCGCGGCTGATCTGGCCGGGATCGTCGACCGCGGTGGCGGGCAGGGGGCGCAGGCCCGCGTAGCGATAGACGATCTGGTCGGCCGTCACGCCCAGCCGCGGGAACAGCTCGTTGACGCGGTCGAGCAGGTAGCCGACCTCGGCGTCGTCGGCCACGCAATCGTCCGGGTCGTCGGCCTTGAGGTCGGTGGCGCCGATCAGGGCGCGGCCGAAGAACGGGTAGACCAGGCAGATGCGGCCGTCCGCCGAGCCGAAGTAGATCATGTGGCCGTCGAGCTCGCGCACGAGCGCCGGGTTGTCGACCAGCAGGTGCGACCCCTTGGTGCCGCCGATGTAGCCCTTGTTGAGCCCGACCGCCGCGTTGACGCGGTCGATCCAGGGGCCGGCCGCGTTGACCACCACCTGGGGCGCGACCGCGATCGTCTCGCCCGTGGTCTCGTCGCGCAGGTGGACGCGGCCGTCCGCGGCCCCGGTCAGCGCCACGTAGTTCAGGGCCACGGCGCCCCCGTGGGCGGCCTCGGCATCGGCCACGAGCTCGTAACACAGCCGCTCGGCCTGGGTGACGCGGGCGTCGTAGTAGGTGGCGGTCGCCACGATCGTGGGATCGAGGCTGGGGAAGCGCCGCAGCGCGGCCCCGCGCAGCGCCACGGCGTGCCGCGGCATGGTGCGGTGCCGGCGGCCGAGCCAGTCGTAGAACGACAGCCCCGCCTCGATCATCAGGAGGCCGCGGTCGGCCAGCTTGGCGCGACGCCCGAGGAACCGCTTCAGCCCCGGCCACAGCCCGCCCGCGTAGGAGTGGATCGGCACCACGGTGGGCAGCGGCTTGACAAGGTGGGGCGCGTTGCGGAGCAGCAGGTTGCGTTCCCGGGCCGACTCGGCCACGAGCCGCACCTCGCCGGTTTCCAGGTACTTCAAGCCGCCGTGGATGAGGCGCGAGGGGGCCGCGCTGGTGCCCGAGCACCAGTCGCCCTTGTCGACCAGCAGGCAGTCGACGCCCTGCAAGGCGAGGTCGCGGAACGTGCCGACCCCGTTGATGCCGCCGCCGACGATCAGCACGGGCACGCGCGGGTCGTCCTTGAAGCGCCGCAGCCGGGCGGCCCGCGCGGCGGCCGGCGATGCGGTCGTGCGGAGGGAAGCGACGGGCGCGTTCACGACGCGGCCCGCGGGGACGCGCCGGCTGTGGCCACCAGGGCGTCCTGCACGGCCTTGTAGCGGGTGAACTTGGCCGCGAGGTCGTCGACGCGGCGGGCCTCGGGCTCGACGCGGCGGGCCGGCACCGTCATGGCCGCCACGGCGGTCCGCATGTCCGTGTAGGCGCCCACCGCCACCGCGGACGCGATCGCGACGCCCTTGGCGCCGAACTCGCTGCCGCCCATGGTTTCGACCGGCAAGGCCAGGGCGTCGGCGAAGATCTGCGCCCAGACCTCGCTGCGCGACGCGCCGCCGGCGAGCCGCACCACGTCGGGCGTGGCCGCGTCCGGGCCCGACAGGAGCACGTCGATGTCCTGCCGGTGCGCGAACGCGATGCCCTCGTAGATGGCGCGGATCACGTCCCCCAGCGTGTGGCTGGCCCCCATGCCGAGCAGACCCGCGGGCGCCCCGCCCGGCCCGCCGAACAGGTAGGGAAAGAACAGGATGTCGTTGGGGCCGTCCATGGCGGCGCCCACGAGGCCGTTGCACAGGTCGTAGATGCTGCTGTGCGCCCCGACCCCGAGCGCCTTGGAGGTCAGCAGCGTCTTGCAAAACCACTCGAAATTGCCCGCCGAGGTGGCGGCGCCCTCGGTGGCGAGATACGCGCCGCCGATCGGAAAGGCGGCCTGCAGGAACGGCATGGTGCTGGTGCGGGGCCGGGCGTGCACGGTGGAATTTATGCTGAACGTGCCCGCCACCACGCTCAGCTGGCGTTCGTCCGTGACCCCCGAGGCCAGCGCCGAGGATGTCACGTCGAGCAGGCCGTGCACCACGGGGGTGCCGGCCCTGAGCCCCGTCAGCGCCGCGGCCCCCGCGGTCACGCGGCCCGCGATCCCGCACGAGGGCTTGGCGGCCGGCACCTTGGCGGCCCAGCCCGCGATGCCCAGCGCCTCGAACGCGTCGGTGGCGCAGGCGCCCGTGGTGACGTCGATCAGCCCCGAGATGCCGAGATCGGTCGGTTCCGTTGAAATGTCGCCGCACAGCCGCGCGCGCAAAAAATCCTTGCAGAACAGAATCGAATGCGTGCGCTCCAGCAGGCCGGGTTCGTGCCGGTGGAGCCAGGCCACCAGCATCAGCGACTGGCCGGGCCAGATCCGCTGGTAGGTGCTGGCCGCGCATCGCTCGCCGATGCCGCTGGCCAGCCATTCGGCCACGAGGCCCGCGGCGCGCGAATCCGTGGAGCCGATGCCGGGCCGCACGGGGTCGCCGTGGCGGTCGACCAGGAACAGACCGCTGCCGTAGCCCGACACGCTGACGGCCGCCACGTCGTCGGGCGCCGTCCCGGTCGCTTCGAGCAGGTCGCGGACGGCCCCGCAGGCGGCGTTCCACATGGCATCGGGGTCGCGCTCGGTATGGCCAGGCCCGGGAAACGTCATGATGTTGGCGCGGCGCTCACAGCCGAGTTCGCGGCCGCCCAGGTCGAACAGGGCCGCCTTGGTCATGGTGCCGCCGGCATCGATGCCGATCAGGCGTTCGCGCATCCCTCAGTCCTCCCCGACCGCCTTCGCCCGCGTGCTCGGCTGGCTGGGCCCGGCCTTGTTCTTGATCACCGTGCAGCCCGGCGGGAGACTAGAGACTAGCGACGAAGAAAACTTTTTTCAATCCGCCCGGCCGTTCCGTGTCCGCGACCTGATCCGGTGCCTTCGCGCGCCCGCCGCGGCGCGGCGCTCAGACTGCCACGGTTCCGCGCCAGAACGCCACCGACTCCTTCAGGGCCTCGACGGCCTGCCCGTCGCTCGGGTTGCGCTCGCGGAACGAGAGCTCGAAGACGAGCTCGTTGTCGTGGCTGTTCCCCGCCCGCAGGGCCGCCACGACCCGGTCGGGGACGATGCGGCCACCCGCATTGTGCTCGGTCGTGAACGGCCAGTGGCCGCCCTTGTCGGCGGAGCTCTGCTTGATGTGCACCACGGGGGCGTAGCGGCCCAGCGCCGTCAGCCAGGCGTAGGGATCGCGGTCGGCGGGGTCGGGCGAGGTGACGTCGCCGTGGTCCACGTCGAGGTTCATCCGGAACCGCAGCGGCATGTCGGCGTTCAGCGCCTCCTGCAGGTCGCGGCACGCCGCGATGGTTTCGCCGAACTCGCGCGACACCGACATGGGTTCCCAAAGCAGGTA
>CAXTEP010000174.1:0-6143 GCA_964243125.1 uncultured Lichenihabitans sp. | reverse complement strand
CGCGAAGCCGTCGAGGTCCGACACGAACCGGCGCTGCTCGGGCCGGGCCGGCTGCGCCCCGAACCCGCCGTGGCGGTAAAACGCGGGCAGCAGGGTGAGGCCGATCCCCGTTTCGGCCGCCGCCGCGGCGACGCGGCCCGCCATCTCGGCGGGATCGGCGTAGCGGGCGCCGTCGCGGTCGTGGTGGAGGTAGTGGAACTCGCCCACGCGAGTGAACCCCGCTTCCAGCATCTCGGCGTAGAGCTGCGCCGCCACGGCCTGAAGGTCGTCGGGGCTCATGGCGAGCGCGAAGCGGTACATGGCGTCGCGCCAGCTCCAAAAGCTGTCGGAACCGGGGCCGCGCCGCTCGGCCAGTCCCGCCATGCCGCGCTGGAACGCGTGGCTGTGCAGGCTGGCCACCCCCGGCACGCCGATCGCGTGGCGCTCGTCGCCCGCCTCGGGCGGCGTGTCGGCCGCGGCGGACACGAAGCATCCCTTGGCCACCGTCAATCTGACGTCGCGGGCCCAGCCCCGCGGGGTCAGGGCGCGTCCGAGATGGATGGTGGTCACGGTGGGCGGCTCCGGCGACGGCCTAGCGCGTCGCCGCGACGCGTAAGCGGGTCAAGCGCCGCAAGCAACGAGGGCTGCGCGGTCAGCCGGCGTCGCGCTCGTCGAAACCTGCCACTGTGGCGGCCGCGCCGTGCTCGATCAATCGCGACAATGCGGCCTCGATCCCGGCCCGGAACGCGGGATCGGCGGGCAGGTCCGTCCCGAACACGGCACCGAACTCCAGGAACGCGCCGGTGAGCGCCGCTGCTCCGGCGAGCCCCGCGGTGCGGCGCCGGATCGCCTCGGCCAGGGGGTCGGCCACCGCGACGGGGCGGCCCGCCTCGTCGAGGCCGGTCGCGTGGCGCATCCAGGCCGCGACGCCCAGCGCGAGCCGGGTGAACGGCAGGCCGCGGGCGAGCCGCTGGCGGATCGGGTCGAGCAGGCGCTGGGGCAGCTTGCGCGAGCCGTCGGCGGCGATCTGGGACAGGAGGTGGTGCAGGGCGGGGTTCCGGAACCGCTCGATCAGGGAACTCTTGTGTCGGTCGAGGTCGAACCCGGCCAGGACCGGCAGGCCGGGCGTCACTTCCCGGTCCATCAGGCCGCGGATCAGCGGCGCGAAGCCGGGCGCCGCCATGGCGTCGGCCACCGTGGCGTGACCCGCGAGGCCGCCCAGGTAGGCGAGCGTCGAGTGGCTGCCGTTCAGCAGCCGCAGCTTCACGGCCTCGAACGGCCCCACGTCGTCCACGAACACGGCGCCGGCCATGTCCCAGGCGGGCCGGCCGAGACTGAAACCGTCCTCGATCACCCATTGGCTGAACGGCTCGGTGACGACCGGCGCCTCGTCGCGGAGGCCCAGCAACGCGCCGATCCGGGCGCGGTCGGCCTCGGTGGTGGCCGGGACGATGCGGTCCACGGTGGTGGACGGGCAGCGCAGCTCGCCGTCGAGGTAGCGGCCGAGGTCCGGATCGCGCAGCCGGGCGAAGTCGACCGCGGCGCCGCGCAGCACGGCCCCGTTGCGGGGAAGATTGTCGCAGGGCAGCAGCGTGAAGGCGGGCAGGCCCGCGGCCCGGCGCCGGCGCAGCGCCTCGACCACCACGCCCAACGCCGAGCGCGGCGCGTCGGGACGCAGCAAGTCGTGGCGGATGTCGGCCCGCGCGGGATCGAGCATGCCGGTGGCGGGATCGACGCCGTATCCCTTCTCGGTGATGGTCAGGGACACGAGGCGCACGTCGGGCGCCGCCATGGCGGCCAGCAGGGCTTCGGTGTCGCCGGGGCCGCCCAGCACCCCGGCAAGGCTTCCCACGACCCGGATCTGCTCGCCCCCGCCCTGGCGGGTGCCCGCGCCCTGGCGGGCCGATACCGTGTACAGCCCGTCCTGCGGCACGAGCGCGTCGCGGGTGCCGACCGAATGCAGCGAGGCGCCCAGCGTTCCCCAGCGGCGGTCGCCCGCGGCCAGCACGGCGTCCGTGTAGACGGCCTGATGGGCCCGGTGAAAGGCGCCGAGCCCGAGGTGCACGATCCCGATCGCGAGGCCGCCGCGATCGTAGGCGGGCCGGGCCACCGCGGCCGGGAGCCGGTGCAGGGTCGCGGCGCTCAGGCGCGACGCGCGGGTCGCGCGAGAAGTCACCGTTTCCGTTAGGCCGGAACCGACAGGTCAATCACCAGGATGCCGTCCAGGCCGCCCGCCGCGGCGCCTACCAGGCGCGCGCCGGCCGCCGCGTGGGCGGGATGGATCAGGTAGGCGTCGCGCGCCGCCGCGTCGGTGAAGTCGGCCGTGAACGCGTGGGTGTAGCCCTTGGCCAGACCCTCGGGGCTGACGTTCGCGCCGCTCGCGAAGCCGCTCATGCCCGCCACCACGCCCTGCAGCGCCGCGAGGTCGCCGAAGATCGCGTCCTTCTCGCCTTGCGGCGTCGTTTCGGCGAAGCGCACCAGGACCACGTGGCGGATCATTGGCATTCCCGATGGTGGAGCGGTTGCTTGGAGGCCGGAGCGGCGACGCTTGTCCCGCCAGGGACAGCCTACGTCCGCTGAAAATCGTTCTCGACGCGAAGGCGGGCCTCGGTGGCGTCGGCCGAGTAGAACCGCCCGTAGGGCCCCACGTTGATGTTCTCGCGGATGATGCGGGCCGGGTTGCCGGCCACAATGCAGCGGGGCGGCACCGATTTCGTGACCACGCTGCCCGAGCCGACCACGCATTCGTCGCCGATCGTCACGCCCGGCAGGATGATGGAGCGCGCCCCGATGAAGCAACGCTGGCCGATGCGCGTGTGCACGTAAAGGCCGCGGCTTCGGTCATGGGTGAGCAAGGTCGTGTCGAAGGCAAGCAGGGATTCCTTGCCGATGTGCACGCCCTTCGGAAAGGTGCGGTCCAGCTTGACGCTGAGCGACAGCCACGCGGTCGGGTGGATGTCCATGCCCCAGAACCGGGTGTAGTAGAGGTGCTGGATGCGAACCGCCACCTCGCGCACGCCCAGGAAATTGTTCAAGCTCATCGACATCGTGGTTTGCTCACCTGGGGCTTGGCTTCCTTGGCGCGGATTGCGGAGGACATCGTCGCGAGCGTCGCCGGACGCGGCGCTTGCCCGGGACCCGATATAACAGAGGTCCCACCTCCCTGCGACATTTGGTAACCTGATCCTTAATGTACCCGACCTGACCGATGCGCTCGGTCGGAGCCGGATTCCAGCGGCGGCCGGCAAAGACTTGATGCATCCTCGCGAGCGTCACCCTGGCATGAATGTGTAAAGATCCTGACGGTGCGGAAGGTCATCCGCGCCGGCCGTTGCTCCGATCCGCGCTTCTCGCTCAACCGGGAAGCGCATCTGCCCACAGGCTGTTCGTTCCGCCTGCGCGATGATCATTGTTTACACCGGGATGGCACCGCGCGACGGTTCCGTCAAATGGATTGCCGCCCTGCCATCGTCGGATCTGGATTTCGAAGGTCGAATAGGGACCGTTGCGACCGACCAGCCGTCCAAATCTTGCTGTACCGATGGGTTTCTCGGTCCGTCGTGGCGCCCCTTCCCGGCAGGGAGCCGCCATCCTTCCCGGTCACGGTGGCGCAACCACGCGGCCGCCCCGTCTCGTCCTCCACGTCGGACGTACCTACCCGCGCCGCCCGCGTTTCCTTCCCGCCCGCTTGTTCGGCGATGCCGAAGGCTCACCCGTGTTCAGTTCGCGGTTCGCCAGCTGAAGACCTTGGAAACCGGGATGCAGGCGAACCTGATCTGCGATCCCCCGTCCTTGCCCGCGTCGCCGCTGCTACTGAACCAGGCCTGCTGGCTTGCGGCCGCGCATTCCTGCAACGTCGTGAACGTGCCGGCCCGGGTCACGGTGGTGGCGAGGCGGTTGTCGCCGTTCGCGCTGCCGACCGAGATGATGATGAACAGGCCGATCTCCTGCAGGGTGTGTAGCATCGGTTCTCCGCTCCCTTCTTGTTCCGCCCGGTCTCGATTCTTCGTCGAGGGTCGGGGCCGACCCCTGGCACGCGACGGAAACGCGAACGCTTCTCGGGTCAGGCTCAAGCAGGTTAAGCTACGCAATTGGCGCAGCCTGGTTTCGTCGAACTGGCCGAATCTTAACGATACCCGCGGCGGCGCTCCGTCGCGCCGTCGAGACCTTGGCTCGATGGCGCCACGACCGCGATTTCAGCGGCGCCCACCCCGCCGTTTCCACGCCTTGACGCCCGGATCGGGCGCTTTGCCGGCCGCCGCGGCCCGGGCCAGGGGACGTTCGACGGCGCCGGGCCCCATCTCGTCCAGGCCGGGCTTGCGGGCCCGGGACGCGGGCGCCCCTTCCCCGCCGCCGAGGTTGTGCGGCCCCATCTCGGCGCTGGCGGGCCGGTGCGGGCGGTTGGCCGGCAGGTTGGCGGCCCGGCCATACTTGCGGTCGCCCGCGTAGGCGCCGGCCTGGTCTTCGAGAGACTGCTGGCGCGCCATGGGGTCGGCCCCCACCAGCAGTTCGGTTTCCTGCAGGCGCTTGAGCTCGTCGCGCAGCCGCGCCGCTTCCTCGAATTCGAGGTTGGCGGCGGCTTCACGCATCCGCTTCTCGAGGTCCGCCACCGTGGCCTTGAAATTATGCCCCAGCAGGCTTTCGGGGGCCGCCAGCCCCGTGTCGACCGTGACGTGGTCGGCCTCGTAGACCGAGTTGAGGATGTCGGCGATGCCGCGCTTGATGGAGGCGGGCGTGATGCCGTGGGCCACGTTGTAGGCCGTCTGCTTCTCGCGGCGGCGGGTGGTTTCCGCCATGGCGCGCTCCATCGAGCCCGTGACCTTGTCGGCATAAAGGATCACGCGTCCGTCCACGTTGCGGGCCGCGCGGCCGATCGTCTGCACGAGGCTGGTTTCGGAGCGCAAAAACCCCTCCTTGTCGGCATCCAGCACGGCCACCAGCGCGCATTCGGGGATGTCGAGGCCTTCGCGCAGCAGGTTGATGCCCACCAGGGCGTCGAACACGCCGAGCCGCAGGTCGCGGATGATCTCGATCCGCTCGATCGTGTCGATGTCGGAATGCATGTAGCGCACCCGCACGCCGTGCTCGTGCAGGTATTCGGTGAGGTCCTCGGCCATCCGCTTGGTCAGCACGGTGACGAGCGAGCGGTAGCCGGCCCGGCTCACCTGCCGCACCTCGTCGAGCAGGTCGTCGACCTGGGTGCGCACGGGCCGCACCTCCACGGGCGGGTCGATCAGGCCCGTGGGGCGGATCACCTGCTCGGTGAACACACCCGCGGTGCGGTCCATCTCCCAGGAGCCCGGGGTCGCCGAGACGTGCACGGTCTGGGGCCGCATGGCGTCCCATTCCTCGAAGCGCAGCGGCCGGTTGTCGAGGCAGGACGGCAGGCGGAACCCGTATTCGGCCAGCGTCGCCTTGCGGCGGAAGTCGCCCCGGTACATGCCGCCGATCTGCGGCACGGTGACGTGGCTCTCGTCCGTGAACACGAGCGCGTTGTCGGGCAGGTACTCGAACAGGGTGGGCGGCGGCTCGCCGGGCTGGCGGCCCGTGAGATAGCGCGAATAGTTCTCGATGCCCTGGCACGAGCCCGTGGCTTCCAGCATCTCCAGGTCGAAGGTGGTGCGCTGCTCCAGCCGCTGGGCTTCCAGCAGCCGGCCCGCGGCGTGCAGCTCGTCGAGCCTGGTCTTCAGCTCCGCCTTGATGGATTTGACGCTTTGCAGCAGCGTCGGCCGCGGCGTCACGTAGTGCGAGTTGGCGTAGATCTTCACGAACGACAGGTCGTTGGTCTTCTTGCCCGTGAGCGGATCGAACTCGACGATGCTCTCGATCTCGTCGCCGAAGAAGCCGATGCGCCAGCCGCGGTCCTCGTAATGGGCCGGGAACAGTTCCAGCGTGTCGCCGCGCACCCGGAACACGCCGCGGGTGAAGTCGGGCGTGCGCTTGTACTGCAGGGCCACGAGGTCGGCGATCACCTGCCGCTGGTCGACGCGCTCGCCCACCTTCAGGCTGAACGTCATGGCGGTGTAGGTTTCCACCGAGCCGATGCCGTAGATGCAGGACACGGAGGCCACGATGATCACGTCGTCGCGTTCGAGCAGGGCCCGGGTGGCCGAATGGCGCATCCGGTCGATCTGCTCGTTGATGGTGGACTCCTTCTCGATGTA
>CAXTEP010000173.1:0-6249 GCA_964243125.1 uncultured Lichenihabitans sp. | reverse complement strand
ACGACCTCGTTGCGGAAGTCCTTGGGGTTGGCGATGCCGGCCGGCTTCTCGATCTTGGTCAGCTCCTGGTTGAGGAGCTCGCGGTTGAGCAGCTGGCCCGTGTCGGGGTCCTTGAAGTCCTGGTCCTCGATCCAGGCGTCCGCGTAGTCGATGTAGCGGTCGAACAGGTTCTGGCCGTAGTCGTGGTAGGATTCGAGGTAGGCCTTCTGGATCTCGTGGCCGATGAACTCGGCGTAGCGAGGCGCGAGTTCGGCCTTGATGAACTCGATGTAGCGCTTCTCCACGTCCGGCGGCATCTGCTCGCGGCGCAGCGCCTGTTCGAGCACGTACATCAGGTGGACGGGATCGGCCGACACCTCGACCGTGTCGTGGTTGAAGGTCGCGGCCAGCACCTTGAACGCGAAGCGCGTCGAGATGCCGTCCATGCCCTCGTCGACGCCCGCCGCGTCCTTGTACTCCTGCAGGCTTCGGGCGCGGGGGTCGACTTCGCGCAGGGACTCGCCGTCGTAGACCCGCATCTTGGAGAAGACGTTGGAATTCTCGTGGTGGCGCAGGCGCGACAGCACCGAGAAGCGCGCCAGCATTTCCAGCGTGGAGGGCGCGCAGGACGCGGCCGCGAGTTCCGAGCTGCGGATCAGCTTGGCGTAGATGCGCTGCTCTTCGGTGGCCCGCAGGCAGTAGGGCACCTTGATGAGGTAGATGCGGTCGATGAAGGCTTCGTTGTTCTTGTTGGTCTTGAAGCTCTGCCATTCCGCCTCGTTGGAATGGGCCAGGACGATGCCCGAGAAGGGGATCGCGCCGATGTTCTCGGTGCCGATGTAGTTGCTTTCCTGCGTGGCGGTCAGCAGGGGGTGGAGCATCTTGATGGGCGCCTTGAACATCTCGACGAACTCGAGCATGCCCTGGTTGGCGCGGTTGAGGCCGCCCGAATAGCTGTAGGCGTCGGGGTCGGCCTGGCTCAGGGTTTCGAGCTTGCGGATGTCGACCTTGCCGACCAGCGACGAGATGTCCTGGTTGTTCTCGTCGCCCGGCTCGGTCTTGCTGATGCCGACCTGGCGCAGGCGCGACGGCATGACCTTGACGACCGTGAAGCGGGACAGGTCGCCGCCGAACTCGTCCAGCCGCTTGATGCACCAGGGGCTCATCAGGCCGGTCAGCTTGCGGCGCGGGATGCCGTAGCGTTCCTCCAGGATGTCGCCCATCCGCTCGGGGTCGAACAGGCCCAGCGGGCTCTCGAACACCGGGCTCAGCTCGTTGCCGGCCTTCAGCACGTAGATGGGGTGGACCTCCATCAGGGCCTTCAGGCGCTCGGCCAGCGACGACTTGCCGCCACCCACGGGGCCGAGCAGGTAGAGGATCTGCTTGCGCTCCTCCAACCCTTGCGCGGCGTGGCGGAAGTAGCTGACGATCCGCTCGACCGTTTCCTCCATCCCGAAAAACTCCGAGAAGGCCGGGTACACCCGCACGGTGCGGTTCATGAAGATACGGCCGAGCCGCGCGTCCTTGGACGAATCAATCATCTCCGGCTCGCCGATGGCCTGCAGGATGCGCTCGGGAGCGCTCGCGTAGGTCATGGGGTCGGTGCGGCAGCCGTCCAGATAATCGGCAAGCGACATCTCGGCGTCGCGACGCTCCTGGTAGAAGCGGGCGAAGTCCGACAAAGAGTTGGCAGCGAGGGGCATGGCCATTCCAAAGGTTAAGGCCTCGGGTGAACATAGTGACGCAAGATGCAGGCAACATTGAGTGTGCCTGATGTCGCAGCTATGAACGCTTAACCCCCCTTGACCAACGGAGTTTTCTCTTTCGCGCTCACCCGATCAAAGATGATTGCGATCGGTTCGTCACTGATCTACAAACGCCGACGCAGAAGCCGACTTAAGTTTCGACGCATTCCAACTTAAGTAAAGCACTTCTTCGTCGGGCCTGCTCCGCGTGGTTCTCCCGTCACCCGCAGGCAACACTCATGGCTGATCGCGGCAATCTCAAGGGCTTCTTCGGAATCGCGGCCGACGCGGCGCCCGCCGAATGGCTGATCGCCGACGGACCGGTCGACTACGACGTCGCCGTCGCCACGATGGAGCGGCGAGCCGCCGCCATCGCGGCCGGCGACGCGCCCGAACGGGTCTGGCTCGTGGAGCACCCGCCCCTGTACACGGCCGGCACGTCGACGCAGCCGGGCGACCTCGGCCCCACGCGGTTGCCGGTCCACCGGACCGGGCGGGGCGGCCGCACAACCTACCACGGACCCGGCCAGCGGGTCGCCTACGTGATGCTCGACCTCCGGCGCCGGAACCCCGACCTGCGCGCCTTCGTGGCGGCGCTGGAGGACTGGATCGTCGCCACCCTGGCGCGGTTCAACGTCCGGGGCGGCCGGCGGGAGGACCGGGTCGGGGTCTGGGTGACGCGTCCCGACAAGGCGCCCGCCCCCGACGGAGCCCCGGCCGAGGACAAGATCGCGGCCATCGGCATCCGGGTACGCCGGTGGGTGAGCTTCCACGGCGTTTCAGTCAACGTCGAGCCCGACCTGACGCATTTCGGCGGCGTCGTGCCGTGCGGGATCGCGGACGCGCATTACGGCGTCACGAGCCTCGTGGACCTGGGCGTGCCGGTCAGCATGGCCGAGGTCGATGCGGCGCTGCGCGCGAGCTTCGAGCCCGTCTTCGGTCCGACGGTCGACGCCGGAGGTCAGACGAGTCCGGCCGACCGCGCACGACCGGCGTCCTGACGATCGATCGCCGCCGGCGTCGGGAGCACCGATACCCGTGTCGGGTGAGGGTCGATGCCTACGGATCATCCGGGCACGGCTGGCCGGCGAGTGACGCCAGCGCCGCGAGATAGTCCGGCGGCAAGGCCAGGCTGCGTGCCGCGGCCAGAATGGTTTCCAGGTAGCCGGTCCGCGGCGGGCCCGCCTCGGTGATGCACCCAATATAAGCGAGCGCGCGGACCGTGCCGCCCGGCCCTGCGACCGGAAGCGTCCTCCTGGCATAGAGACCGTCCCCGACCTCCTCGAAGGCGTCGAGCGCCGCGATCTCGGCGCGGGGCAGATCCCACAGGAGTCCGTGCACGACGGCCCGGGGCATCCGGGCGACCGACGCCCAGCCGTTGGCCATGAAGAAGAAACGGTGGTCCGGCAGCCGGGCCGGCCCGAGCGGCCGGGCGCCGGGGCAGCGCTCGCGCATGGCCGCGCGGTCGAGATTGGCCCCGTAGGCGAAGTAGAGCGGCATGGTTTCGGCGCCGGTGAACGGGCCCTGTCTTCCTGCCCGAGATGGCGCGGTCCCGCAAATCCCGGCCCGGCGGGAACCTTCAGCGGCGCGCTTGCGCTTACCCGCGGGACCCCGCATGTTTTCCGATCCCGAACAGGAAATCTTTGATGTCCGACACTCCGACCAAGATCGACAAAACCGAAGCGCGCCAAGGACGATCCGGCCTCGGCGTCCGCTACGTCCTGATCGGCGGCCTGGTGCTGGTGATCGTGGTCTTCATCGCGATCTACGCGTTCGGAGCGTAGCGGGACGGTTGGCGGCGCGGTGCCCTGCCCCGAGCAACCGCTTCGGTTCAGGACACGAGACGGAGGTGCGCGGGGCGCTTCTTCGGCGTCCCGTCAGGGGCCCCATCGGCCATCATCAGGCTGGCGCGCTGGCGGACCGTCGACGGGAACCACGACGGCACGCGGTGCGCCTCGTCGAGGATGCGGACCATCAGCCCGAGCACCGCGAGCGAGGGCGCCTCGTCGAACCGGGCCAGTACCCAGCGGGCATCGTGTTCGGACAGGACGCCGGTCGGACGCTCGTCCCAGATCAGGTAGTCGCTGGCGATCTCGATGAAGAACCCGACCCACGCGTCGCTCGGCCCGGTCTGGGCCGCCTGCAGGGAGAACAGGACCGCGAGCGTGTCGCGCGTCGGCGCCAGGGCCGCGTACATCTGACGCACGCGGTCGAGACCGTGGCTGGACAGACCGTCGAAGGGCATGAGCGGCGCCGCAATTGCCTTACCGCGCGCCGCGTCCGAAAATCCGTTGTCGATCATCGTCGTTCTTGTCCCGCCACTTGCTGTTCCACTCACAATGGTGGCAGCGGGTTGAGGTGGTATGAATCGAGGAAGAGGACAGAATCCAGGGTTAAATGCGGTGAAACAGGTAAGCTTTCGCGAATGTTGCTTACTGGTTGAGAATTGATTGACGCGTCTATATTTTACAGATGTTAACGCAGGGCGGCCAGGACATGACCGGCCGCTTGCATGTCGGCCCAGCGAGCCGCGCGGCGGGCGGCCGCTTCCTCGTCCTGCCCCCATTGGCTGATCTGAAAGTCCTCGTCAACATGCGCCTTGGCCCAGGCCTGCTCGACCGTAACGGCCTCGTGCGCGATCCCAAGCGCGAGCACGACCGATCCCGTCAGCGTGGTCGCGACATGGAGGGCAGCGAGCCGGAACGGAGCACCGCGTCCGGTCCCGACCGCGACCGCCAGGGCCGCATCGACGGCCCGCAGCGCCGGGTCCGGCTGGGCCACGAACATGATGCCGGTCGCGCACACCAGGGACGCGCCGAGAGCCTCGCGGGCCCAGGCGAGCATCGGATCCCACGCGGCGGCCTGCCGGTCCACGAGGTCGGCCGGCACCTCGGCGCGGTAGCAGAGCAGGTCCGAGCCCGCGAACCGCGCCACTTCGGCGCGAACCGCATCCATCGTGTCGGCGACGCCGTCCAGCGCCGTGTTGGCCAGCCGCGTCATCGGCATGGCGCCGGGCTCGACCACCGGCCCCTGCCGTTTCCACTCGTCCGCGACGTCCCGCGCCAGGCTCTCGCAGGGCAGGACGAACGCGCGCCGGGCGGGCGTGCGCATCGGCCGGCCGTCGAGCAGCACCGTGAAGCCGTCCGGACAGGCTTCCGCGCGCGCCTCCGCGTAGAAGCGTCTGATCTGCGCCTCGGCCTTCTCGCGCCGCGCCAGTTCGTAGGGGTTAACGGGAACGAAGCCCGCGGGCCCGCTCGGTTGATCGACTGACATGGACGGCTCGTCTACTCGTCGGGCGCCGCGTCGATCGGGTCGGCCTGCTTCACGTCGAACCCGAACAGATCCCAGCTCGCCTGCATGTGCGGGGGCAACGGCGCGCTCACGTCCAACGTTCCACCGCTCGGGTTGGGCAGGACGAGACGCCGCGCCAAGAGATGCAGCTTGCCCTCGACGTCGCGCGGGATGGCGCGCAGGGGATCGGTCCGGCGGGGGTCGGGACCCGTGCCGCCGTTGTATTTCGGATCGCCCACGATCGGGTGCCCGATCGCCTCGGCGTGGGCGCGTAGCTGGTGGGTGCGCCCCGTGATGGGCTTCATCGACAGCCAGGCCAGCCGCGGCAGGACCTTGTCGACGACCGAGTAGTAGGTCACGGAGTGCTGGGCGTCCTCGTCGCCGTGCTTGGCCACGCGCATGCGCTCCAGGCCCGCGCGCTCGGCCGGGGACACCGGCCGCCCACCTTCCTTGCGGACCCGGGCATCACCCATCAGCGCGCCCTTGGACAGGAACAGCGAAACGCGGCCCTGCGCGGGCTTTGGCACGCCTTCCACCAGCGCCCAGTAGATCTTGCGGGTTTGGCGGGAGCGGAAAATCTCGCCCAGGTCGGCCGCGGCCTTGCGGGTCTTGGCCACGAGCAGCACGCCCGAGGTGTCGCGGTCGAGACGGTGCACGAGGCGCGGGCGCTCCCCGCCCGCCCCGGCCATAGCGTCCAGCATGCCGTCAAGGTGGCGGTGGGTGCCCGAGCCGCCCTGCACCGCCAACCCGTAGGGCTTGTTGAGCACCATCAGCCCGCGGTCCTCGAACAGGATCATCGCCTCGAGCGCGCGGCGGTCGTCGACCGAGGCCTGCGGGCCCGGCCGGTCGGCCGGGGCCGGCGCGTCGGCCGCCCCGAGCGGCGGGACGCGGATCTTCTGGCCCTGAGCCAGTCGTGTCGACACCTTGGCGCGGCCGCCGTCGACCCGGACCTGGCCGGTGCGCACGATCTTGTTGAGATGCGACAGGCTCACGCCGGGGGCGTGACGCTTGAACCAGCGGTCGAGCCGCATGCCGTCCTCGTCGGTCGTGACGGTCACGGTTTCGACGGTCACGACCGGCCCCGTCCGGTCCGGGCTGCGGGATCGGGCATCGCCCGGCGATCAGCCCCCACTGGCGGGCGCGGTCGGCGCGGCGGCGGGCGGCGCCGCCTGTTCGGGGGGGGTGTCGGGGGCGCCCGGCGTCGGGGCCAGGGCGGGCGGGGTCGGGGTGACGG
>CAXTEP010000172.1:0-6265 GCA_964243125.1 uncultured Lichenihabitans sp. | reverse complement strand
GTGGTCACGGCGGGGCAGTACCGCCTGCAGGCGGGTACGCCCGTCAAGGTCGGGGACGCCGCCGCCCAGACCGCCAGCAAGGAGCCCTGAACCGTGTACGGCGGCATTTCGGCTCCCTTCATCAAGTATCCGGTCGCCACCACGCTGCTGATGGTGGGGCTGCTGTGCATCGGGCTCGTGGCCTACCCACTGCTGCCCGTAGCGCCCCTGCCCCAGGTCGACTTCCCGACCATCCAGGTGAGCGCCAGCCTGCCGGGCGGCAGCCCCGAAACCATGGCGTCCTCGGTGGCGCAGCCGCTGGAGCGCCAGTTCGCGCAGATCCCGGGCGTCGCCCAGCTCACGTCCACGAGTTCGCTCGGCTCCACCTCCATCACGATCCAGTTCGACCTCGACCGCAGCATCGACGCGGCCGCCAACGACGTCCAGGCCGCCATCAACGCGGCCGGCGGCCAGCTGCCGAAGCAGCTGCCCAGTCCGCCCACCTACCGCAAGGTCAACCCGGCCGACGCGCCCATCATGCTGCTGGCCGCCACCTCCGACCTGCTGCCCCTTACGGAAGTGGACGACAACGTCGACACCAAGGTCGGCCAGCAGATCAGCCAGATCGCGGGCGTCAGCCAGGTGTTCATCGGCGGCGAGCAGAAACCCTCGATCCGGGTGCAGCTCGACCCCGCCAAGCTCGTCACCAAGGGCCTGTCGCTCGAGGACGTGCGCGCCGTGATCGGGGTCACCACGGTCGACAGCCCCAAGGGCAACATCGACGGCGTCCCGTCCCAGGCCTTCACGATCTACGCCAACGACCAGCTCACGGCGTCCAAGGACTGGAACGACGTGATCGTGGCCTACCGCGACGGCGGGCCGATCCGCATCCGCGACATCGGCGAGGCCGTGACGGGCCCGGAAGACATGAAGAAGGCCGCCTGGTCGAACGGCAAGCGCGGCGTGTTCCTGGTCATCTTCAAGCAGCCGGGCGCCAACGTCATCCAGATCGTCGACCGCATCAAGGCGACGCTGCCCCGGCTGCAAGCCTCGATCCCGCCGGCCATCCACCTCGACATCCTGAGCGACCGCACGACCACGATCCGGGCCTCGGTCAAGGACGTCCAGTTCACCCTGCTACTCACCATCGCGCTGGTCGTGATGGTGATCTTCGTGTTCCTGCGCAGCTTCTGGGCGACCGTCATCCCCTCCGTCACCGTGCCGCTGGCCCTGCTCGGGACCTGCGCGCTGATGTGGGCCGCGGGCTACAGCCTCGACAACCTGTCGCTCATGGCGCTGACGATCGCGGTCGGCTTCGTGGTGGATGACGCCATCGTGATGCTGGAGAACATCACCCGGCACATCGAGAACGGCGAGAAGCCGCTGGAGGCCGCGTTCAAGGGCGCGGGCGAGATCGGCTTCACCATCCTGTCCATCAGCGTGTCGCTGGTGGCGGTGCTCATCCCGCTGCTGCTGATGAGCGGCATCATCGGCCGCCTGTTCCGCGAGTTCGCGGTCACGCTCACCATGACGATCGCGGTCTCGGCGGTCGTATCGCTGACGTTGACCCCGATGATGGCGTCGCGCTTCCTGAAGGAGCACGGGAGCCAGCGGCACGGCCGGCTGTACCTGCTGGGCGAGCGCTTCTTCGACGGCCTGCTACGCGCCTACGAGCGCGGGCTCGACCTGTGCCTGCGCTTCCGCTTCGCGACCCTGATGGTGTTCTTCGGCACCGTGATCGCGACCGTCTACCTGTTCACGGTCATCCCCAAGGGTTTCTTCCCGACCCAGGACACGGGGCTCCTGTTCGGCGTCACCGAGGGTGGCCAGGACATCTCCTTCTCCGACATGAAGCGGCGCCAGGAAGCGCTCGGCAAGATCGTGCAGGCCGACCCCGACGTCGCCACGGTCGGCATGCAGATCGGCGGCAACGGCACGGCGCTCAACAACGGCCGCATGTACATCACGCTGAAACCCCGCGAGGAACGCACCGCCTCGGCGCAGCAGATCATCGCGCGACTCCGTCCCAAGCTCGACCGGGTGGAAGGCGCGCGGCTGTTCCTGCAGGCCGCCCAGGACGTGAACGTCGGGGGCCGGTCGTCGCGCACCCAGTTCCAGTACACGCTGCAGGATGCCGACCTCGACGAGCTCAACGCGTGGTCGCCCAAGGTCTTCGCCAAGCTCAAGACCCTGCCCGAACTGCGCGACGTCGCGACCGACCAGCAGACGGACGGCACCACGCTGACGCTCGACATCGACCGGGACCAGGCTTCGCGCTACGGCATCACGCCGCAACTGATCGACGACACGCTCTACGACGCCTTCGGGCAGCGGCAGGCCGCGCAGTATTTCACCCAGCTCAACAGCTACCACGTGATCCTGGAAATCCTGCCCGTCATGCAGGGCGACCGGTCGACCTTGAGCAAGATCTACATCAAGGCCCCCGCGACGGGCGCCATGGTGCCCCTGTCGGCGGTGGCCCACTGGTCCACCAAGCCCATCCAGCCGCTGTCGATCAGCCACCAGGGACAGTTCCCGGCCGTGACGATCAGCTTCAACCTGGCCGAGGGCGTGGCGCTGTCGAACGCCACGGAAGCGGTGCAGACCGCCATGGCGAACCTCGGCGTTCCGGCGACCGTGCAGTCGACGTTCCAGGGCAACGCGCAGGCCTTCCAGCAGTCGCTCGGCACCGTGCCGCTGCTGATCCTGGCAGCCCTGGTGGTGGTCTACATCATCCTGGGCATCCTCTATGAAAGCTTCATCCACCCGCTCACCATCCTGTCGACCCTGCCGTCGGCGGGCCTGGGGGCGCTGGCAATCCTGATGATGTTCGGCTTCGACTTCAGCCTGATCGCCCTGATCGGCCTCATCCTGCTGATCGGCATCGTCAAGAAGAACGGCATCATGCTGGTCGACTTCGCGATCGTGGCCGAACGCGACGAGAAGCTGTCGGCTACGGAAGCAATCCGCAAGGCCGCGCTGCTGCGTTTCCGGCCCATCCTGATGACCACCATGGCGGCGCTGCTGGGCGGCATCCCGCTGATGCTCGGCACCGGCACGGGCGCGGAGATCCGGCAGCCGCTCGGCTACACGATGGTGGGCGGGCTGCTGGTCAGCCAGGTTCTGACCCTGTTCACCACCCCCGTCATCTACCTCTACCTCGACCGGGTCTCGACCTGGCTCGGCGGCGGTCGAATCCGCGAGATCGAGGCCGGACCGCCCCAGCATATCGACGAGACCATGCCGCAGCGCCAGGCGGCCGAGTAGGCGCGGCTACCGCCGCAGCCCTTTCTCGATGTCGGGCAGCAGAAAGGTCAGCACGCCCAGCACGGGCAGGAAGGCGCAGACCTTGAACACGAACGCGATGCTGGTGTGGTCGGCGATTTCGCCCAGCGCAGCCGCGCCCAGGCCCGCCACCCCGAACGCGAAGCCGAAGAACAGGCCGCCCACGAGGCCCACCTGGCCGGGCATGAGGTCCTGGGCGAAGACCACGATGGCCGAGAACGCGGACGACAGGATCAGGCCGATGATCACGGACAGCACGCAGGTCCAGACCAGGTCCACGTAGGGCAAGGCGAGCGTGAAGGGCAGGACGCCCAAAATCGACACCCAGATCACCGACCGGCGCCCGAACCGGTCACCCACCGGGCCGCCGATGATGGTGCCGGCCGCGACCGCGCCGAGGAACACGAACAGCAGCACCTGCGCGGTCTGGATCGACACGCCGAACTTGTCGATCAGGTAGAAGGTGTAGAAGGTGCTCATGCTGGCAAGGTAGAAGTGCTTGGAGAAGATCAGGCCGAGCAGGATCAGCACGGCCCCGACCACGCGGGCGCGCGACAGCGTCGGGATGCCACCGGCCCCGGTTCCCTGGCCGGTTCGCGGTTCGCGGAGCGCGGCCGCGTACCAGCGGCCGACGCGGGTCAGCAGGATCATGCCCGCGAAGGCGATGAAGGTGAACCAGGCGATGCTGGCCTGTCCGCGCGGCACGACGATGAAGGCGGCGAGCAATGGTCCCAGCGCGGTGCCGACGTTGCCGCCGACCTGGAACAGCGATTGGGCGAGGCCGTACCGGCCGCCGGAGGCGAGCCGGGCCACGCGGGACGCCTCGGGATGGAAGATGCTCGACCCGATCCCAACCGCCGCGGCGGCCACGAGCAGCATCGCGTAGGTCGACGCGTAGGCCAGCATCAAGAGCCCGAGCAGCGTCATGGCCATGCCGACCGGCAGGGAAAAGGGCTGCGGCCTGCGGTCGGTCGCCAAGCCCACCACCGGTTGCAGCAACGACGCCGTGACCTGGAACGCCAGGGTGATGAGGCCGATCTGGCCGTAGTCGAGGTTGTAGGTCTTCTGCAGGACCGGGTAGATGGCCGGGAGAAGCGACTGCATTGTGTCGTTCAGGACATGCGCGATGCTCGCGGCGAACAGGATGGAGAAAACCGTTCCGCCGGCCGCGATCGTCCGCCCCGACCCGCGGGAAGGCGCGGCTCCGTCCAAACGTGCGTCCATGGTGGATATCCTATCGATCAGGCCTCGGGCCGAGCGCCTCGGGCGGACCGGGGCACGCGTCTGCCCGCGCGGCTCCGCGGCCGGACGATGGATCCCGTCGCCTTTTCCGGCGTGAGCGGGCCATCTGTGGTCGCGAGCGTTCGATACGCCTTCGTGGCCGCAGATCAAGCTTTTAATCGCGACGCGTGGGCTGTTTCCCGGAGCGACAGGCGGCCCGCAAAGGCTCGCGACCGCCTTTATCGAAGGCTTTGGAGGGTGTCACATGCAAGTCACTCATCGCTGCATTGCACCCGCGAGAAGGCCTTTCACCTTGTTGGTCCGAATGGCGTATGGAAAACGCTAAGCCCTTGAGGCAGATCGTCGAGAGTAGCCGAGAACATCTGGATCATGCCCCTGGACGCCGCCGAACGGATCTCGACCGCGCCTTTGACAGACGACCTCGACAGGGCCATCGAGCGGGCCGACCAGGCGCTCGCGAGGCAGCAGCAGCCGGACGGGCACTTCGTCTTCGAGTTGGAGGCGGACGCCACCATCCCGTCCGAATATATCCTGCTCAAGCATTTCCTGGCCGAGTCCGTGCCGGCCGTCGAGCAGAAGATCGCGGCCTACCTGCGCCGCGTCCAGGGGGCCGACGGCGGTTGGCCGCTCCTGCACGGCGGGGCCGCCAACGTTTCGGCGAGCGTGAAGGCCTATTTCGCCCTGAAACTCTGCGGCGACAAGCCCGAGGCGCCGCACATGCGACGGGCGCGGGAGCGGATCCTGGCGCTGGGCGGTGCGGCCCGCACCAACGTGTTCACCCGCACCGCCCTGGCGCTGTTCGGGGTCGTGCCGTGGCGGGCCGTGCCGGTCATGCCGGTCGAGATCATGCTGCTGCCGCCCTGGTTCCCGTTCCACCTTTCCAAGGTATCGTACTGGGCCCGCTGCACGATGGTGCCCATGATGGTGCTCGCAGCCCTGAAGCCGGTGGCCCGCAACCCGCTCGGGATCGGCATCCCCGAGCTGTTCGTGGAACCGCCCGAGCAGGTGCGCCACTGGCCGGGCAGCCCGGACGCCCAGCAGCCGTGGAAAGCCATGTTCGGCATCATCGATGCGGTGCTGCGGCCGATCGAGCACGCGTTTCCGCAACGGATACGCGCTGAGGCGATCCGCCGGGCCATCGCCTATGTGCGGGAGCGGCTGAACGGCGACGACGGGCTGGGCGCCATCTTCCCGGCCATGGCCAACACGGTGATGGCCTTCGACACGCTGGGGATCCCGGCCGACGACCCCCAGGCGCGGCTGGCCCGGCTGGCGATCGAGAAGCTGCTTGTCGTCAAGGACCACGAGGCCTATTGCCAGCCCTGCATGTCGCCCGTCTGGGACACGGCGCTGACCGCCCACGCCTTGATGGAGCTCGACGGAGCCGGCTCCAAACGCGCCGATCGGGCCATGGCGTGGCTGAAACCCAGGCAGGTGCTCGACGTGAAGGGCGACTGGGCCGCGCAGCGGCCGGACCTGCGCCCGGGCGGATGGGCGTTCCAGTACGAGAACCCGCATTTCCCCGACCTCGACGACACCGCGGTCGTCGTGATGGCCATGCATCGCGCCGACCGGCAAACCGGCCACAAGCGCTACGGCGAGGCCATCGCGCGCGGCATCGAATGGGTGGTGGGCCTGCAGAGCGACGACGGCGGCTGGGGCGCCTTCGATGCCAACAACAACAAGGACTACCTCAACGCCATTCCGTTCGCCGACCACGGCGCGCTGCTGGACCCGCCCACCGCCGACGTGACGGCGC
>CAXTEP010000171.1:0-6345 GCA_964243125.1 uncultured Lichenihabitans sp. | reverse complement strand
CGAACAGGTTCCAGGTGCCGCCATAAAGGTCGGTGGAACTGACGATGTTGTCGCCCGCGCGGGCGAGGTTCTGCACCGCGTAGGCCGAGGCCGCCTGGCCGGACCCGACCGCCAGCGCCGCGGCTCCGCCCTCCAACGCCGCGAGCCGCTGCTCCAGGATCGCCACGGTCGGGTTGCCGATGCGCGTGTAGATGTTGCCGAGTTCCTTCAGCGCGAACAGGTTGGCGGCGTGCTCGGTATCGCGGAACTGGAACGACGTGGTCTGGTAGATAGGGGGCGCCACGGCGCCCGTGGCCGGGTCGGAGCGCCAGCCCGCGTGCAGCGCCAGGGTTTCGGGATGGGTGCTGGCCTCGTTGCTCATCGGTGTTTCCCCCTCTCGCGCGCGGCCGCCCGGCCGTCATTCGTCCGGCCTCGTGGCGGGCGGACCGCCCCATACTGGCGCGATTGCACGCGCAAGACTACATCCCGCTCGACGTCCAGGGCGTCGACCCCACGACCCGCGAGCCCATGCCCGAACTGCCCGAAGTCGAAACGGTCCGCCGCGGCCTGTCGCCCGCCATGACGGGCGCCGTTCTGGCGCGCGTGAGCCTGAACCGGGCCGATCTCCGCTTTCCGTTCCCGGCGGGCTTCGCCGACCGGCTCGCGGGACGGCGCGTGGAAGTGGTACGCCGCCGTGCCAAATACCTGCTGGCCGAGCTCGACGACGGCGTGACGCTCGCCATGCACCTCGGCATGACGGGGTCGTTCCGGGTCGAGCCGCCCGAGGGAACGCCGCGCGTGCCCGGCCGCTACTACCACGAACGCGGCGCCGACCAGCGGCACGATCACGTCCGCTTCGACCTCGATAGCGGAGCGGCCATCACCTACAACGACCCGCGCCGCTTCGGCTTCATGACCCTGGTGGAGCCTGGCGGCCTTGGCACGCACCCGCTGTTTCGCGCCATGGGGGTCGAGCCCCTGTCGGAGGCCTTCGACGGCACCGCGTTGGCCCGCCTGATGGCCGGCAAGGCGGCGCCCCTGAAAGCCGCTCTGCTCGACCAGACCGTGATCGCCGGCCTGGGCAATATCTACGTCTGCGAGGCGCTGCACCGGGCGGGGCTCTCGCCGCGCCGCGCGGCCGGCACCCTGACCCGCCGCGACGGCGCCCCGACGGTGCGAGCTCAGCGGCTCGCGGGTGCGATCCGGGACGTGCTGTCCGAAGCCGTGGAGGCGGGCGGCTCGTCGCTCCGGGATTATCGTGGCACCGACGGGGCGCTCGGCCTGTTCCAGCACGGGTTCCGGGCCTACGACCGCGAGCATGATCCGTGCCCGACCCCGAACTGCCGCGGCACCATCGCGCGCATCGTCCAGGGCGGCCGCTCGACCTTCTTCTGCGGGGAATGCCAGCGATGACCGGGATGACGGCCTGCGGTTGACTTTGCGCCTGCCCCGCCCGAAACCATCGCGCCACATCCCCAAGGGCTTGCCATGCCGCACGACGATCTCCAGCGCACCATCGAGACGGCCTTCGCGGACGCCGCCTTGATCGGGCCTGGAACCCGGGGCGAGGTGCGCGACGCGGTCGACACCGCCCTCAGGCTCCTCGACGAGGGAAAGGTGCGGGTCGCCGAGAGGCGGCCGGGCGCCGCGGGGCCCGACGCCTGGCGCGTCAACCAGTGGCTCAAGAAGGCCGTGCTCCTGTCGTTCCGCCTCAATGCCATGGCGCTGGTGCCGGGCGGGCCGAACGGGTCGTCCTGGTACGACAAGGTGCCTTCCAAGTTCGAGGGCTGGGGCGAGAACCGGTTCGCGGCAGCGGGCTTCCGCGCCGTGCCGACCTGCGTGGTGCGCCATTCGGCCTATATCGCGCCCAACGTGATCCTGATGCCTTCCTTCGTGAACCTTGGGGCCTACGTGGACAGCGGCACCATGGTGGACACCTGGGTGACGGTCGGGTCCTGCGCGCAGATCGGCCGCAATGTCCACCTGTCGGGCGGCGTGGGCATCGGCGGCGTGCTCGAACCCCTGCAGGCCAACCCGACCATCGTCGAGGACGACTGCTTCATCGGCGCCCGCTCCGAGGTGGTCGAGGGCGTCGTGGTGGGGCAGGGGTCCGTGCTGTCCATGGGCGTGTTCCTGTCGGGTTCGACCAAGATCGTCGACCGGACCACGGGGCAGGTTCACGTGGGCTACGTGCCGCCCTATTCGGTCGTGGTGCCAGGGGGACTGCCCGGGCGGCCGCTGCCGGACGGCTCGCCCGGGCCGTCGCTGGCCTGCGCCGTCATCGTCAAGACCGTGGACGCGCAGACCCGCGCCAAGACGGGCATCAACGACCTGCTGCGGGATTGACGGCCGTGGATGCCGGCGGGTTCTCGTTCCTGTTCCGAACCGACAAGGGCCGCGTCGACCGGGCCACCTGGTGGCGCGGCACGGTCCCGATCGCGGTTCTGGCCGCGGTCGGCGCCGCGGGCTGGACGCTGCTGAGCCCCTACGCGCGCCACGACCTCGCCACCCAGGCCTTCATCGCGCCCATGACGCTGGTGGCCTACCTGTACCTCGTGCTGTTCGCCTTCGCGGTGATCCTGCTCGCCATCTGCGAGTACAACCTGAGCGCCAAGCGGTTCCGCGACCGAAGCCGCCCCGCCGCACTGGCCGGAATCCTGCCCCTCAGCCTGCTGTTCGGGGGGGCGGCGATCTGGTACGTGCCGAACTCGTCCGGCGACCTGCCCGACTGGACCGCGCCCCTGGTGCTGGCCGCCATCGCGCTGGTGGCCGCGTGGAACGTGGTCGAACTCGGCATCCTCCGGGATCGGAACGCCGCGTGAGCCTGTCGCGGGCCGTCGACCTGGCGCAACGCCTCGTCCGGTGCCGGTCCGTGACGCCCGCCGACGGCGGCGCGCTGCCGATGCTGGCCGGCGTTCTGGAGGCGGCCGGCTTCGCGGTGGACCTGCCCGTGTTCTCCGAGTTCGGCCAGGCCGACGTGCTCAACCTTCTCGCCACGATCGGCGAAGGGCCCTGCCTCGCCTTCGCGGGCCACACCGACGTGGTCCCGCCCGGCGACGCCGCGGCCTGGACCCACGATCCGTTTGCCGGCACGGTCGAGAACGGCTTCCTTTACGGGCGCGGCGCCTGCGACATGAAGGGGGGCGTCGCGGCCTTCGTGGCGGCGGCGCTGGACCACCTGGACCGGCACGGGCCGCCGCGGCACGGCGGCATCGCCCTCCTTCTCACGGGCGACGAGGAAGGCCCGGCCGTTAACGGGACCGTCAAGCTCCTCGACTGGGCCGTGCGGCGCGGCCTGCGGTTCGAGGCCTGCGTGGTGGGGGAGCCCACCAACCCGGAGGCGTTGGGCGACGTGGTCAAGATCGGCCGTCGCGGCTCGCTGACCGGCACCGTGACGGTGCATGGGCGGCAAGGTCACGTGGCCTACCCACACCTCGCCGTCAACCCGATCCCGCCCTTGATGCGCGTGCTCGATGCCCTCGGGGGCACGCGCCTCGATGAAGGCACGCCTCGGTTCGATCCGTCCAATCTCGAGATCGTCTCGGTCGACACCGGTAACCCGTCCAGCAACGTCATCCCGGCCGAAACACGGGCGCGGTTCAACGTGCGGTTCAACGACCGCTGGTCACCCGAAACGCTCCGCGCCGAGCTGAACCGGCGCGTTTGGGCAGCGTCGGGCGACTCCCGCGTGACGCTCGCGTTCGAGCCCTGCAACGCGGAAGCCTTCCTGACCCAGCCGGGCGCGTTCACGACGCAGGTGGCCGACGCCATCGAGGCCGAAATCGGCCGCCGTCCCGTCTTGTCGACGAGCGGCGGAACTTCGGACGCGCGCTTCGTCGCCAAACACTGCCCGGTGGTGGAGTTCGGTCTGGTCGGCCGCACCATGCACCAAGCCGACGAACAAGCCGCCACCGACGACATCGACCGGCTCGCCTCGATCTACGGCCGGATCATCGCGGCCTTCCTGGCGGGCTTCGATCACGGGCAGCGTTCGGGAGCCCAGTTGCAGAAGTAGCGCCGCTGGTTTTCCTGCTCGGCCGCCGCGGCGGTGCCCGGGGGCGCCGTGATGGCGGTTTCGCCCCCGTAAGGCCGATAGGGGCTGTTGGCCGGGTAGCCGAAGGTGTCGTAACCCCGCGTGATGCCGTAGGAGCCGTTGCCCGGCGCATAGCCGGGACCATAGCCGTCGTCGGTCTCGGCGTAGCCCGCGCGCGGCGCATAGGCCCCCGAAGAATGGTGGCGGGGGTGATGTCGGTGGTGCTCGCTGACGAGCAGCATGTCGGCGCCGCCCCGCTCGACACCCGCGGGGCCGCCCGACGGCAGGGCCGATGCTCCCGCCGTGTTGCAAAGCGCGAGCCCGAGGGCGGTCACGGCCGCCAACGATCGATTGAGAGGCATTGGTATAACTCCGAGCCGGGAGATTTGCGGCGCCCGCCACGGTGGTCCGTCGGCACCCTGCACCGAAATCAACGCCTGAGCCCGTCAATGGCTCCCCAGGGGACGGGTCCGCGAACGCGCACCGATGCGGCAAATGGCGTGACGCCGGTCCGCCCGGCTGCATGGGGGTGAGGCCAACGAAGAAAGCCGGGGTTGCGGCGCGCTCGAAACTCGCGGCTCTGGACAGCACGACTTGTGCAGACGCACAATCACCCCCGTTAGGCGGGAGAACGAGTCATGCGGATCACGTTGGCGGCCGGGATGGTGATGGCCGGGTGGCTGGCGGGCATCGCCTCGGCCCGGGCCGAGGAGACCAGGATCGCGATCGGGATGTCGGGCTGGACCGGCTTTGGACCTCTCACGCTCGCCCGCGAGACCGGCCTGTTCAAGAAGCACGGGCTCGACGTCACCCTGCCCAAGATCCCGCAGGCGAGCCGCTCGCTCGCCATGGCGTCGGGCGACATCCAATGCGCCGCCACCACGGTGGAAACCTGGGCGGTTTGGAACGCCAACGGCGTGCCGTCCAAGCAGATCGTGCAGCTCGACAAGTCCTACGGGGCCGACGGCATCGTGGCGCGCGACGGGATCAAGACGGTCGCTGACCTCAAGGGCAAGAGCGTGGCGGCCTCGACGCCCGGCACCAGCCCCTACTTCATGCTGGCCTGGGTGCTCAACGCCAATAAGATGAAGATGGCGGACGTGAAGGTCGTCAACCTCGAGCCGGGACCGGGCGCGCAGGCCTTTCTGGCCGGCCAGAACGACGCGGCCGTGAGCTACGAGCCCTACCTGTCGGCCGTGCGCGACAAGCCCGAGGCGGGGCACATCCTGGCCACCACGCTCGACTACCCGATGGTGCTCGACACGCTGGGCTGCACGCCAAAATTCCTCGACGCCAACCCGGCCGCCGCCAAAGCGCTGGTGGATGCCTATTTCGACGCGCTCGACGCCATGAAGGGCGACCAGAAGAAGGCCTTCGAGATCATGGGCGCCGACGTGAAGCAGTCGGCCGACGAGTTCGCCGACTCGGCCAAATACCTGCGCTGGGTCAGCCGGGACGACAACAAGGCCTTCTTTGCCAACGAGTTCAAGACGTTCACGGGCACGGCCGAAAGCCTGCTGATGGAGATCGGCACCATCTCGACCAAGCCCGACCCGAGCACCATGGCGGATCTCCGCCCGCTCGGCCTGCAGTAGGCCGGTCGCGACGGCCGCGGTGGCGCGACCGTTCGCACCCATTGGACAGCCGGCGCGCGTGGCGCTGGGCGTCGGCTTCTTCGTTCTGTTCGTGGCCGCCTGGGCCGAGGCGACGCTGGGCGGCTTCGTGACCCGGACGTTCCTGGCCGATCCCCTCACCATGCTGCGGGACGGCTGGGTGCTGCTGACCCGCTTCGACTTCATGACCGACATCGGCATGACGGTGTGGCGCGTGGTGGGCGGCTTCGTGGTGGCGGCCGCGGTGGCGGTGCCGCTCGGCATCCTGATGGGAGCCTACAAGCCCGTCGAGGCCTTGCTGGAGCCCTTCGTGTCCTTCGCGCGCTACCTGCCGGCCTCGGCCTTCGTGCCGTTGCTGATCCTGTGGG
Organism: uncultured Lichenihabitans sp.; assembly: GCA_964243125.1. Taxonomy (GTDB): domain Bacteria; phylum Pseudomonadota; class Alphaproteobacteria; order Rhizobiales; family Beijerinckiaceae; genus Lichenihabitans. Next base: position 352 of record CAXTEP010000171.1, on the reverse strand, counting down.
CCGGCATCGGGGAAACCCAGAAGCTGCTGGTGATCTTCATCGGCTCGGTGTTCCAGCTCGTGCTGATGATCGCGGGCCAGGTCGGCCAGACCCGGCGCGATCTGGTGGAAGCCGCCTACACGCTCGGGGCCAGCCACCGCGGCATCCTGCGCCGCGTGCTGCTGCCTGCCAACGCGCCCGGCATCGCCGAAACCCTGCGGCTCGTGCTCGGCTGGGCCTGGACCTACGTGATCGTGGCCGAACTCATCGGCTCGGATTCAGGGATCGGCCACATGATCATCGACAGCCAGGCCCTGCTCGCCACCGGCAAGATGATCTTCGGCATCATCACGATCGGGGTGATCGGCCTGAT
>CAXTEP010000170.1:0-6376 GCA_964243125.1 uncultured Lichenihabitans sp. | reverse complement strand
TCTGGTCGTAAACCTTGCGCAGCGCCGGGGCCATCTTGTTGGTCAGCGTGCCGGCCACGATCATGACGTCCGACTGGCGCGGGCTCGCGCGCGGCGCCAGCCCGAACCGCTCGGCGTCGTAGCGCGGCATCGACATCTGCATCATCTCGACCGCGCAGCAGGCGAGGCCAAACGTCATCCACATGAGCGAGCCCGTGCGGGCCCATTGGATCAGGTCGTCGGTCGAGGTGACCAGGAATCCCTTGTCGGCCAACTGGTCGTTGAGGCCCAGGAAATAGGGGTCCTCCGAGCCGAGCGGCCGCCCGGTGCGCGGGTCGACGAGGCCGCGAGGCTGCGGTGCGACCTCGGTCTGAACCCCTTTTGACATCAGTCCCATTCCAGGGCGCCTTTCTTCCACTCGTAGACGAACCCGACGGTCAGCACGCCCAGAAACACCATCATGGACCAGAACCCGAAAGCGCCGATGTCGCGAAACGACACCGCCCACGGGAACAGGAACGCGACCTCAAGGTCGAAGATGATGAACAGCAGGGAAACGAGGTAGAAGCGCACGTCGAACTTCATCCGCGCATCGTCGAAAGCGTTGAACCCGCACTCGTAGGCCGACAGCTTCTCCGGATCGGGTGCCTTGAACGCGACCAGGAAGGGAGCGATCAGCAGAGCACCGGAAATCACCACCGAGATCACGATGAAGACGATCAGGGGCAGGTAGTCGGCGAGCAGGTTCGGCATGGGCGCTCCGTGTTGCGACGGGTGTTCAGCATGCCGGAGCAGGACGCCGCCGGACACCATCCCTGCATGCAAATGAGGTAATCCACGCTACCTGGGCCGGCAAGGTCCAACGAGGTCGCAGCGCCACCATATTGGAATTTTTCCAGACAACGAGACCCCGGCCGAAATCGCGGGCATCCTGCTGTCACGGTACCGGACCAGTCGGTCCGGAGTGGCGAGAGAGACGGGACTCGAACCCGCGACCTCCGGCGTGACAGGCCGGCGCTCTAACCAACTGAGCTACTCCCCCGCGGGACGAACGGCCACCGGCCGCGTTCCTCGGGAACGGCTGCGGGATAGGCCAGCGGTCCCTTCGTGTCAAGCCTGCGGCCGTTCCCCGACGGGCGGCCTACAACCGCGGCGACCCGAGCCGCCAGCGGGTGATCTCGCGGGCCGTGACGATGTGGAGCGCGTCGGGCGAGATGCTTTCCGCGTAGGCAATGACGCGCGGGTCGACCCCCATGGCCCTGGTATAGGTGCTGAGCGCCGCCACGAAGGCGTCGGAGCCGTAGATGCGGGACACGCTCTCGTTGCCGAACAGGTCGCGGTCGGTCTGGTTGATCACCATGCGGTGGATGCCGAGCCGGCTGACGGGCGGCACGACCCGCCGCTTGCCGCCCATGAAGGCGTAAACGCAGGCCGACAGGCAGAGGCCCGGCGTGACCTGGACGCTGGCCGCGCCCGCCTCCTCGCGCGCCGCCGCCACGATCACGGCCGCGCCGATCTTGCGGAACACCGTGCCGAGCTGCATGGCGCCCAGCACGGTGCCGCCCTGCGACTGGATCAGGATCACCGGCCGGAGGTCGCGGTCGCGCAGGTGGTCGGCCAGAAACGTCACGAATCGGTCGGCCGTGTCGTTGTCGATCTCGCCCTGGGCCACGATCACCTCGGTGCAGCCGCGCCGGCAACCCGCGTCGGGCCCCACCGAAGCGAGGTGAAAACCCATGGGCTCGGCGGCCCGGGCCAGACCGGGGCCGAGCAGCGCGGCCAGGAGAACGGCCGCCACCCACCGGCCCGGCCCGAGGATCGCGGCGACCCGCGACAGCCCGCGGTGGACCGAGCCGCCGTGGCGGGCCGAGCCTCCGTGGCGGGCCGCGAGGCGGTCGGGGAGCCCGCGGCGATCGATCGTGCAACCCCTCATGCGAATGAGACTCCCTCGCGGCCTCGGCGCCGCAGCCGAGTCGTTGTTCTGGCGGGCGAATGATTGTAGCGGGATGGGACCGCCACGCGAAGCCCCGATGCGCGGCCGGTATCGGGACGAAAAAGCGCGGTTGAACATTAAGCAAGACTGAATCGCAGGGCAGCCCTGAAAGCTTTCCGGCTTCACGCCGTTGGAGCATCGGGGTAAGTCTGCATGGCGCGGCGGGTTTATGCTCGAACGTTGCTGAATCGGGTCGCGGACCCGCCGAATACCGAGAAACGCCGCGGTCGCGCCGTCGACACGGGCGGCCACGTCGGACCGGCCGGCTTCCAGGCCGCCGGTGCGGCGGGCGGGAGAAGGCGTCACCGGACCGGCCACACTTGAGCGATGAGGGCGACCATGAAGATAGCCGTATTCGGTTTGGGCTACGTCGGACTGACGGCGGCAGCCTGCCTGACCAAGGAAGGGCACGAGGTGCTCGGCGTTGACGTGAGCAGCGAGAAGATCCGGCAGATCAACGCCGGCCATTCGCCCATCACCGAGCCGGGCCTCGACGACCTGCTGCGGGCGGCCCTGGACAAGCGGCTGCTGGTTTGCACCACCGACGCCGCGCAGGGGCTGAACAGCTGCGACATGGCGATCGTCTGCGTCGGCACCCCGAGCGGCGCCGACGGCTCGCACAACATGGCCTACATCGCCGAAGTGTCCCGCCAGATCGCGGCCGCCGTCAACGCGGACCGCGCCAGGCCGCTCGTCGTGGTGTACCGCAGCACGATCCGCCCCGGATCCTGCGAGGAGCTGATCCGGCCGATCTTCGCGTCCGTGCTGGGCGACGGCCTCAAGGCCGTGGAGCTCGTCTACAACCCCGAGTTCCTGCGCGAGTCGGTGGCGATCCGCGACTATTTCGAGCCGCCCAAGATCGTCATCGGCACGGCCGACGGCCAGCCGAACGCGCTCATGGACGAGCTCAACAAGAACATCTCGGCGCCGGTCTTCTACACGGGATTCAGGGAGGCCGAGGTCACCAAGTTCGTGGACAACACGTTCCACGCCGTGAAGATCACCTTCGCGAACGAGATCGGCCGCGTGTGCCTCCAGCTCGGGATCGATCCCAAGGTGGTGCACAAGATCTTCGTGTCGGACACCAAGCTGAACATTTCGCCCTACTACTTCCGGCCGGGCGGCGCGTTCGGGGGATCGTGCCTTCCCAAGGACGTGCGGGCGCTGCAATACATCAGCTCAGACGTGGGCGCGAGCACGCACCTGGTCGACTCGCTGATCCGGTCTAACGAGGCCCACAAGCACTTCCTGTTCCAGATGTGCACCCGCAGCATCCAGGGCTCGGGCAAGGTGCTGATGCTGGGCCTCGCGTTCAAGCGCGACAGCGACGACCTGCGCGAGAGCCCCAACGTCGACCTCGCCCGCAAGCTGCTGACGAGCGGCCATGCGCTGTCGGTCTACGACCCCGCCCTCAACCCATCCAAGCTGATCGGCCAGAATCTCGGCTACGCCTACGCCAACCTGCCGCGCCTGGGCGACCTCCTGGTCGGCGAGGATGCGGTGCGTTCGGGCCGCTACGACGTGATCATCGACACCAACGGCTCGGCCAAGCGGCTCGGCCTGACGGGCGACAACATCATCGACATCAACGCGCTCTGACCCGCGTCGGCGCGGCGATCAGGCACCCGTTACCTCAACCCACCCTCATCATGAACCTGTCGAAGGACGGGCCGCACGCGACCTGTCGGGTCACCCTTCGACAGGTTCAGGGTGAGGGCGCCTCCCGTCCCGACGCCGCGCACGTTCTCATCCTGAGCCAGTCAAAGACCGGCGGGATGCGATCTCCTGGAGCGTCCTTCGACAGGCTCAGGACGAGGGCGGTGTGCGATGCGAGCCGATCGGCTTGGTACCGCATCGGGGTGCCCGAACCCCTACCCGCGCCGCCATAGATCCTCGTCCCGAGCCTAACGAAGGACGGCGGGATGCGGTCTTCTGGATCGTGCTTCGACAGGCTCCGGGCCAAGGCCGTTACCCCTCGCTTCGTTCCGCAAGACTCCTCGTCCTGAGCCTATCGAAGGACGGCCGGAAGCAACCTGTCGGGTGATCTTTCCACGAGTTCAGGTAGGGAACGCCTTCGCGCGCCCTGCTCTCGTCCTGAGCCAGTCAAGGAACGGCGGGATGGAATGTCCTGAATCATCCTTCGACAGGCTCGGGACGGAGGGGGGTTGGGCAATGCGAGCCGATCGGCATGATTTGCATGGGGGACCGGAGGCGCCGCCCGATGGCTCGGGCCGCCGAGCGTCGCAACACCCCAATGAAAAAGCCCGGCGCAATGGCGCCGGGCTTCTTGGTGAGGAAAGCGAAGCTTAGAAGTCGCGTTCCACGCGGAGGCGGGCTTCGAAGGCGTCGGGGTTCTTGCGGATGCCGAGCGGGAGGGCGGTCGCGCCCAGGCCGGGATCATGCGCCAGCGTTTGATCGATGCGGGCGTAGATCACCTCGACGCCGAAGTCCAGGTTGTGGACGGGCGTGAAGATGAAATCGTTGCCGACGCGGAACTCGGAGCCATCACCGATGCCGCCGCGGGTCCAGTCGATGTTCCTCACGGCCGCGCCGTAGCCGATCTCTTCGTACGAGCCGAAGAGCACATCGTGGAACTGGGGCGTGAAGTAGTGGTGGAAGGCCGCCATGGCCGAGAAGCCGGTGCCCTTGTGAAGCGTGTAGGCCCCGTTCACGGAACCCGGCACGCCGAGCGCCACGGCATCGCGATCGTTATGCAGGAAGCCGCCCACATAGGCGCCGTTGAAGCCCGTGTTCAGGTTGCTGGCCGAGTCCTGGTACAGGTAGGCCCCTTCCTGGTAGGCGCCCTCCAGCCAGAGGTCGTCGCCGGCCGCCAGCATGGGAAGCTTGATCTGGACACCGGCCTGGACCGCGAAGCCGTCGTCGGACTGCTTGGCGTAGGTGCCAAACGCGCCGCCGGCGACGCCCAGGTTGTTGTTGAGCGTGTTGATCTCGTGGTACGCCGCCGAGATCTGGGCCGAACCCCAGGCTTGGTCGAGGCGCACCACACCAACCACGTCGGGAATCCGCTCGCCGCCGTAGACCGCGCCGCCGCCGAGAACCGCGAAGGTGCCGGTGCCGATGTTGCCGATACCAACCGTGCGGGCGTTCTTGTCCTCGATTGAAATAGTAGCCGAGAAGCCGCCCCCAAAGGTCGCCGTATAGGCGAACTGGTTGACCGTCTCGTCGGAGTTGGCGATGCCTTCGAAGTTGTAGTTATCGGCGTAAAAGTCGAAGAAGGACTGGCCGCGACCGGCCGTGATGCCGGCGAACTGGATGAAGCCCTTGTCGAGGTAGGCGCTGTTGCCGCCGCCGACCGCGAAGCCGTTGCCACCACCCGTGTTGAAGTAGTCACCTTCCAGGCGGTCGATCTGGAACCGCACGTAGGCGCGCAGGGTACCATAGGCGGTCTGCGTGCGGGCGTCGGCGTCGATACGGCCGCGGGCGAGCAAACCGCTGGCCGCACGGGCGCGACCGGGAATGAACGTGCCGTTCGCGAAGCCCGGAACGCCCGTGTTGCTCGGAACGAACGTCTTGGTCGGCTCGATGAACGCGTATTCGGCGCGAACGATGCCGCCGACCTTCAAGCAGGTATCCGACCCCGGGATGTAGAAGAAGCCCGCGCCCGTCCAGTCGCAAACGCGAACGTAGTCGACGGGAGCCGCCTTCCGGAAGGGCAGATCGGCAGCCTGGGCACCAGCAACGGCGGCCATTCCGGCCACCGATCCAAGAAGAAGACTCTTGACGAGCTTCATGTTTACAACCTCCAGTTTATAAGACCCAACGAATTCAGCTTCGCTTTCGGCTTCAGACTTCTCCGAGACCGGACCGTCTCAAGGAAGAAAGTGAGCACCTTGGCGTCCCCGAACTCCTTATCAACCGGACTTGCCCTCACAAACGCCGCCGGATTGCCGAAGACACCTTTGCAAGAATTCCGTTCCGATGTTTGCGCGGGCAACCCCGTTCGCGGAGTGAACATAACCGCAGGGTCGTTGCCCGCAAAAGCAAGATTGCTCGCAACCGGGGTCCCGCAGGGGTTTCGCTCCCGAATGTGACATTCGGGCAACGAATTTCCGTCCCATTGTTGCCGCTTTGCGGCTCGGGTTTCCTTGCCTTCGCGCGGCCCTCGGGAATGTCCGCACCGTGTCTTGCAATTGCTGAAATCCTGCCGGCGCGGCATCCGGCCGATTTATGAGCGGTGCGCCGGGCCTCGCGGGCACACGGCCCAGGGCGGTTACAAACCGCGCCAGCGGACCCTCGCGGCGATCGTTCGGTCGCTTGCCATCCCGGGAGCGCTGGGGCATAAATATCAGGCCCGGTCGGCATCGAGCGCCGCCGCGGCGCTGCGGAGATGTGGCCGAGAGGCTGAAGGCGGCGGTTTGCTAAACCGTTATAGGGTTGTAAAGC
>CAXTEP010000169.1:3137-6408 GCA_964243125.1 uncultured Lichenihabitans sp. | reverse complement strand
ACGATCTTGACCGGCACGCGCTGCACGATCTTGACGAAGTTGCCGGTGGCGTTCTCGGCCGGGAAGGCCGAGAAGCGCGAGCCGGAGCCGTGCTGGATCGAATCGACGTGGCCGTGCAGGGTCAGGTCGGGGTAGGCGTCGACCTTGATCGCGACCTGCTGGCCGGGATGCATGCCATTGAGCTCCGTTTCCTTGTAGTTGGCCGTGATCCAGATGTCCGTGGTCACCAGGGACATGATCTGGGTGCCGGCCGACACGTAGTTGCCCGCGTTGACGTTGCGCCGCGTCACCCACCCGTCCTGAGGGGCGCGGACCGTCGCCCATTCGACGTTGAGGTTGGCCTGGTCGAGCTGGCCCTGCGCCTGATCGGCCTGGCCGACGTACTGCTTGCCCTGCTCCTGGGACTGGCCGATGTTCTGCTGCACCGGCTGCGCCTGCACGAGGCGGGCCTGCGCCTGATCGACCTGGGCCTGCGCCTGCTGGAACTGCGACGCGGTGGAATCGACGTCCTGCTGGGTGGTGGCCTGCTTGGGCAGGCTCTTCTGCCTGTCGTAGTTGGCCTTCGCCAGCACGAGGCTGGCCTGGGCAGCCTCGAGGTTGGCCTGGGCGAGTTGCAGGCCCGCCGGAAAGTTCTTCTTGGCGATCTCGACGCCGAGCGCCTGGTTGGCGACCTGCGCCCGCGCGGCCTCCAGGGTTCCCTGGGCCTGTTCGGCGCTGAACTGAAACTGCCGCGGGTCGATGCGGACCAGCACGTCGCCCTTGTGCACGAACTGGTTGTCGTTGACCTCCAGGACGAGCACCTGCCCGGAGACTTGCGGGGCGATGTTGACCACGTTGCCATCCGTGTAGGCGTCGTCGGTGTCGATCTTGCCGCGCGTCGACAGGTAGTAGTAGAGCCCGCCCGCCGCGAGCAGCAGGGCGATCGCCACCGCGATGACGATGACGATCGGCCGCCGCTTGCTGCGCTGTTCCTGCGCCTTGCCGTCGTCCGGCTTGTCGGACTTGGCGTCGCCCTGGCCGTCGCGGTCCGGCTTGGCGTCCCCGTCGTTTTTCGGACGGGGGTCGTCCGGCTTGGCGTCGCCTTTGGGTTCGTCGCGGCCGCTTCGGTCGTCCTCATCCCGGGCGCGACGGGGTCCGCGGGCGCGTGCCCTGTCGCGCCCGCCGCCACCGGCCTCGTCCGCGTCGCGGTCCCGGTCGCGACGCCTGTCGTCGTCCCGGCGCTCCTCGTCGTCCTTGCCGAGATAGCGGGGCGCTTCGCGCCGCCGCGGTTGTTCCCGGTCGTCGTCGCGTTCGTCGTCCTCGTCGCGGCGACGCTCGTCGTACCCGCGCGCGGGACGCGGTCCGACCCCGCGATCCGGACCGCGGGTCTCGTCACGCCGGCCTGCGTCACGCCCGGAGGGGCGCTGCGGCTCGTCGTCGTCGGGGTCGCGGGCGCCGCGTTCCGTGTCGCGCGGCCCGGCGCGGTCATCGCTGATGTCCAGCATGTCCCGTCGGACCCGCCGCGGGCGGTCCGTCAAGGGCTCGTCATCGGTTGCGGCCATCGGCAATAGGTTCCAAGACAGGGAACACTCACTTGAGGCACACGGCCCGGGGAGCAGGTGCCTGGAAGATAGGCGAACCAACTGGTTCGGATGTAAGGCAATCGATGGCTTCGAAGTCAAGCGGGTCCGCCGATCGAACCGCCCCTGTGCCCCGCGGGACACGGCGGCGTCAACAGATCATCACCGTGGCCGAGCGGGTCTTCCTGGCAAGCGGCTTCAGCGACACCAAGATGCAGGACGTGGCCACGGAGGCCGGGGCTTCGAAGGAAACGCTGTACCGGCATTTCGGCAGCAAGGAGGAACTTTTCGCGGAGGTCGTGGACAATCGCGCCCGCTCGCTGCGGGAGCAGCTCGATATCGCGATCAAGCATCCACGCGCCCTGAACGAGGTTTTGCACGACCTCGGGATCAAGCTGCTGCAAACCATGACCAGCCCGGAGATCGTCGCGTTTCTGCGGATGGTGGTGGCCGAAACCCCCCGCGATCCCAAGCTCGGCCGGATGTTCTACGCGGTCGGGCCGGGGCAGACCCTCGACAAGCTGGCCGAGTTCCTGAGCGTCGCGCAGGGCCGGAACGATTTCAAGGGCCGCGACGCCTCGCTCGCGGCCGGCATCTTCGTGGGAGCGGTGATGTCGCAGATCCACATGCAATGCCTGCTGCTGGAGGGCGTGCCGCAGCTGAGCGCGACCGAGATCGAGCGGCGCGTCGGCGAGGTGGTGGCGATGTTCGCGAGCCGCTATCTTCGTCGCGATGCGACGTAGACCCGTGCATCCTCGCGACGGCGCGCGCGCCGGCCCGACGCGCCGGATGTCGGCAGGGTGCGCGGCAGGTTCGCGACACCTATTCCCAGCGGGCCGCCCGACCGCCCGACGCGCAGGAAAGGTCAGGCCTTGAACCGCAACGGACCCGGCCCCGCGCGAAGCCGCGAACACGACCGGCTGGCCAAGGCCAAGACCCGGGACGAGAACTGGCAGCGCTGGGGCACCTACCTGCCGGAGCGCCAATGGGGCACGGTGCGGGAGGATTATTCGGCCGACGGCAACTTCTGGGCGAGCTTCACCCACGACATGGCCCGCTACCGCGCCTACCGCTGGGGCGAGGACGGCCTGCTCGGCTGGACCGACCGCCAATGCCGCCTGTGCTTCTCGACCAGCCTTTGGAACGGCCGCGACCCGATCCTCAAGGAAAGGCTGTTCGGCCTGACGAACCCGGAAGGCAACCACGGCGAGGACGTCAAGGAGCTCTACTACTACCTGGACGCCACCCCGACCCACAGCTACGCGCGGGCGCTCTACAAATACCCGCAAGGGGCCTACCCGTACGACGACCTGGTGGCCACCAACGCCCGGCGCGGCTTCGGCGACCGGGAATACGAGCTGCTCGATACGGGCGTGTTCGCGGACGACCGCTACTTCGACGTGACGGTGGAATACGCCAAGGCCGACGTCGAGGACACGCTGATCCGGCTCACGGTCACCAACCGCGGCCCGGATCCGGCGGCGCTGTGGCTGCTGCCGACCCTGACGCTGCGCAACAACTGGTCCTGGCGCACGCTGGAACCGGCAACCGAAACCAAGCCCTGGATGGTGCGGCGCGACGAGCGCACCGTGGTGGCGAACCACGCGGTGCTGGGCCGCTTCCGTTTCGAGCCTGTCGGGCACGACGGCGCCCCCGCCGCGATGCTGTTCACGGAGAACGACACCAACGTTTCACGCCTCGATCCGGCCTTC
>CAXTEP010000169.1:1484-3037 GCA_964243125.1 uncultured Lichenihabitans sp. | reverse complement strand
GAAGCGGACGAGTTCTACGCCACGGCCATCGCCGACACCTGCTCCGAGGACGAGCGCGCGGTGTCGCGCCAGGCCTACGCGGGCCTGCTCTGGACCAAGCAGTTCTACTATTACGTGGCCGAACGCTGGCAGGCCGGCGACCCCGCCCAGCCCGCCCCGCCCGAGCAGCGGGCGGGGGGCGGCGGCAACGAGTGGCGTCACCTGTTCTGCCGCGATGTCCTGTCCATGCCCGACAAGTGGGAGTACCCCTGGTTCGCGGCCTGGGACCTCGCCTTCCACATGATCCCCATGGCCCGGATCGACCCGGACTTCGCGAAGAACCAGCTCACGCTGCTGCTGCGCGACTGGTACCTGCACCCCAACGGGCAGTTGCCGGCCTACGAGGGCTCATTCAGCGACGTCAACCCGCCCGTCCACGCCTTCGCGGTGTTCCAGATTTATTCCTTCGAGGCCCAGCAAACGGGGCGTCCGGACCTCGATTTCCTGGAAGGCGCCTTTCACAAGCTGATGCTCAACTTCAACTGGTGGGTCAACCGGAACGATGCCGGAGGGCGCTACCTGTTCGGCGGCGGGTTCCTCGGGCTGGACAACATCAGCGTGTTCGACCGCAACATGGCGCTGCCCGACGGGGTCACGATGAGCCAGGCCGACGCGACGGCCTGGATGGGCCTGTTCTGCGCCTCCATGCTCCGCATCGCGGTGGAATTGGCCCAGCATCGGCCGATCTTCCAGGACATCGCGAGCAAGTTCTTCGGGCACTACATCGCGATCATCGACGCGATGAACGCGTTCGGCGGCACCGGGCTCTGGGACGAGGAGGAGGGCTTCTACTTCGACCAGCTGGCGACCGAGGACGACCGGCCGAACAGGCTCCTGAAGGTCCACTCGATCGTGGGCCTCGTGCCGCTCTTCGCGGTGCTGTCGCTGCGCCGGCAGGAACTCGACAGGATGCCGCTGTTCCGCAACCGGATGGACTGGTTCCTGGCCCACAACCCGCAGCTCGGGTCCTACGTGACCCCGGTCGAGTCCGACGACCCCGCGCTGGCCGGCTCGCATTTCCTGTCCCTGGTCCCCAAGGAGCGGCTGCGACGCATTCTCGAGCGCATCTTCAGCGAGGACGAGTTCCTGTCGCGCCACGGCGTGCGGGCCCTGTCCAAGATCCATGCGGCGCAGCCCTACGAGGTCGAGCTCGACGGGCGGACGATGTCGGTCCACTACACGCCCGCCGAGGGCGACAGCGGCCTGTTCGGCGGCAACAGCAACTGGCGCGGCCCGGTGTGGTTCCCGATCAACGGCCTGCTGATGAACGCGCTCCATCGCTACCACGGGGTCTACGGCGACGGCTTCAAGGTCGAGTGCCCGACGGGGAGCGGGCGATGGGTGACGTTGCGGGAGGCCGCCGACGACTTGGCGCGGCGGTGCACGAGCCTGTTCCTGCGCGACCGCGAGGGCGCACGCCCCTGCCACGGCGACGAGCCGCGCTACCGGACCGACCCGGCCTGGCGCGACCTGGTCCTGTTCAACGAGTACTTCTGCGGCGACACGGGACGCGG
>CAXTEP010000169.1:0-1384 GCA_964243125.1 uncultured Lichenihabitans sp. | reverse complement strand
CCTGACCTCCGCCTGGTCGCCGCGGCCGAGCGCGTCCACCACCGACACGGTCGAGAAGCCGGGCGCCTCCGGCCGCCACGCGGCGTCGCGGGCGAAGGGCCGGCTGTCGACCGGCCGGCCGTCGACCAGCCAGCGGTAGGGCCGGAGCCCGCCCGTGGCCGCCAGCTTCACCGTGGCGGACCCGTCGGCGGCGACCAGCAGCCGTGACCGGGCAAGCGGAAAGGTGATGCGCGGCCGGTCCCCGACCCGCGACGGATCGTCGATCCCCGGTCGGGCCGGCGCGTCAAGCCGCGCCAGCGCGGGCGGCGGCGGCCCCGCAAAGGTCGGCGTGAGCGCGCGGGGGGTCAGCGGGGCCGGGGGCAGCAGGTCGAACAGGCGGAACAGGATGGCGGCCACCGATGCGCCGACGCAGGCGCAGCCGCCCCCGTCGGCGCGCCCCATCCACACCCCGATCACCCGCGCGCCGTCGAATCCCACGGTCCAGCCGTCGCGGAACCGGTACGAGGTGCCGGTCTTGTAGGCGATGCGCCCGGCGCGCGTGCCCGTGCCCCTGGGGGGCGGCATGTCGGACAGGATGTCCACCACGGCGTCGGCCGCGCCGGCCTCGAACAGCGCCGCGGCCCGCGGCGGCTCGGCAGCGTCGAGGGTCTCGCGCAACGGCACCGGGACGCCGCCGTTGGCGAGCGCCGCATAGGCGCCCACGAGGCTCGCCAGCGTGGTGCCGACGCCACCAAGCGCCACCGGCAGGCCCGGCGCGGCGTCGCCCGGACCGAGGTCAAGGTCCAGGCCCGCCGCCCTCAGGCGTTCGGTGAACGCCACGGGCCCGACCCGCCGCAGCACCGCCACGGCGGGCAGGTTGAGCGACCATTGCAGCGCCTGCCGCACCGTCACGTCGCCGTTGAAGCCGCCGTCGAAGTTGTGCGGCGCATAGTCGTCGAAACAGGTCGCGGCATCGGCCACGAGGCTCGCCGGGTGGGCCAGGAGCCCGTCGAACGCCATGCCATAGATGAAGGGCTTCAGGGTCGAGCCCGGCGAGCGCGTGGCCCGCGTCATGTCCACGGCGCCGAGCCGCCGCGCGTCGAGGGCGTCGGCGCTGCCCGCGCGGGCCAGCACCGCGCCCGTGCGCCAGTCCGCCACCATGGCGGCGAGGGTGACCGGGCGCGGCAGGTCGCCCAGCGCCTGGGCGAGCACGCGCTCGACGCCGGCCTGCAGCGGAGCTTCCAGGGTCGTATCGATGCGGGGTTGTCCGGGTGCCGCGGTTCTGAGCCGCTCGCCGAGGTGGGGCGCCAGCCTGGGCATGGGCTGGCGGGCGGTTGGAAGCGGCGCCGCGAGCGCGCTGGCCAGCGACGCCGCGGGCAGCACGCCGTCGGCCACGCCCCGCCGC
>CAXTEP010000168.1:0-6463 GCA_964243125.1 uncultured Lichenihabitans sp. | reverse complement strand
CTGCTGCGGGCCGCGCGCGAGGGGGCGGGCGGCACCGCGGTGCTGACGCCCGCGGGCGCGGGCGGCCCGCTGCGGTTCACCGCGCTCGGCACAGTCGGGGGCGGCGAGGTCCTGTTCCGGCTCGACCGGCCCGACGACGGCGCGGAAAGCCTGCGCCGCCGCTTCGGGCTGACCGCGCGGGAGGCCGAGGTGCTGCTGTGGATCGGGCGTGGCAAGTCCAACCGCGACATCGCCGACATCCTGTCGCTGAGTCCGCGCACCGTGAACAAGCACCTCGAGGGCATCTACGCCAAGCTCGGCGTCGAGAACCGGGCCTCGGCGGCCGTGCTGGCGACGCGCGGGCCGGACCGCCGCTAGGTCGGCGGGCATCGCGCGGGCTCCCCGTGGCGGCGGGGCCGCGGGGCTGGTACGGTCGCCGACCGCTCCGCTTCGCCCCACGGTGGTCCCATGTCCGAGGATGTTTCGCACACGTTCACCCTTCGCTCCGAGGCCCTGACGGCCGTGATCGCGCGGCGAGGCGCCGAACTGGTCGACCTGCGGGACGAGGCCGGCCGCGACCTCCTGTGGAACGGCGACCCGGCCTTCTGGACCGGGCGGGCACCGCTGCTGTTTCCGATCATCGGCCGCCTCAAGGACGACCGCCTGACGGTTGACGGCCGGTCCTACCCGATGAAGCAGCACGGCTTCGCCCGCGCGTCCGCGTTCGAGCCCGTGGCGGTCGACCCCCTGTCGTGCATCCTGCGGCTGGAAGCCGGCGAGGCCATGCGGCAATCCTTCCCGTTCCCCTTCGTGTTCGACGTGACCTACGCCATCGAGGGCCGGACGCTTCGCACCGACGTTGTGGTGCGCAACCCCGGCGACGCCGACCTGCCGGTCTCGATGGGGTTCCACCCGGCCTTCCGCTGGCCGCTGCCCTACGGGGCCGAGCGGGGCGCCCACGTGGTCGCGTTCGCGGCCGACGAGCCGGGGCCGATTGCGGTGCTGGCCGACGGGCTGATCGCCGACGAGCCGCGCCCCAGCCCCGTGCGGGGACGCATGCTCACGCTCGACGACGCCCTGTTCGATCGCGACGCGCTGGTGTGGCGGGGGATCGGCAGCCGCAGCCTTCGCTACGGCCCGCCGGACGGACGGGGCCTGCGGGTCGACTATCCCGCCATGCCCGACCTCGGCATCTGGACCAAGCCGGGCGCGGGCTTCCTGTGCATCGAGCCGTGGTCCGGCTACGCGAGCCCGGCGGGTTTCGACGGCGAGTTCGCCCGCAAGCCCGGGGTCGTGGCGATTCCGCCCGGCGCCGAACGCCGCTTCGGCATGGCGGTCACGCTCGACCCGCCGTGATGCGGGATCAGGCCCCGATGACGGTCCGGCTGTGCCGGCCCAGCAGCCGCCGGACCAGCACCACGATGGCGACCGACACCCCCAGCACCGCGGCGCTGAACAGGCCCGACAGGGTGACGAACGCGATCCCGCCAGGGTCGGTGAAGTGGACGGCCTTGGCCAAAGGTCCCACGGCCAGCGTCAGGTAGCTGTGCACGAAGTAGATCCCGAAGCTCAGGGCCCCGATCCACCCGATCCGCTCCGGAACCTGTTCCCCGTAGAGCGTCAGGACGCCGACGAGACCGAGGCTGAACGTCACCTTCGACACCAGGCCGATCAGTTCGGCGGCCTGCGACGACGGGTCCACGAGATTGACGAGGAAGTAGGACGCGAGCAGCAGGGGCCACAGCCGCTGGAGCACGGGCACGATCCTGGCCTCGTGGTGACTGACCGCCATGCCGGTGAGGTAGGCGGGCAGGTAGAACACGAAGGCCTGCAGCGTGTAGCCGTTGACCGCGTTCCGGCCGATCAGCGCGGATACGCAGAGCATGGGCAGGATGGACCCGTAGGCCGCGGGGTTGCGGTCGATCCACTGGAACACGGGCGACGCGACGTAGAAGAGCACGATCATCGGGATGAACCAGAACGGCCCGAGGTGAGACCCCGTCAGCAGCAGGAACACGACGCGCAGCGGCGGAGCCTGCGCCCATTCCGGTACGGGCAGGTGCGACAGCGGATGATGAACCCCGATCACGATGACAAGGGCCGGAACGGACATCAGCAGGTAGGGAAGGATCACCGTCCTCGTCTTGTTGAGCAGGTAGTTGCGATACCGGAAGCTCTCCAGAAGGGACTGGAACAGGTACCCCGCCACGAAGATGAACACCGAGTTGACGTGCCGGAACCAGACCCTGCTGACTTGCGTCGGGTCGTAGCCGAACATGATGGCGGGCGCCTGGACGGAATGGGCCGCGACGACCAGCGTGATCGCAATCGACCGCATCGCCTGGACGGAACGCATGCCGAGGCCTGCGGGGAGGGCGGCACGCCGGTCGCCGTTCCCGGATGGCACGCAGGCGGCAAGCTCCCGGGGCGTCATCCGCTCCCACCCGACGGGCGCCTGGCCGAGCGCCTGTTCCAGGAGCATGGCGGCCTCCACGTAGTTGAGCGAGTCGCCGCCCAGCGACTGGAACGTGGTCCGCTCGTCGATCTCGGCCCGGCGCGCCAGCCGGGCCAGCAGGGCCGCGTAGGCGTCCAGCGGGGTCCCGCCCGGCGCCGGCACCCGGTTTCCCGCGGCCGCCAGGATGGCCCCGTAGTCCACCTTGCCGCTGGGCAGGCGGGGCAGGCGCTCCAGCGGGACCGGCGTGATGCGTGCGAGCGGGAGCTTGAACCAATCGGCCAGCGCCTCGGCAAGAACTGCCGGGTCGCGCGGATCGTCGGTCGCCAGGACGAGCTGGGCCTCGTTTCCGGTCGCCGTGACGCGCCAGCCGCGCCGCAGCGCCTCCCCTTCCACCTCGTCGAGCGCGATCCGCAGGCCGAACATCTTCAGGAAGCGGCTTTTCCGGCCGGTGATGCGGAGCATGCCGGGCGCCGCGACCTCGGCCAGGTCGCCGGTCCGCAGCCCGTCGAGCTCGGCGCCCCGCGCGAGGTCCGACCGGGTTTCGGCGTACCCCATCATCACGTTCGGGCCGTGGTAGACGAGTTCCCCGGCCGCATCGGCGGGCAGGCCCGTGTCGGGGTCGCACAGCTCGAAACGGCCGCCCGGGATGGCCTGCCCGATGCAGTCGGGGTACCGCGCCAGCGTGTCGGGAGGCACGTAGGCCATGCGGGCGGTCGCCTCGGTCTGCCCGTACATGACGAAGAAGCGCGCGCCCTGGCGCGCCGCCGCCTCCCTCACGCGAAGGACCGCGTCGGCACCCAACCGTCCCCCCGCCTGCGTCAGCACCGTCAGGCTCGCGGGCAGCCTGTCGAGGAAGCGGGAAGCTTCCAGCATCTCGTAGGTGTAGGGCACCCCCGCCATGCTGGTGGCGCCTTCCCGGACCGCGAGGGAACGGAACGCGTCGTGCGCGACCGAGCCGTCGGTCAGGATCAGCGACGCGCCCGCCAGGAGGTGCGAGTTGATGACCGAGAGCCCGTAGGAATAGGCGGGCGGCAGCGTGGTGATCGCGCGGTCCGCCGCCTTGATGCCGAGGCACTCGCGGATCGAGGCGGCGTTGGCGTCGACGGCTGCGGCCGACAGGCGGACGAGCTTCGCGCTTCCGGTCGAACCCGAGGTGGACAGCAGAAGCGTCAGGTCGGGATGCAGGTCCGGTCCGCGCGAGCCTGGCCCCGCTTCCAGTCCCCGCGCCGACGACCAGGACAACTCGGGCGCGTATCGCGCTTCGGTGTGGCGCCACGCGAGGCCGTCGTCCCCGTTGACCAGGATGACGGCGTGACCCGCCCGGAGAGCGCCGAGATAGGCCGCCACGGCCGCGACGCTGTTCTCCATGGCAACGAGCGCGAGCGTGCGCGGACGCGACCCGAACCCCGTTTCATCCGCGAGGCGGGCGAGATCGGCGTAGCTGACGCGTTCTCCCCGATCGGTTCTCAGGGCCGCATCCCGGCCGGACCGCTCGAGTTCGTTCCAGAACATACCCCGTCATCCCCAAACCTCGCTGCCGGCCGCGGGAATGAACTTTACATCACATGGTTGCAATTGGGGACGGCATGTTTCCCGGACAGCCGGGATGAACGGGGATCGTTTCACCAATCTCGGGTTGCGGTCCCGAAGGTCCGAGCCACGTCCGCGAGAATAGCTTCTCCAGGTCGCGTCGAGCCGGCGCGGATTCTTGGTCCGCGCGGGTGCCGGCCAACGGCTGACATCCAGGCTCCGCGTTCCGACGTGGACCCGGGCCGCCGCAACGGCCCGGCACGATCCGTCACGTCCGGTTGTAGATGTCCTCGATGCGGATGATGTCGTCCTCGCCGAGGTAGGAGCCGGTCTGCACCTCGATCAGTTCGAGGTTGATCTTGCCCGGGTTGGTCATGCGGTGCACGCAGCCGATGGGCAGGTAGATCGACTCGTTCTCGTGCACGAGGTGGACCTGCTCGTTCAGCGTCACCTCGGCGGTGCCCGACACGACGATCCAGTGCTCGGCGCGGTGATAGTGCTTCTGCAGCGACAGCCTCTGGCCTGGCTTCACCACGATGCGCTTGACCTGGTAGCGGCCGCCCCGGTCGATGCTCTGGTAATAGCCCCACGGCCGGTAGGAGCGCCGGTGCTCGTGCGCCTCGGGGCGCTTCAGCGTCTTGAGCTTCTCGACCAGGTCCTTGACCCGGCCGGCCTGGTTGCTGTTCAGCACCAGCACGGCGTCCTGGGTGGTCACCACCACGACGTCGTCGAGCCCCACCACGGCGGTCAGCACGTCGGCCGAGCGGATGTGCACGTTGGTGCTGTCCAGCACGACGCCCAAGCCCCGCACCGAATTGCCCTGGTCGTCGCGGTCCGACATTTCCCACACCGACTGCCAGTTGCCAATGTCGGACCAGCCCATGTCGGCCGCGATCACGGCGCCCCGGTGGGTGCGCTCCATCACGGCGTAATCGATGGAGATCTTGTGGGCCCGGCCGAACGCCTCGGGGTCGAGCTTGACCATGCCGAGGTCCGTGGTGGCCTTGCCGACTGCCTCGCGCACCACATCGGCCAGTTCGGGCTCGAACTGCTTGAGCTCGTCCAGCATCACGTCGGCGCGGAACACGAAATTGCCCGAGTTCCACAGGTAGCCCTCGGCCAGGTATCCCTTGGCGGTGTCGAGATCGGGCTTCTCCACGAAGGCCTCAACGGCCTTGACGGCCGAGCCCTGCATGACCGGGGCGCCGGGCCGGATGTAGCCGAAGCCCGTGGCGGGCGCGGTCGGCATGATGCCGAACGTCACGATGGAGCCGGTCGCGGCCGCGGCCTCGGCGGCCTCGGCGCAGAGCTTCACGAACTCGGGGCGGTTCTTGATCACGTGGTCGGCCGCGAAGATCGCCACCACGGTGTCGGGCTTGCGGGCCGCGGCCATGACGGCCGCGACCGCGATGGCGGGCGCGGAGTCGCGCCGCGACGGTTCCAGCACGATCTCGGCCTCGATCCCGGTTTCGGCGATCTGCTCGGCCACGTAGAACCGGTAGTCGTTGTTGGTGATCACGATCGCGGGATCGAACACCGCCCGGTCGCGCAGCATGTCGAGCGCCATCTGGAACGTCGAATGCTCGCCGATCAGCGGGATGAACTGCTTGGGCAGGGTTTCGCGCGACTCGGGCCACACGCGCGTGCCGGCCCCGCCGCACATGATCACGGGCAGTATCTTGGGCATAACGGCTCCAGGTCGCGGCAACAGATTGCGCGGACCGTAGCAGAGGGGCCGGGTCGATCCAAGTTCGGCTTACAATCGATGAGCCGATATGCTGAATGCACATGGCTCAACGGAGCCCGGACCCTCGCGGGCCGCCAAACAACTTCAACATTGCTGGACATCCTCGCATGTGGTTCACCCGACGGGCGGCGCCGAGCCCGGACGAGCGCTCCGGCTTCGCGGGCCTGGAAGCGCTGCTCAAGCGGGCCGACGGCCGGCGCGACGGCGCCGACCCGGCCGGCGCCGCGGCGCTCTACCGGGACGCGCTGGCGCTGGCGCCCGACCGCATCGACGTCAAGGTCCAGCTCGGCAACATGCTGAAGGACACGGGCGCCCTGGCCGAGGCCGAGGCGCTGTACCGCGAGGCCCTGGCGGTCGACCCCGCCGACCCCGACATCTGCGTCCAGCTCGGCCACGCCCTGAAGCTCAGGGGCGACCGGGCCGGCGCGCTGGCGCAGTACCGCCGCGCCGCGGCCCTGGACCCGACCTCGCCCGGCGCCGCCGCCGAGCTCGCCGAGGTGGGATCCTCGCCGCAGCAGGCGCAGCGGTTCGAGGCCCAGGTTCGCGCCGGCGGCGTGGAAGCCGTGATGGCGCTCGGCCGGCAGGTCGAGGCGGTGCGGGACGCGCTCGACCGCATCGCCGCCGGCCTGCCGGACGCGCTCGCGCGCCCCGACGCGGACCGCGGCGTCGTGCCCCTGACGGTGCTGCTGCTCGCCGACCGCGAGGAGCCCGAGCGGCTCGCCGCGCAGCTCGCGGGCTTCGCGGGCCAGCGC
>CAXTEP010000167.1:4134-6675 GCA_964243125.1 uncultured Lichenihabitans sp. | reverse complement strand
CTGACCGACCCGGCGCCCGCCACCTCCTTCGCCCATCTCGACGCCACCACCGTGCTGTCGCGGTCGATCGCCGAGAAGGGCATCTACCCGGCCGTCGATCCGCTCGACTCGACCTCTCGCATGCTGTCCCCCCAGGTAGTGGGCGACGAGCACTACGGCGTGGCCCGCCAGGTCCAGCAGGTGCTGCAGCGCTACAAGGCCCTGCAAGACATCATCGCGATCCTGGGCATGGACGAACTGTCCGAGGAGGACAAGATCTCAGTGGCGCGCGCCCGCAAGATCGAGCGTTTCCTGAGCCAGCCGTTCTTCGTCGCTGAAGTCTTCACGGGCTCGCCCGGCAAGCTCGTGCCGCTCGCCGACACCATCAAGGGCTTCAAGGGGCTGGTGGAAGGCAAGTACGACAGCCTGCCCGAGGCCGCCTTCTACATGGTCGGCACGATCGAGGAAGCGGTCGAGAAGGCGCAGCGGCTCGCCAAGGCGGCGTAAGCCCAATCCTCAACCACTCCCCTCGTCCTGAGCCTGTCGAAGGATGAGGGTCGCGTCTGTGCCGCCGCCACCCCCGTAGGACCCCCGCATGGCTTCGTTTCCGTTCGAACTCGTCTCGCCCGAGCGGCTCCTCTTTCAGGGAGAGGTCGAATCCGTGGTGGTGCCGGGAACCGAGGGCGAGTTCACGGTGCTGAAGGATCATGCACCCTTCATGTCGACCCTGAAGCCCGGCCTCGTCACGATCGAGGAGGGGAGCGCGAAACGCTCGCAGCTCTTCGTCCGGGGCGGCTTCGCGGACGTCAATCCGGCCGGCCTGACCATCCTGGCCGAGACCGCGGTCCCCTTGGGCGATCTCACCGCCGCGGCCCTCGATGCGGAGGTGAACAGCGCCGGCGAGGCTGTGGCGGGTGCGACCTCCGACGAAGCGCGCCGTCGCGCCCAGGAAGCGCTGGACCAGTTGCGGGATCTCAGGTCCACGATCGGCGTGTGAGCCGACCCGGAATGCGCGACGCCCCTGGCAATCGCGGGTGACTTGCCCTACCTTGGTGTCGCGGAGCTGCGGGGTGCGTGAGGTAAGCATTCCCGGGGCCTTATCGATTCCAAGGGAGCTGTCCCTGGCCTTGCCCCTGGGCTCGGCCACACGGCGCCCACCTACGTTGTAGGTTCCCGGGATCGAGGCCCACGGCCTTTGCGGCCCCGCACTGTGGTTCCAGCCGGCGGCAGCATGGCATCGACCAAGGCCGAGGTTCGGGCCCAAGCCCTCGCGAAGCGCGACGCCGTGCCGGCCGACGTGCGACAGGGTTTCTCGCGGCGCCTCGCACTTCTCGGCCCGCGCCTCGTCCTCGATTACGCGCCGCCCAGCACGACGCTCGTGGTGTCTCTGTTCTCGGCGATCGGCAGCGAGCCTGACCTGGGACCGCTCGCGGAGGCTTTGGCGGAGGCCGGCGTACCGACGGCGTTGCCGGTCACGAGCCGCATCGGCGAAGCGCTCGTGTTCCGCCGCTGGTCGGCCGGAGAGCCGCTCGAACCGGGGCGGTACGGCATCGCCGAGCCCCTGCGGTCTGCCGCCGTTGTCGAGCCCGATCTTCTGTTCGTGCCGCTCTCGGCCTTCGACCGGCGCGGGTCCCGCATCGGCTACGGGGCTGGCATGTACGATCGGTCGCTGACGGACCTGCGCGGCCGCAAGCTGGTCCGCGCCATCGGGGTCGCCTATGCGGTCCAGGAGGTCCTGTTCATCCCGGGCGAGCTCCACGACGAGCCTCTCGACCTCGTCGTGACGGACCGCGACACCCTGCTCTGCGAAATCTGACGCCATGCGGCTCCTGTTCATCGGCGATGTCATGGGCCGCACCGGCCGCCACGCGATCGAGAGCGAGTTGCCACGGCTGCGGGCCGCGTGGCGTCTCGACTGCGTGGTGGTCAACGGCGAGAACGCGGCGGGCGGCGCGGGCATCACGGAAACCATCTGCACCGCCATCCTGGAAGCCGGCGCCGACGTGGTCACGCTCGGCAACCATTCCTTCGACCAGCGCGAGGCCCTGGTGTTCATCGAGCGGCAGCCGCGCCTGCTGCGCCCGCTCAACTACCCGCAGGGCACGCCGGGGCGCGGCGCCACCCTGGTCGAGGTCGCGGATGGACGCCGCGTGCTGGTCATGAACGTGATGGGCCGCGTCTTCATGAACGCCATGGACGACCCCTTCGCGGGCGTGGACCGGGAAGTCGAGGCCTGTCCGCTCGGTCAGGCGTGCGACGCGGTCGTGGTGGACGTCCACGCCGAGGCCACGAGCGAGAAGGTCGCCCTCGCGCACCACCTCGACGGGCGCGTCAGCCTCGTGGTGGGAACCCACACGCATGTACCGACCGCCGATCACCAGATCCTGCCGGGCGGCACCGCCTACCTCACCGACGCCGGCATGACGGGTGACTACGACAGCGTCATCGGGGTGCAGAAGGACGAGCCGATCCGCCGTTTTCTGACCCAGCTGCCCGGCAGCCGCTACGAGCCCGCGTCCGGCCCCGCCACGCTGTGCGGGGTCGCGGTGGAGACCGATGACT
>CAXTEP010000167.1:1641-4034 GCA_964243125.1 uncultured Lichenihabitans sp. | reverse complement strand
CGCCGCCGCGCATCCGGGCGAAAAGGGCCGAGCGCAGCGCGTGCAGTTCCTCGCCCAGGGCCGACTGGCGGATGTCGCCCGAGGCCTGGTCGAGCTGGGCGTTGATCTTGTCGAGTTCCGCGCGGTTCTCCTCCAGGTAGGCCCGGCCAGGGTCGGTGATGGTGTAAAGCCGCTTGCTGCCCGCCGTCGCCGAGACGACGAGGTCGGCCTCCTCCAGCATCTGCAGCAAGGGATAGATGGCGCCGGGGCTCGGGCTGTAGGCGCCCGAGAAGCGGTCCTCCAGGGCCTTGATGATGTCGTAGCCGTGGCGGGGCTGGTCGGCGATCAGGCCCAGCACGACGAGACGCAGGGCCCCGGCGTCAAACATGCGGCGCCCGCGGCCGCCGAACGGTCCGCCATGGTGCCGGCCGAACGGGCCACCGCGTCCGCGTCCGCCCTGGCGCCCGAACGACCGTTCCCCCTCGTCGCGCCCCGTCATGGTGGCGGCCGCGAAGCGAAGACGGCAGAAATGATCGAACATGGAAACCTCCGAAGCTGATCGAACAACGAAATGATGGATCATCGATATATCTTTTGCAAGAGCCTTCTTCAGCTTGGGACGTTCAGTGGTCGCCTCGGCCCGACGTGCGGCATGTCGGTGCGGTCAGGACCCGAACCGTGCACAGATCGTTGTCGGTTGTCAGTCACGCGAAGGAGACGCCCATGTTTATGCGAATTGATAAGCTGCAGGCTGAACTGCCCGCTCCCAAGAAAGCCGATCCCAATGCTGCCGCGGCCCTGCAGGAACTGCTCGGCGGCAAGTACGGCGAGATGTCGACGCTCGGCAACTACATGTTCCAGAGCTTCAATTTCCGCTCCAAGACCAAGCTGAAGCCCTTTTATAACCTCGTGGCCAGCATCACGGCCGAGGAACTCGGCCATCTCGAGCTCGTCAGCAACGGCGTGGCCATGCTGGCCAACGGTCCCGACAAGGACGCCAACGAGAAGGGCGGCGCCGACATCTCGGGCGCGCCCTTCGCCGGCATGCAGGACATCCGGCTCGCGGCTGCGTTCCTGTCGAACGGCGGCGGCGCCATGCCCATGAACAGCAACGGCGCGTCGTGGAACATGGATTTCGTGACCACCACCGGCAACGTCGTGGTTGACCTGCTGCACAACTTCCACCTGGAATGCGGCGCCCGCCTCCACAAGCTGCGCGTCTACGAGACCATGAAGGACCCGACGGGCCGCGAAGTTTGCGGCTACCTGCTGGTGCGAGGCTCGGTCCACGCCCACGCCTACGCGCTGGCGCTGAAGCAGATCACCGGCGTCGAGATCGAGAAGATGTTGCCGACGCCCAACATCAACCTGTCGAAGATCCCCGAATGCCAGAAGTACCTGGACGAGGGCTCGCACCGGCGCCTCTACACCTGGAGCCCGGAGGACTACAAGGGCATGCAAGGCATCTGGGGCAACGGCGAGATGGCGCTGCCCGGCGACCCGCCGGGCGAGCTCGAAGTGGTGGACGGCCTGCCCGAGGGCGGCAAGATCCACGACCTGACCGGCGTCGCCTCCGCGTTCACGCCCGATTACGCGCCCGAGGAGATGTTCGAGATCGCGACCAAGCTGTACAAGGCGTCCCGCTAAGCCGTCGGGCGGCAACGCCCGCCGCATACGCCGGAGCCTCGTCGGCTCCGGTGTTTCGCTTTCTTCGGCTCGCGACACCTCAAGGCGGATCGTTTCATGAGTTCATCCCCTCGCCCGAGCACGGGGCCGACGGTCGCACAACTGAAGGCCGACATCGACTCCGGCCGCACCGGCGACAAGGTTGCCAGCCCCGATCCTGGCCTGTCGGCACTCGGCACCGATGATGAAGCCGCGGGTCGTCCCAACAGCCCCGAGCGGATCGCCCTTGCCCGCAAGCTAGAGGCGCGGCCCAACCTCGGCGAGAGCGAGGCGCCGCGGGTCCTGCGCGCCAAGTGGTTGACGCCTGCCGTGATGATCGGCGTGATCGTGCTCGTTGCGGTTCTGGTCGTTGCGGTCTATCTGGGCCGCCGCTGACCGTGCGGAATAATCGGTCTAGTGCAGGCCTGTTAAAGATCTGGGCGCCTTCCCACGGTGAATCGAGAGCCGTTTGAGCCGGAATTCGCGTCGTGAGGCAGGTTCAACATCGCAGCCGAACGGGCTCGGGCTATCTCCCGGCCCGCTCGACAAATTACCCCCACGCCCGCGCGGTCTGGTCAGTCAGAGGGTCCTTCCGGAGGATCCTTCTTCAATCCGAGAAGGCGCGCAGCCGGCGCGATCGTCCAGCCCTGGACAGCGACGGAAACGATGACGATCACGAAAACGATCTTGAACAGCGTGCGGGCCGTCCCGACGCCGGCCAGAAGAGGAATGATCGTCAGGAAAATCGG
>CAXTEP010000167.1:0-1541 GCA_964243125.1 uncultured Lichenihabitans sp. | reverse complement strand
TGGTGGCCGTAGTTCCCGGCGATGACGCCCGCGAGGTAAACGGCCAGGAACCCGCTTGCGCCCACCACTTGCGCTCCGCCGAAGATCGCGAGCGCGCCGCCCACCGCGATGACGGGAAACATCGACTTCTCGGCATTCAACCGTCGAAACAACCAGAGAAGGCCGCAGCCGCCGGCAACGCCGATCAACGCGCCGCCTCCCATCTCCTTGATGAAGAGTACGACACCGTCTCCGACCGAGGTGCTTCCCGGATGAAGCAGAAACTCGATGAGCCCCAGGGTAAGAAAGACGCTCATCGGATCGTTCAGGCCCGACTCCACCTCCAGAGCGGCCACAACACGGAACGGGATGCTCGCTTGAGACAGGCGAAGGAGGACCGAAACGGCCGCGGCGTCGGTCGGCGCCGTCACGGCCCCGAGCAGGAGCGCCTCGGGCCAGGTCAGGCTGAACAGCAGCTTCACGACCGTCCCGACGAGACCTGCGCTGACCGCGACGCCCAGGGTGGCGAGCGCGATGGAAGGCCAAAGCGCCTGCTGCAGCATGCGCCGTTCGGTGCTGAGGCCTCCCTGGAACAGAATGGCAGCAAGCGCCAGACTGCCGACCAGATAGGCGGCTCGGAAATCGTCGAACTGGATTCCCCCCGGGCCGTCCTCGCCCGCCAGCATCCCGATGCCGATGAACGCCAGGAGCAGCGGCGTTCCAAGACGGGCGGAAAGAAGCCCCGCCAGGGTCGCGAGCAGGCAGAGCACGCCCGCGACGAAGATGATCTCGTGGCTCGCATCCATCAACTATGGCCTTCGTTCCGATCGCGAGTCGCCTCGCGAACAAAGGCCTACCATCTCCTCGACCGTTTCAAACCCGGTCCGCGCCGAGGCCGCGAGGGTCCACCCTGGACGATGACGCCGGCGGCGTGACGCTCGCTTCCGCGCGGCCGCGAACCCGCCGGGACCGAGACCGGGTCGCGGGCTCCCGCGTGGGCAATCAGATCGCGCATCCAGCCGAGGCGGCCCACCTGCCATCAGCCACAGAGGCGACCGGCCTCGCACCATGGCTCAGAACCGCCGTCCGGCGAGCAGGTTCCCTCGCTCCGGAGCCGGGCCCGCGATCGCTCCACGCGGCGGCGTCGAAATGAAGGGCCCGGCGCTCGGCCGGGCTCCTCCCATTCAGTTGATGGCACGCGACAGCGGCACCACGGTCGGGTCGAAGTCCGGCTCGCCGTCGAACAGCAGGCCCGCCCGGCCCGCCGACACCGGCACAGCCGCGCCATCCGCGACCCGGCCCGACAGGATCATCTCGGCGAGCGGATCCTGCACGGCCTTCTGGATGGTCCGCTTCAGCGGCCGTGCCCCGTAGGCCGGGTCGTAGCCGTGGTCGGCCAGCCATGCCCGGGCCTTGTCGTCCAGGTCGAGCCGGATCTTGCGGTCGTCGAGGAGCTTGGTGAGCCGCCCGAGCTGGATGTCCACGATCGCCCCCATGTCCTGCCGCCGCAGGCGGTGGAACAGGATGATCTCGTCGACCCGGTTCAGGAACTCCGGCCGGAA
>CAXTEP010000166.1:3584-6683 GCA_964243125.1 uncultured Lichenihabitans sp. | reverse complement strand
ACCCGCATCTACGTGAAGACGATCCTTCAGGTGCTGGCGCAGGGCGACGGCCTGCTGGCCCTGGCCCACGTGACGGGCGGCGGTTTCCCTGACAACCTGCCCCGGGCGCTGCCGCCCGGCCTCGGCATCGCGCTCGACCTGGGGGCCTGGACGCCGCCGCCCGTGTTCGGCTGGCTCGCCCGCACCGGGGAAGTCTCCGAAGCCGACATGCTGCGCACCTTCAACTGCGGGATCGGCATGGTGGCGATCGTGGCGCGCCACAGCGCCGACGCCGTCGCGGCCCGGTTCGCGGCGGCGGGCGAGGCGGTCGTGACGATCGGCGGCGTGGTCGAGGCCGGGGCGGGCGACCGGGTGGTGACGCGCGGGATCCTGGCGCTTTGAGCGCGGCCCGCCTACGCACCGCCGTGCTGATCTCGGGCCGCGGCTCCAACATGCGGGCGCTCGTGGCCGACGCCGGCCAACCCACCCACCCGGCCGAGATCGTGCTCGTGGCGAGCAACGATCCCGCGTCCGAGGGCCTGCGCTGGGCCAAGGACCGCGGCCTCGCGGTGGCGGGGCTCGACCATCGCATCTACGGCGGTCGCGAGGCGTTCGAGCGATCCCTGCAACTCACCCTCGAGATCCACCGGGTCGAGCTGATCTGCCTTGCGGGTTTCATGCGCCTGCTGACGCCGTGGTTCGTGAACCAGTGGACCGGCCGGATGATCAACATCCACCCGGCCCTGCTGCCGAGCTATCGCGGCCTTCGCACCCACGCCCGCGCGCTCGAGGACGGGGTGAAGATCCACGGCTGCACGGTCCACCACGTCGTGCCAGAGGTGGATGCCGGCCCCATCGTCGCCCAGGCCGCGGTTCCGGTGCTGGACCGCGACACGCCCGAAACGCTGGCCGCGCGCGTGTTGCGGCAGGAGCACCGCCTTTATCCGCACGCGCTGCGCCTGGTGGCGGACGCGCTGCTCGGCCGCGAAACGATTTCGCGCCTGATCGATCCGGACCTTTGCCTGATGGTGCCACCGGCTGCGTGAGCGCGGGCGGATTTATTTCGCGTACGCGGCAGCGTCGGCGACGACCGAACCACGACCGGCTTTGCGGGTGAAAACCTGTTCGGGAACGCCGGCGACGAGGTCATCGACGGCGGTCAGCATGAATGCTAAACCCCCAGGTAGGACGGGATCGACCTGCGCGCCTTTGGGTCGTCGCTGGTGGTCGGCAACGCGTCCTCCGATCCCAAGCTGCTGCTCATCGACGCCACCGGCTCGGGACATCCCGACCCGGGCATCCGCATCTACGCGATCGGTGGCCCGGTGACCGCCGCCGACCTGCTGCTGCCGCAGAGCGCCGCCTTCCATGTGGCGTGAGCGGGACGGCCGCGGCCCGTTTGACCCGGGCCGCGGTTCCCCAGCCGCCGTGTTCAGCCGACGATCTCGTTGCCGGCGAAGAACTGCGCGATTTCCTGGGCGGCGGTCTCGGGCGCATCCGAGCCGTGCACCGAGTTCTCGCCCATCGACAGCGCGAAGGTCTTGCGGATCGTGCCGGCGTCGGCCTTCTCGGGGTTGGTAGCGCCCATGACCTCGCGATATTTCAGGATTGCGTCCTCGCCTTCCAGCACCTGCACCACCACGGGCGCGGCCGTCATCATCTCCACCAGCTCACCGAAGAAGGGTCGTTCCTTGTGGACCGCGTAGAAGGCCTCGGCCTGGTGGCGCGTCATGTGCAGCCGCTTCTGCGCCACGACGCGCAGGCCCGCCTCCTCGATCACGGCATTGACCCGGCCGGTGAGGTTGCGGCGCGTCACGTCGGGCTTCAGGATGGAGAAGGTTCGCTGGGTCGCCATGGCGCGGGTGACTTTCGGGTCGGGAGGGCCGCAAGGAATGCGGTCGGCTTATATCGGGCGCCCTCGCGACCGGCAAGGCGCGGGTAAGAGGCGGCATCCGGAGCAAAGCAGCGGAATGGACCGTCGGCCGGATCTGATCACCCACAACTTTGATCCCGCATGGGGTCCGTTCCGCAATCTCTGTGCGGAAGGACCCGATGCGGCCAGGACCATTCTCGGCGGGATTGCCAGCGCAGGGCGTCGGGTCGTCAAACCGAACTACCTGCCGCGACGGCTCGCGACGGAGGCTTGGCTCCACGCGCGCGCGACCGAGAAGCTGGGGTCGCTCGGTCTCGCGAACCCGATCTACTTCTTCCTCGGTGACATGGCGGACGGCGCGGACCCGTCGCGGCCGTGGTCGTTCCGGATGCCCCTGGCTGGACTCGACCCCGGTGCGGTCACGTTCACCTACCCGGACAGCATGGCGTCCATGCCGCTCGGTCATCGCGAGGACTTGAGGGCGGAACGGCAGTCCTACCACGGCCAGGTCTTCTCGCTCGACGAGATCGACGCGGTGATCGCGGTCCACGGCCTTCCTGGCGATCGGTGGAAGCATGATCCGTCCCGGCGCTTCGACCGCTTCATCGAAGTCCAGGTCTGGGACGACCGCGTGCTGAGACCATTCCGCGATCACTGGCCGAGCCCGACCGGGTGGGGCCGCGCCTCTTGCATCGCAGCATCGGCCACGCCATTGAACCCGCCATGCTGCACATCAACGACCTGACCTACCGGCTCGGCCCGCGGGTCCTCTTCGACCGCGCCACCGCGGCACTGCCCGACGGCGCCCGCATCGGCTTCGTGGGCCGGAACGGCACGGGCAAGACCACCCTGTTCCGGATGATCGCCGACGAGCTGCACCCCGAGGGGGGCACGCTGAGCCTACCGCGGTCGGTGCGCCTCGGCCGCGTCGAGCAGGAAGCGCCGGGCGGTCCCACCACGCTGATCGACTTCGTGCTCGCGGCCGACACGGAGCGCGCGGCCCTGACCGCGGAAGCCGACACCGCCGCGGACCCGACCCGCATCGCCGACATCCAGACCCGGCTCGTCGACATCGACGCCCACGCGGCCCCGGCACGGGCCGCCACCATCCTGTCGGGCCTGGGCTTCGACCGCGACGCGCAGGAACGCGCGCTGAGCGAGTTCTCTGGCGGCTGGCGGATGCGGGTGGCGCTCGCGGCCGTGCTGTTCTCGCGCCCCGACCTGCTGCTGCTCGACGAGCCCACCAA
>CAXTEP010000166.1:0-3484 GCA_964243125.1 uncultured Lichenihabitans sp. | reverse complement strand
GACCGCTTCCGCGCCCAGGCCACCAAGGCCCGGCAGGCGCAGTCGCGGATCAAGATGCTGGCCCGCATGCAGCCCGTGGCCGCCATCGTGGACAGCGAGGTGCTGCCTTTCACCCTGCCCTCGCCCCAAAAACCGCTCAGTCCGCCCATCGTGGCCATGAACGGCGCGAGCGTCGGCTACGGCGACCGCACCGTGCTGAGCCGCCTCAACCTCAACATCTCCAACGACGACCGCATCGGCCTGTTGGGCTCGAACGGCAACGGCAAGTCCACCTTCGCCAAGCTGGTGGCGGACCGGCTGGAGGTGGCGGGCGGCACGGTGCGGCGCTCCTCGAAACTCCAGGTCGGCTTTTTCGCCCAGCATCAGGTCGAGGAGCTTGACGAAACGCAGACGCCCTACCGCTGCGTGGCCGAGCGGCTGGTTGACGCGCCGGAATCCAAGATCCGCGCCCGCTGCGCCCAGCTGGGCTTCCCCAACGTCAAGGCCGACACGGCGGTGGCGCAGCTGTCGGGCGGCGAGAAGGCGCGGCTGATGATGGGGCTCGCGACCTTCGACGGGCCGCACCTGCTGATCCTCGACGAGCCGACGAACCACCTCGACATCGACAGCCGCGCGGCCCTGATCGAGGCCGTCAACGAGTACCAGGGCGCCATCATCCTGATCAGCCACGACCGCTACCTGATCGACGCCTGCGCGGACCGGCTGTGGCTGGTCGACGGCGGGTCGGTCCAGGCGTTCGACGGCGACATGGACGACTACAAGGCGCTTGTGCTCGAACGCGCGGGCGGGGCCAAGCGCGGGCCCCGGAAAGGCGCCGACCGGCAGGCCACCGCCCCGGCGGCGCCCAAGAAGCCCGGCAAGGCCCACATCCCGCTGCGCCGCCAGATCGAGACGCTCGAGGACCGGATGGGCAAGTTCCAGGCCCTGATCGCCCGCATCGACGCGGCACTCGCCAACCCCGACACGTTCCAGCGCGACAAAGGCCGCGTCGCGACCCTCGCCCATCAGCGCAAGGAGCTCGCCAAGGCCCTCGCGGTCGCCGAGGACGAATGGCTTGCGCTGACGGCCGAGAGCGAGGCCGCGCAGTAGAGCCGCACCAGGCCGATCCTCGCTCCCATCGAGGCCCGAACCCGAGAAACCGGATCGCGCCGCGACGGGTTGAGGGTGGGGCGGGTCGCCCCTACGCCACCGGCCCGCCCACGATGTCCTGGAACCCGACCGGCCCGGAGCCGGCGATCCTGATCGCGTCCGCGATGGTGCCGCCCGCGGCCGCGAACAGGAACCCGTCCTGGCCGTCCGACACGAACGCGTAGGTCCTGCCAGCGTCGATCAGCCCCTGCGCGACGGCCTGGACGTCGGCGAAGCCGGTGCTCGCGGTGGAGCCCGCCGCGAAGTTGGCCGCCGAGCCGGCCGGTCCCGCGGTGAAGTCGATCCGGTCCGCGCCGCTCGCGAAGTCGAGGATCGTGTCGCCCGTGCCCACGCCCGACACGAAGCCCGTGTCGCCGGGAGCGAACGCGAACGTGTCGTTGCCGGCGCGACCCGCCAGCACGTCGTTTCCCTGGCCGCCGGTCAGGATGTCGTCGCCTTGGCCACCGCCGAGCGTATCGTTGCCGATGCCACCAGCCAGCGTGTCGGCGCCCTGATTGCCGAGCAGGGTGTCGTTGCCGGCGTTGCCGTGCAGCGAGTCCTTGCCGTAGTTGCCGATGAGTACGTCGCGCCCCTGGTTGCCGAACATGAGGTCGGCCCCGCGACCGCCGTCGAGCGTGTCGGCGCCCGGGTCGCCCGTGAGCACGTCCTTGCCGGCATTGCCTTGAAGGCTGTCGGCGCCGTCGAGACCCGACTCCAGGTCGTTGCCGAGGCCGCCGAGGATGACGTCGTTGCCGGCGGTCCCGATCAGCGCGTCGTCGCCCGTGCCGCCCGCGACGGGCAGCGTCCCGCCCAAAACCTGCTGGAACAGGTTGACCAGGTCAGCAGTGGCCGGGGATGGGGTGCCCTCGGGGATCGACAGGCCCAGGTCGGCCGCGTAGTGGATCAGCAAGTGGTGCTGCTCGACCGCGTCGGCGAGCAGCGCCGCGGCTGCGAACTTGCCGGCATCCGACGACCCGAACAGCTGGCCCGCCAACGCGATCTGCGCGCGGTCGGTCGAGGAGCCGATGTAGGTCGCGTCGCCGTAGCGGAGGATGGCGTCGCTCTGCAGCAGTGCGCCCTGGTAGTTGGGATTGCTGCTGTAGTTGCCGACCGGGTCGCCGTATTCGACGTAATCGGACAGCGTCGCGCCCGCTCCGGGCGCGGCGTTGGTCACCACGATGCCGGGAGCCCCGAAGGTGGTGCCGGCGAGACCCGTCTGCGTGGCGGCATATTCGGCCAGCGCCCCCCCGAGCGAATGGCCGTCCACGAACACGTCGCCGGCCGCGATGCCCTGCGCGGAGGCCGCCGCCAGCGCGCTCTGGGCGAACGCCAGCGCGCCACCGAAAGCGGCAGGGTTTTGGCCCTCGAAGAGCTGCTGGTCGGCCACGATCTGCGCGACCGCGAACTTCGGGTTGGTCGAGAGCGCGTCGAGGTCCGTGCCGCGATACGCCACGATGACCTGGCCGGACGCGGTCCGGAACGCCGAGCCGTAAAGGCCCGTGGCGTCGTCCTCGCTATCGGGCACGAGCCGGCTCCAGCCGTCCGGCAGGGCGAGCTCCGGGCTGTAGGCGAGATTGGCGGCGTTGAGGAAATCGGCGGTGGAGGGGGTCATCATGGGTGAGGTCCGCTTGCCATCTGTCGAGGGTCGAATGGCGGGGTTTTAACGTGTTCGGGCGTGTTCGGCATCTGCAAATGCATGCGACGGCCCCGGGCACGCGGCTAGCTCCTCCGGCTGAGGCCGACCTGTGCCCGCGCGCCACAGGAGCGACAAACGCGTGATCAGGACGGCGGCGGCGGTCTGGTTCGAAGTGGCGCGGCGGTGATACGGCCTGCTGCAACCGTTGAGGAACCCAGAGTGTTGAACGGCACCCTGCCGTACTGGACCGCTTATTGGGACGGGGCTGGAGCCGCAATGGGCTCACCCCCGCTTCTCCCACCTCCCCTCCTCGTTCTGCTGCCAGTACGACACCGCGTGCCCGGCGCGCTTCAGCTCGGCCCACTGCCGGCGCGCAGCCGCGACAGCATCGCCGTCGCGGCCATCGAACAGGAGGACGGCGCGTTCGTAAGCCGCATCTGCGGCCAGCACGGGGGCGATCGCGACGCCATCGGTAAACAGGCGGACCGCGGCGCCGTTGGGGTTCTCGGGGCCGTCGGTCAGGTAGATGGGCTGGGTTTCGGGCTCGCCGTCCTTGGCGCCGCCGTGCGGCAGGAAGCTCGCGTCGTCGTAGGTCCAAAGGTGCGCGTCGAGCGCCTGCACCCGCTCGGGGCCGCCGGCCTGGACCACGGCCCGCCAGCCGCGCGCGAGCGAGCGCTCGAGCAGCAGCGGCAGGACCTGGTCGAGCGTCTGGGTTTCGAG
>CAXTEP010000165.1:0-6688 GCA_964243125.1 uncultured Lichenihabitans sp. | reverse complement strand
GAAAGATCGTACTGGCGCATTGTTCACATCCTTCGAAAAGCGACATGAGGCCCGAGGCGACGCTCGGGCCACCCTAGCTGCGCGTCCGTTACGGCCCGCGCGACGCAGATTTGGGGATCGAACCGGTGGTTTCAAGAACCGTCGCGTCCGTTTGCGGGACCCGGCACGCGCTTTTTTCGAGCCGTCAGCCGAGGTTCTCGCTCAGAAACGGCACCGTGCGGCTGAGCGCCAGGTCGGCACTGGCCTGATCGAACGAGCCGCGCTCGTCGCAGTTGAAGCCGTGCCCGGCCGGGTAGGTGAAAACCGGCACATGCGGCATGGCGGCCCTGATCTTCTCGACATCGCTCATGGGAATGTGGTCGTCCCGCTCGCCGAAATGGAGCATGAGCGGCACGGTCGGCTTCTCGGCCAGGTCCGACGCGATGCCCCCACCGTAATAGCCGACCGCCACCGACACGCCCGGCACCCGGCAGGCCGCGAGATAGGCCAGCGTGCCGCCCCAGCAGTAGCCGACCACGCCGACGCGGCCGCCCTCCGACGCCGCCCCGACCGCGGCCGCGAGGTCCTTCACGGTATCGTCGCGCGCGATCCGCTTGTTGAGCGCGACGCCCTCCTGCATGCCGGGCGGATCATAGGCGAGCTCGACCTTGGGCCGGGCGCGATCGAACAGCGCCGGCGCGACCACCAAGTAGCCCAGCGCGGCGTAGCGGTCCGCCACGCTGCGGATGTGATGGTTGATCCCAAAAATCTCCTGCAGCACCACGAGGCCGCCCCGGGGAGCGCCGCTCGGCTCGGCCCGGTAGGCGTCGAGGGTGAAGCCGTCCGAAGCCGTCAGCTTGATCATGCGACCCATGCGGTCATCCTTTCCATCGTCACTGCCCGCGCCCGTGCGAGATCGCGGTCTGGCCGAACAGCATCTTCTTGGCTTCTTCGGACATTTCCGTGGGGCGGTTGACGTCCTCGCCCTTCCGGTATGCTTCCAGGGTCGCGGGCCTGTCCCGGATCGTCTCGTGCCAGCGCTTCAGGTTCGGAAAGTCCTCGAGCCGCTGCCCCTGCCGCTCCCAGCTCACCGTCCAGGGGTACGCCGCCATGTCGGCGATCGAATACTCGCCCGCCACGTAGTCGCGGCCGGCCAGCTGCCGGTCGAGGACGCCGTAAAGGCGGTTGGTCTCGTTGACGTAGCGGTCGATCGCGTAGGGGATCCTTTCGGGCGCGTAGGCCGCGAAGTGGTGGTTCTGCCCCGCCATGGGGCCGAGGCCGCCCATCTGCCAGAACAGCCACTCGGTGGCGGCCGTGCGGCCCCGGAGGTCCGCGGGCAGGAAGCGGCCTGTTTTCTCCGCCAGATAGAGCAGGATGGCACCCGACTCGAACACCGAGATCGGCTCGCCGCCGCCGGCCGGCGCGCGGTCCACGATGGCCGGCATGCGGTTGTTGGGCGCGATGGCCAGGAAGGAAGGCTTGAACTGGTCGCCCCGGCCGATGTCGACCGGGTGGATCGTGTAGGGGAGCCCGACTTCCTCCAGGAACATCGTGATCTTGTGGCCGTTCGGGGTCGGCCAGTAGAAGAGTTCGATCATCGTCAGAATACCCCGTTCGGGCCCGGGCCCGGGTGGTCGCCCGCCGTTGCTTAGCACCGGCAGGACGCGGCGCGAAGCGGGTGGCGCTCGGGAAGGACTGCCACCCGCGCCGACGCGGGACGGAAGCGGCCGTCCTCACCTTCGATCGCTGTCGGCCGCGTGTTCATAGGCGGCCTTCTCAAGCGAAAGCGCATCAAAGAGGCGCATCCGGATCGCGGGAAGCCGCCCGGCTCGGGTCGCATGCGTCGCGGCTTTGAAACCGCCGAACGCTTCATATTCACCGGGCGGGGCTTGCTCCGTGTGGAAGCATGGCCCGATTGGGACGGTGCCCCACCCCCTGCCGCCTCACGCGGGCCGGGGACGCGTGCCGAAGATCGCGCTGCCCACCCGCACGTGGGTGGCGCCGAGCTGGATGCCGAGCTCGTAATCGCTGCTCATGCCCATGGATAGAATCGGCAGGCCGTTGCGGGCCGCGATCCTGTTCAGCAGCGCGAAATGCGGGCTCGCCTGCTCGCCGGCCGGCGGGATGCACATGAGGCCCGCGACCGCGAGCCCGTAGCGGTCGCGGCACGCGGCCAGGAAGGCGTCGGCGTCGTGCGGCAGCACGCCCGCCTTTTGCGGCTCGGCACCCGTGTTGACCTGAATCAGCAAGGCGGGGGTCCGGCCCGTGCGGGCGATCTCGGCCGCCAGCGCCTCGGCGATCTTCGGCCGGTCGACGGTCTCGATCACGTCGAACAGTTCCACGGCCTCACGCGCCTTGTTGGACTGCAACGGCCCGATCAGGTGAAGCACCAGGTCGGGCGTGAGATCGCGAAGGGCCGGCCATTTCGCCTTCGCTTCCTGCACGCGGTTCTCGCCGAACACGTGCTGGCCGGCCGCGATCACGGGCGCGACCTCGTCGGCCGCGAAGGTCTTCGAAACGGCCACCAGCGTCACGTCGGCGGGCGCGCGGCCCGCGTCGGCGGCCGCGCGCGCGATCCGGGTCCGGACGTCGCGCAGGCGCGCGACGGTGGCGTCCGCCTCCATGGTCCGATCGGCCAAAAGCTCCTCCTTGAGGGTCCGCACAAGGACGCGCGCGCGCTGCGGCGTCAAGCCGGAACGGGCCGGACGCGGGAACGGTCGGTCACGGCTTCACGGGGTGCCCGATCGTGCTATGGGAGCCCGCAATGCTTTCAACCCTGGTTCTCGCCCCACCGTTCTCGGACGGTCCGCCCTCGATCGCGGCCACGCTGGTCAGGACGCTCGCGGCCCTGGTGCCCGCAACAGTCGACGGCCTGGTGCGCGACGTGACGCTGGTGGCGGTCGAAGCCGGCACGGAGATCCGGCAGGTTGCCGAACACGCGGGCTGTTCCATCGTCGAGGCCGGCTCGTTCGAGGCGGCCGTGCGGCAGGCCGTCGAGAAGGCGCGCTCGCCCTGGATCTTCGTCCTGTCCGCCAATGCGGTGGTGGACCGCGGCTTCTCCGAGGAGATCGCGGCGCTATTCGGGCCGCAGGCCGATCCGGGCAAGCCATCCGTGCTGCTGCTCCGGCAGGCCCCGCAGGGTCTCGGGGCACGGCTGATGCCCGGCCGCGCTCCCGTGGCGGGGGTTATCGCCCTGCGCCAGAGTTTTAAGGGCGCCAAGGACTTTGCCACCCTGGTCCGGCGCCTGGGCAAGGCCCGCACGCTCACGTCGCGCGCCCAAACGGCGTCGTGAGCCGCGGCGGAGCCGGCCGGACACGTGGTGGAAACGGTCAGATCCCGCCCTTGCGTTTCTGGGCCTCGCCGAGGCGCGGCATCAGTTCCACGACGTTGCAGGGCCGATAGCGGTAGTCGAGCTGGTGGGCCAGGATGCCGTCCCAGGCATCCCGGCAGGCGCCGGGCGAACCGGGCAGCACGAACACGAATGTTGTGTCCACCAGACCCGCGGTCGCGCGAGACTGGATCGTGGAGGTGCCGATCTTATCGAAGGACAGGCGGTGGAACACGGTCGAGAAACCGTCCATGCGCTTGGAAAACAGGGGCTCGATCGTGTCGGGGGTGATGTCGCGTCCCGTGAAGCCCGTGCCGCCCGTGGTGATCACCACGTCGATGCTCGGGTCCGCCACCCAGGCCCGCACGGTCGCCTCGATCCGGGAACCGTCATCCGGCGCGATGGCTCGCGCCCCCAGGCGGTGGCCGGCCCGCGTCAGCCGCTCGACCAGCGTGTCGCCCGAGCGGTCGTCGGCCTCCACCCGCGTGTCCGAGACGGTCAGGACCGCGATCGACAGCGGCAGGAACGGGCGGCCGTCGTCCAGGCCCGGCACTGCTCAGTTTCTCGCCGCGAAGGTGTTGCAGCTGTCCACCTTGCCCGACTGCAGCCCGCGCTTGAGCCAGTCCTGCCGCTGCATCGACGACCCGTGAGTGAAGCTGTCGGGCACCGCGTAGCCCCGCGAGGCTTTCTGCAGCCGGTCGTCACCGATCGCGGAAGCCGTGTTCATGGCCTTGTCGATGTCGCCCTGCTCCAGGATATGCCATTTCTGGTCGGCGTTGGCGGCCCACACGCCCGCGAAGCAATCAGCCATCAGCTCGATGCGGACCGACAGATTGTTGGCCTCCTGCTGCCCGGCCTGTTCCTGCCGTTCGCGGACCTTGCCCAGAATGCCGAGCAGGTTCTGCACGTGATGCCCGACCTCGTGGGCGATCACGTAGGCGTAGGCGAAATCGCCGCCGCCGCCGAGCTTGGTCTTCATGTCGTTGAAGAACGCCATGTCGAGGTAGATTTTCTGATCGACGGGACAGTAGAACGGCCCCATCGCGGACTGCGCCTGCCCGCAACCCGACCGGGTCACCCCGGTGTAGAGAACCAGCTTGGGGTCGACGTACCGGACGTTCTTCTGAGCCGGCAACACCTGCGACCAGACATCCTCGGTCTCACCCAGCACGGCCGACACGAAGTCGGCCATCTGGTCGGTCGCGCGGCCCGTATTGCCCTGCTGCGCCTGCCGTCGCACCGGCTGATCGCCGGTGTCATCGTCCTGGCTGTAGGGCTGGTTGTAGGATCCCTGATGGACGCCGGCGTTTTGCACGCCGCTGATCAGGATGCGGGGGTCGATTCCGGTCGCGTAGCCGATGATGGCCAGGATCACTATGGCACCGATGCCGAGACCGCCGCCGCCGACCGGGATGCCGAACCCCCCGCCTCCACCGCCACCATCGCCGCGCAGATCCTCGACGTTGTCGGAACGTCGGGCGTCTTCCCACCGCATCTTCTGGGTCCGTTCTTGAGGTTGTCGGTTGCTTTCGAACCGAACCATCGGCACCGACCGTCGGTTCCGTCAAGCTTGAGCTTCCTGCGCCCGCATCTCACGACCCGACCAGCCGGGCATGGGATCGCAGGTCCTGTTGTCGGACGCGACAATCGGCCGATCCGGCGACGGGGAACATTGCGACAACGTCGCGGTTGCCGTTTTTGCAGATGATGTTTACCGTTAGCCGCCGCCCTTACCTGAGAGCTGATCCATTGCGAAGAGAAGAGCCCAGAGGTTTCGACACAAAGCGTTCATCGGCGATCGGGACAGTCAACGCGGCGACTCTCATTTGCTTTTCACACCTGCGCTGGAATTTTGTTTATCAGAGACCGCAACATCTATTAAGTCGTTTCAGCCCGTCTTATCAAACAATATACTTCGAAGAACCCATTCACGGGCAGGATGAAGTGCCCGTGCTGTCGACCCGGACCGACGAGGCGAGCGGCGTACTGGTGGTCACGCCCGAGTTCCCGGCCGGCACCGATCTCAGCGGCCAGGCAAGCGTGCTGCGCAGCCTGCTGGATGGACTCATGGATGACCGCGGGATCGAGAACCCGATCCTTTGGTTCTATACGCCGATGATGTTCGCCTTCGCGTCGCACCTGGACGCCGCCGCGGTCGTCTACGATTGCATGGACGAACTGTCCCACTTCCGCTTCGCGCCTCCCGAACTCCCCCACCTCGAACGCGCCCTCATGGCCCGGGCCGACGTGATGTTCACCGGCGGCCACAGCCTTTTCGAGGCGAAGCGGACCGCCCACCCCAACATCCACGCGTTTCCGTCGAGCGTCGACACGGGGCATTTCGCAATCGCCCGCGGGCCCGGTCCGGAGCCGGCCGACCAGGCCGCGCTGCCTCGGCCGCGACTGGGCTTCTACGGCGTGATCGACGAGCGCATGGATCTCGGCCTGCTGGACCACCTGGCGCGGGCACGCCCGGACTGGACCCTCGTGATGGTCGGCCCCGTGGTCAAGGTCGATCCGGCCACCCTGCCGCGCCGTGCCAACATCCATTACCTGGGTGGCCGATCCTACGCGGACCTGCCCGCCTATCTGGCGGGCTGGGACGTGGCTCTCATGCCCTTCGCGATCAACGAGGCAACCCGCTTCATCAGTCCCACGAAGACGCTCGAATACCTCGCGGGTGGGGTGCCGGTGGTGTCCACCCCCGTCACGGACGTGGTTCGCCACTACAGCAGTCTCGCGGCCGTGCTGATCGCCGACGGTCCGGACACCTTCGTGGCGGCTTGCGAACGGGCCCTGGCCATGAGGGCGAAGGGCTCGGAATGGCTTGGCGACGTCGACAGGCTGCTCGCGACCGTGTCGTGGGACCGCACCTTCGCGGCCATGGCCGAACTGTTGCGGGGAGCGGTGACCGCGAAGGTCCCGGCTCGGCCCGAGCCGCCCGTGTTGCGCCGCCGCGGTCGCCGCGACGCCGACATCCTGGTGGTCGGGGCGGGTTTCGCGGGTAGCGTCATGGCCGAACGGCTTGCCAGTCAGTCCGGCAAGCGGGTGCTCTTGATCGACCGGCGGTCCCACATCGGCGGTAACGCCTACGACGAGGCCGACGCGGCCGGCATTCTGGTTCACCGCTACGGTCCGCACATCTTCCACACCAACTCGGACGACGTGGCGGCCTACCTGTCGCGGTTCACGGCTTGGCGGCCCTACGAGCACCGGGTGCTGGCCTGCCTCGCCGCGAGCCCGGACGGCCCGGGCTTGCAGGTGCCCATGCCGATCAACCGGACCACGATCAACCGCCTGTACGGCCTCGATCTTGCCAACGACGCCGAGACGGAGGCCTACCTGACCGGCGTGGCAGAGCCCCGTCCGTCCGTGTCGACC